>JBDTMX010000122.1:0-4481 GCA_039934055.1 Sphingomicrobium sp. | reverse complement strand
CCGATCTGCGCCGCGAACGCCGATCCGGAGCGGCCGGCGACCATGATCGCGGTCATCAGCGTGCCCAGCTCGCGAACGGTAATCCGGCCGATCAGGTTGATGGTGTAGATCTCCGCCCCGAACTGCTCGAGCTGGACCGCGCCTTGCTGGCCGACGACGACGCCGATGAGGAAGCTCATCAGGCCGATAATCCCCAACGCCCGGACGCCGACCACGTCGAACCGCTGGATGATCGCATTGACGCGGAACCGCTTGGGCCGCCGGACCAGATTGGCGAACCCGATCAGGGTCGCCCCGAGGAAGCCCAGCAGGCCGACCAGCGTCTGCCCGAGCTCGGCCATCCACGTGCCGAGCTCGTCGAGCACGTTGAGGAAGCCGCCGGGTTGCTCGGGGTGGACCTGGACCGGCTTGTCGGCTTCCGCGACTTGCTCGAGCAGGCTCGTTTCTTCGGGGCTGGCGCCGACCACTTTGGCCTTACGGTCGCGTATCGCGCGATGGATGATCCACGCACCGACGGTATCCATCCGCTCGATCTGCGACAGGTCGATGGTCAGCGGATCGCGCAGCCCATCGATCTCGCGCGCGGTGGTCGCGGCGCGGGTGATGGTCAGCGCGCCGGCGACGCGATAGGTGTCGCCCGCGCCGTCCCTGCTTTCCGGAGAGCCCGGGGCGATTTGATCCTTATCGGCCATCGGCGCGAATGTGTGCGCGAAATCCCCTACGTGGGCAAGTGCGCGCCACTTCCCTGCCGCCGATCTCGTCTTTATGCGCGTCTCCCATGCCCACCGCGCCGCCGCTGCTGTTCGTCCCTGTCGGTTCCAATGCCGCACGGCTGTTCGGGCTGGATGCGCGGACCCGTGCTTGCCGCCTCGCCCAAAACGCCGGCTTCGAGTGCGGGGATGCGGTCGAAGCCGGCCGCGGCATGATCATCGCGAGCCTCGACTATGCGTGGGATCCGGCGTGGCTCCACGCGATTGCTGCTCGGCCCTCGAGCGTGCTGACGCTCGGCGGAGCTCCCGTCCTGGCCCATGTCCCGGCCGGCGGGCCGGCAGCGGCGCCAATCGCGGAGGCGCTGGCCAAGGGCAATTTGTCCGCGTTGGAGCGGCTGGAGCCAATCGCAGCCGAGACCTTCGAATTGACCTACGCCGAGCTGCGCAAGCGCGAGCGGCCGTTCGTCCTGCGGCTCGATCCCGCCGATCCCGAGCCAGTCGAGCGCGCCGCCTACGACGCGTCCTACAAGGGCGTGACCGACCTCCTCACCCTGTATCTGTGGCGCCGCCCGGCCTTTTACCTGACCCGCCGGGCGGCCGAGGCCGGCCTCTCGCCGAACACGGTGACCGCCGTCGGCGCGGTGCTGTGCGTGCTCGCGTTCGTCCTGTTCTGGCAGGGCCATTACTGGCTCGGCGTGCTGTCCGGCTTCGTCTTCATGGTGCTCGATACGGTCGACGGCAAGCTCGCCCGCTGCACCGGCACTTCGTCCAATTGGGGCAACATCTTCGACCACGGCATCGACCTCATCCATCCGCCATTCTGGTGGTGGGCGTGGATCCACGGCCTGGCCACGTACGGCCGGCCGCTGGAGCCGATCTATGCGACCATGCTGCTGTGGGTGATCATTGGCGGCTACGTCCTCCAGCGCCTGATCGAGGGCCTGTTCATGCGCCGCTACGGCGGCATGCACATCCACGTCTGGCAGCCGATCGACAGCCGCTTCCGGCTGGTCACCGCGCGGCGCAATCCCAACATGGTGATCCTCGTCGCCGCTTTGCTGTTCGCGCGCCCCGACGTCGGCATCAAGCTGGTCGCTCTGTGGACCCTCGTCTCGGTGATCTTTCACGCCGTCCGCATGGCGCAGGCGAGCGTCAAGACGGAGCAGGGCGAACCGGTCGTCTCGTGGTTGGCGTGACCAAAGGGTTGGCATGACCGGCTGGACTGCAGTGGTGCTCGCCGGCTCGCGGCCGGGCACGGATCCGCTGGCGGCGAGCTTTGGCACCGACCTCAAGGCGCTGATCCCGATCGCGGGCGAGCCGATCGTGCGGCGTCCAGTCAATGCCTTGCTGGCGATAGGCGGCATCGCCGCGGTGCGCGTGCTCACCCAGCATCCCGAGCGCATCGCCGCGGTCCTCCCGGCCGATCCGCGGCTTGTCGTCGAACCGTCGGGCGCGACCATCGCGGCCACGCTCGAAGCGGTCTGCAACGACCCCGCGACCGTCTGGCCGTTGCTGGTCACGACCGCCGACCACGCGCTGCTCGACCGCGCCATGATCGCCGATTTCCGTGCGCGTTCGGCGGGCGCGGACATCGCCATCGCGGTGGTCGAGCGGCGGGCGCTGCTCAAGCGGCTGCCGGCTACCCGCCGCACCTGGTTTCGGTTTCGCGGCGGGGCCTATACCGGCGCCAATCTGTTCCTGCTGCGATCGCCCAAATCTGCGACCGCGATCGCGCTGTGGCGCGGGATCGAGCAGGACCGCAAGAAGGGCTGGCGGCTACTGTGGACGATGGGCCCGGCGCTGTTTCTCGGCGCTGCGCTGCGGCTGCTGACGCTCGGCCAGGCCGTCGCCCGGGTCGGCCGCAAGATCGGCCTCGACACCCGCGCGGTGGTGATGGCCGACCCGCTTGCCGGGGTCGATGTCGACAAGCCCGAAGACCACCGCCTGGTCCAGGCCATATTGGAAGGCCGCCAATGAGAGATAAACCATGAGCGACCTCGCGATCTACGATCTCGACCGCACCGTGACGCGGATCGGGACCTACACGCCGTTCCTGATCCACAGCGCGCTGCGCCGCGCGCCGTGGCGGCTGCTGCTGCTGCCGGTGACGGCCGCATCGATGCTCGCTTATGCGGCCAAGGTCATCGACCGCGCCAAGCTTAAGGAAACCAACCACTGGCTGCTGCTCGGCCGGTCCATCCACCCGCGGGATTTGAAGCCGCTGGTCGACAGTTTCGCCGATACGACCGTCGCGAGGAATATCCGGCCGGGTGCGCGCAAGGCGATCGCGCGCGACAAAAAACAAGGGCGCCGCCTCATTCTCGCGACCGCCTCGTACCGCCTCTACGCCGACGCCATCGCCGAGCGGCTCGGCTTCGACGATGTCATCGGCACCGGCTCGGTGATCGGGCTCGACGAGCGCTTGCGCTCAAGCATCGAGGGCGAGAATGCCTACGGCGAAGCCAAACTGCGGATGATCAAGGCGTGGGTCGAGCAGTCCGGGCTCACCGGCAAGCACGGCCACGTCCGCTTTTACTCCGACCACGCGTCCGACGCCCCGACCTTCGAGTGGGCGGACGAGCCGGTCGCGGTCAACCCGCATGGGCCGCTCGAGAAACTCGCCAAAGCCCGCGGCTGGGCGATCGAGGATTGGGGGTAAAAGAACGTCCGCTTTCGACCCATTGCGGACATTCGCGGGCGGCGACGAACAACTGACTCAGGTCATCCCGTGCGCCGCTGGAATGGGCGAAGGTGGTCCGGCAGGCTGGGCGAGCAAGGCCTCGTCTGTCTCCCCAGCCTCGAAACGCGCCAGCAATGCGTCAGGATCGTAGATGACGCCAACGGGATTGGCGGCGAAGGCAGGCGTTCTCATGAGCGCGGTCGCCTCCTCCACGGTTCCGCAGTCCACCTGGAACTCCATCCGATTGCCGTCCGGGTCCGCGTAGTAGAGCGACAGCGTGGTTCCGTGATGGACAGGCCAATAAGGAGTGATGCCGGCGCGCTTCATCCGGGCATATGTGTCAAGCAGGTCTCCAACGCCTCGGTAGGTGTAAGCGACGTGATTCACGCCGATCTCACCTCGGTCGTCGCGAGACTTGCCGCCGGGTTTCAAGATGTCGAGGTTGGCGAACGCGAACCGATGGTGCTCATCGTCGTAGGTGAGAAACGCGAGGGCCGGATTCTCGTGCACGACCTCCGCCTCGAAGACGTTGCGGTACCACGAAATCATCTCGTCGAAGCGCCGCGTCATGTAGACGACGTGGGCAAACTTCACCGGCTTCACCATTGCCTGTCTCCCCCTCGGAACAGCGTGGAACGTAATGAACGGCGATCACCCCCCCCAGCGCAAGGGCAAGCTCGCGGACGGTTTATTATAAGTTCGCGTACCCAAGTCGCGCTGTTCCCTCGCCTCGGTAATGACCGCTTTCCACCCACAGCGGACGTAGCGACCGAACCAACAGATCGGCGATCACCGCCAGACTAAACCGCCCGCAGCGCATTCTCGAAGTCGGCGATGAGATCGTCCGCATCTTCGACCCCGATTGAAATCCGCACCAGATTGTCGGTGATGCCCAGCGCCTGCTTGCGCTCGTCGGGGACCGACAAATGGGTCATCGCCGCCGGCGCGCTGGCCAGCGTCTCGGTGCCGCCGAGGCTGACGGCTAAATGGGCGATGGTCAGCGCATCCAAAAACGCGAACGCCTCGCGCTCGCCGCCCTTCAGATAGAGCGAGAAGGTCGACCCGGCGCCGGTGCAGTGGCGGTTGTAGAT
>JBDTMX010000121.1:0-4876 GCA_039934055.1 Sphingomicrobium sp. | reverse complement strand
CGATGCGCGCCGATTTGCGGTAGCCGCGGTTGTAGGTGAAGCCGTTCTCGTAGGCAGAATAGAGGATCCGGCGGTGCACCGGCTTCAAGCCGTCGCGGACGTCGGGCAGCGCGCGGCTGACGATGACGCTCATCGCATAGTCGAGGTAGCTGGTCTTCATCTCCTCGACGATGGAGATGGGCGCGATGTCGCTGTCACCGCCGCTGGGGCTGCTGCCGCCAGGATCGCCGCCGCTAGGACCGCCGCCTTTGCCGCCGCCGCCAGTGCCGCCGCTGCTGTCGTTGTTGTCGTCGCGGTCCTCGACCGGCGGTTCGGTGGCCAAAAGATTTCAATCCTGAGCTAGAGATTCGGGTAGCGGGTTGGATGCGCCGTTAAGGCGCGCCCCCGCCGTCAACGGACTAGCCGATCAGGATCGTGAGCGCCACCCCGCGCGCGCGTACACGCGCACGAAGTGGTCGCTATTCATTCGATGGTTGGGGGCCGGCTTAGCTGCCCCACCACACCCATTCGTCGGCGTCGATGCGGCCGTTGTGATTGCGGTCCGCCCGGGCCCAGGCGTTAGCCGACCAATATTCGTCGGCGCTTAGATAGCCGTCACCGTTGGCGTCGAAGGTCGTCCAGTAATTATTCCAATATTCGGGATGATAGTAAGCATCGCGATAGAATCCTCCGGCGCGATAGCAATTTTCGAATTCACTCTGGCTGATCCGGCCGTCGTGGTTCGTATCCCAGTAGCCGTAGCTGCCGGTGCGGTAGGTGTTCCATTCGTCGCCGCTGATGTAGCCGTCGTTGTTGGCGTCGACATAGCCATAATTGCCGCACACGCCGTTGGCCGCGGTAACCGGGGCGACCGTCGCGCAGCCGGCCAGCGCTGCGGTGCTAGCGAGCAATGCGGAAAGAGCAAGATTACGCATCGAGGTTTTCCTTTTCGAATCGCCCCAAAGCTTCGTGGCCCCCGCTCTTTCGGGGCTTGGTCAAAGAACCCCCGCATGGCCTTGTGGTTCCGAAACGATTAGCGCTGCGACGCGGATGTTCAGGTCGCGCGGGTGCCGCCTTGAAACCGTACCATTTCGGGATGGTTAAGGCCCTGCGCCTTACGCGCGTACGGGCGTCGGATACAGCAGGGCTTCGATTGAACTCGAGAGGATGCGGTAGCCGCTGTGCGCTTCGACGATCGCCTGATGACGGTGCTGGACCAGCCGGCGAGCGACCCGCACGATCGTGCCGTGCGCTGGCGCCAGCTGGTCGACCTCGTCGCCCGCGCCGGCGCCCAGGCCGACAATCCGCTGTTCGAGCAGGCCTTGCAGCTGATCCTGACCGACCGTCCGCAAGTCGACGCCGCCCTGCGCGCCGCCGCCGCCCGCGCGGTCGCGGCGCTGCCACTGCCGTTCGAGCTGGTCGCGCTCTTCGCCTCCGACACGCTGGCTGTTTCAGCGCCGATGTTGGCCGCGGCCCGCCTCGAGCGCGACGAGTGGGTCAAGGTGCTGAGCGTTGCCGACGATGAGACGCGGCACTTCATCGAGACCCTTCATCCCGATCTCCCGCCGCCGGACCAGGCCAAGGACATCCGCGAGCCCGAGCCGTTCGTCGAGCAGGCCGACGAAGGGCCGCCGGGCCATGCAATCCCGTCGATCAGCGACGTCGTCGCCCGCATCGAGCGCCTGCGCCGCGGCCGGATGCCGCGAGGCACGGGCGCGTTCACCGACGACCAGGGGCCGGCCGCGGTGTCCGCCGCCGCTTCTTCGCTGTTCCGCTGGGAATGCGGCCCATCGGGCGAGATCGCCTGGGTCGAAGGCGCTCCGCGCGGCCCGCTAATCGGCCGCTCGATCGCTCGCGCCGAGGAAAGCGAGGGCGTCGATGAAGAGGTCGAACGGGCGTTTGCGATGCGAGCGCCGTTTCGCGACGCTTTGCTTTCGCTGCCGGGGGAAGGGGCTCTAGCCGGCGCGTGGAAGATCAGCGGCGTCCCGGCCTTTGAGCCGGCCGACGGCCGCTTCGCCGGATATCGCGGCATTGCCCTGCGCGACGCCAACGGGGTCTATGATCCGGCCCGCAACGGACAGCATTCGCTGCTCAGCGACCCCAATTCGCTGCGCGAGCTGGTCCACGAGATCAAGACTCCGTTGAACGCGATCATTGGTTTCGCCGAGATCATCGACAGCCAGTTGCTCGGACCCGCCGACCGCCATTACCGCACCCGCGCGGCCGAGATCGTCGCCCAGGCCAAGCTGCTGCTGTCGGCGATCGACGATCTGGACTTCTCCGCCAAGCTTCAGGCCGACCGCAGCCGTCCAGGCAGCGGCACCGACCTTGGCATGCTGCTCGAGCAGATCGCCGCCGCAATGCGCCAGGGCGCATCGGCCAACGCTCCCCAGCTCGAGCTGGCGATCGAGACCCGCAAGCGCCGCTGTGCGCTCGAGCCGGCGCTGGCCGAGCGGCTGGTGACGCGCTTCTGCACCGCGCTGTCGGGCACAGCCGCCGACGGCGAGCAGCTGGTCGTGCACCTCGACAACCGTTCCGGCCGGTGCGTGCTGTGGGTTCGCCCGCCGCCGCAGCTCGGCCCCGGTGACGGCGACGCGGCCGGCGGCAACTTCGGCCTGAGGCTGGTCCGTGGCCTCGCCCGGATCGCCGGCGGCGACCTGACCATCACCCGCGCGCGCATCAGCCTTGCTCTTCCCGAGTTGTGACCGCTATCGCTGCACGGCCGGGCGGGGCCTGTAGCTCAACGGTAGAGCCGGCCGCTCATAACGGCTAGGTTGGGGGTTCGATTCCCTCCGGGCCCACCGGCATCAAGCCATGCAAATCAACCCAAGCCTATCGACCCAAGGCGAACGATTGGTCGGGGAGACAGGATTCGAACCTGCGACCCTCTGCTCCCAAAGCAGATGCGCTACCAGGCTGCGCCACTCCCCGACTGCCATGACGAGGATAACCCCATCACAGATGGATGCCCGTTAGCAGCGAGGGCGCGCGGCTTCCAACCCTAATGCTTGTTGGCCGGCGCCTTGTCGCCAGTCTTGTCCGCGCTCTTGTCGGCGGCATTATCGGTGGCGCCGCTGCTCGCGGTTTGCTCGCCGATCTTGCTCTGGATCTTGCTGCCGGTGTCCTTGACGTCGTTGGCGATGTCGCCGGCGATCTTCGTCGCCTCGTGGGTCACCGCCTTGGCGCCGTTCTCCGCAGCCTGGCTGTCGTATCCGAGAGTGACCGCATTGTTGTTCGGGTCCTTTTTCACCGCGCAGGCCGCCAGCAGCAGTATCGCGATCAGGATTGCAGTGCGCACGGTTGGTCTCCTTCAAAAGCCTTCAGCGCCGCCGGCGGGGCTTGGGCGGCGTCTCGATCCCGCCCGACAGCACCGCAAGCATGGCCGTCCAGGCGGCGACATTCTGATGCAGCCCTTCCCGGTCGATCTTGTCAAGCGTGTCGTCGGGCGTGTGGTGGATGTCGAAATAGCGCATCCCGTCCTGGTTCAGCGTCACCCATGGCGCGCCGGCGGCGACCATCGGGCCGACATCGGTCCCGTCGGCCTCGCCCTTGTCGTTCTTGACGATGCCGAGCGGCGCCAGCGTCGCGGCAAGCATCGCATAATCCTGCGGCTGGTCGGTCGACAGCTTGCTGCCCATCCGCCAGATTCGGTCGGTCCCGAAATCGCTCTCGCCGACGATCGTGTAGCGGTCGCCGGGGTGGGCCTTGAGATAAGCTTCGCCGCCGAAGCCGCCGGGCTCCTCGGCTCCGAACCAGACGATCCGGATGGTCCGCAACGGCCGCCCCGCGTCCATCACCCGTTTCGCCGCCGCGGCGGTGATCGCCACTCCGGCGCCGTCGTCGATCGCGCCGGTGCCGAGGTCCCAGCTGTCGAGGTGCCCGCCGATCAGCAGTTTCGGCGCATTGGGATCGCGGCCCGGAACGTCGGCTACGACATTGCCGGATTGGCCCTCGCCGGTGAAGCGCGGGGTCAGCGTCAGGTGCATCGTCACCGGCTTGCCGCGGGCGAGGATCCGGACCAGCTGCTCGGCGTCGGGCACGGTCAGCGCGGCGGCGGGAATCGGCTTGGCGCCATCGCTGAAGACCTGCACGCCAGTATGCGGGTTGCGGTGATGGTCGGTGCCGATCGAGCGGACGACGATGGCGATCGCGCCCTTGTTCGAGGCGATCGTCGGGCCCTGGCGGCGCGGCGCCCCGAACTGGCCATAGCCCGAGCCGTCCTGGGTCGGCATCATGCGGTGGTCGACGAACACGATCTTGCCGCGCACCGCCGCATCCGGCGCCGCCCGCAGCGAATCGATGCTGTCGAACGCGACGATTTCGCCGGTCAGCCCACCGGGGGAAGTAGCGCCGCTGTTGCCGAGTGCGGTCAGCACCAGCTTCTGGGGGAAGGGCGCGACGATCTCGGCGGTCTCGATCCCGCGCACCCACACCGGCATGGTGAACGGCTCGACATGGACGTTGGCGAAGCCGAGCGCCTTGAGCTTGGTGACCGCCCACTGGCGCGCCCGCGCTTCGGCCTCGGTCCCGGCCAGCCGCTGCCCGACCTCGGTCGTCAGCCCCTCGACGATGTCCCACGCATAATCGTCGCTGAGCGCCGCATTGCGGATCGCGGCGACTTTGGGATCGGGGATCGGGAGTTGGGCAGGGAGTGCCTGCCCTGCAAGCGGGCTGGAAGCGGCAATCAGGAAGGCGGCGAGATAGTGCTTCATAGCGGGGTGCCTAGCTTTGCGTTGATTGACTGTCATCGGCCATTCGTCGAAATTACAGCAAGCGCATCTGGGCACCTTCGGGCGGTCGGAAAAGGTCCCGGCGGAGCGCGAACTTGGCCTGGCGCAGGCCGAAGCGCTTGACGGCGATCTCGAAGCGGGTGCGAAGCAGGTCGGCCCACGGTCCC
>JBDTMX010000120.1:0-4974 GCA_039934055.1 Sphingomicrobium sp. | reverse complement strand
CGTGGTGGATGGCCTTGCCCTGCGGGTCGAGCACGCCGGGCTTGAGGGTGATGAACACGCGGGCCTTCATGATGCGCGCTCCTATGGCGGCGCCTTCCCCGGGGCAAGCTTTACAATCCGTTTACTATTTGGGGAGCACCCTGTCGCGGCCGGGAAGACCGGCATGGGAGGGAGAAAGCGGATGGTATGGCTCGCAATCGCCATGTTCGTCGCGCTGTTCGGCTGGGGCTCGCAATATTTCGGTTGGGACGATCCCACCGGGAGGGTCCAGCTGGCGCTGTTCATGGCCTTCATCCTCGGCATCATCACCGGTTACAAGAACAAGGGCTGACGCGCATTCCGGGGCTGCCGCACTTGGCGCAGCCGGTGCAGGCGCTAAACCGGGCCGGGTGAGCACTTTACCGCCTTATGCCCAGCTGCTGCGCCTGCGCATCGACGATAGCGCCGAGGAAGTTCGCCTGGTCATGCCGTTCCACGAGGATGTCGTCGGCCGGCCCGGCTATCTTCACGGCGGGGCGATCGCCGGCCTGCTCGAGTTCGCCGCCTTCACCACGCTCGGCCGCGCCATCGACGACCCGGCGGTGGCGATGAAGCCGATCACCGTCACCGTCGATTATATGCGCGGCGGCACCGCCTGCGACACCTTCGCGACCGCCGAGATCCAGCGTTTGGGGAGCCGCATCGCCAACGTCGAAGCCGTCGCCTGGCAGAACGAGCGCTCGAAGCCGATCGCCGCCGCGCGGCTGAACTTCCTGCTCGATCGTACCGGTACCAAACGTACCCGCGGCTAGCACTTGCCAGCCAACGGCCTTGCAACCCAACTGGGCGCCGCCTAGCGGATCAGCGCAACCCGCAGGTGACAAGATGACAAACCCGATCTCGACCAAGCGCCACGGCGATGTGCTGATCGTCACGTCCAACAACCCGCCGGTCAACGCGCTCGGCGCTGCCGTCCGCCAGGGGCTGGTGGCGGCGATCGAGGAAGCGGAAGTCGACGATGCGGTGAAAGCGGTGGTCATCGCCTGCGAGGGCCAGACGTTCTTTGCCGGCGCCGACATCACCGAGTTCGGCAAGCCGCCGGTGATGCCGTGGCTGCCGACGGTGGTCGATGCGATCGAGAATTGCTCCAAGCCGGTGGTCGCGGCGATTCACGGCACCGCTTTGGGCGGGGGCCTCGAAGTGGCGCTCGGCTGCCATTATCGAGTCGCCATGCCCGACGCCAAGCTCGGCGTGCCCGAGGTCAAACTGGGGCTGCTCCCGGGAGCGGGCGGGACACAGCGGCTGCCGCGGGTTGCCGGAGTCGGCCAAGCGCTCGAGATGTGCGCCACTGGCACCCCCATCGGCGCCAAGCAGGCGTTCGATTGCGGGCTGGTCGACCGGCTGATCGAAGGCGAGCTGGTGCCGCACGCGGTGGGTTACGCGGAGGAAGTGCGCGACGTCCGGCCGCTGCCCAAATCGTCCGAGCGCGAGGACCGGCTGGCCGAGGCGCGCGACAATCCCGCGCTGTTCGACGAGTTCCGCAACGCCAACGCCCGCAAGTTTCGCGGCTTCGACGCGCCGGAAGCGAACATCCGCGCGGTCTCCGCTGCGCTAGACAAGCCCTATTCCGAAGGAGTGATCGAGGAGCGCAAGCTGTTCATGGAGCTGATGAGCGGCACCCAGGCCAGGGCGCAGCAATATTTCTTCTCCGCCGAACGCAAGGCGGCCAAGATCGAAGGCTTGCCCGAGGGCACCAAGCCGCGCGACATCCGGCGGGTGGGCGTGATCGGCGCCGGCACCATGGGCGGCGGCATCTCGATGAACTTCCTCTCGGCCGGCTTGCCGGTGACGATCGTCGAGATGAGCCAGGAAGCCTTGGACCGCGGCACCGGCGTCATCCGCAAGAATTACGACGCGAGCGCGGCCAAGGGCAAATTGACCGGCGATCAGGTCGGCAAAGCGATGGGGCTGCTCGAGCCGACGCTGGATTTCGAGGCGCTGGCGCACTGCGACCTGATCATCGAGGCGGTCTACGAGGACATGGCCGTCAAGAAGGAGATCTTCGGGCGGCTCGACACCATCGCCAAGCCCGGGGCGGTCCTTGCGTCGAACACCTCTTACCTCAACGTCGACGAGATCGCGGCGAGCACGTCTCGGCCGCAGGACGTGCTCGGCATGCACTTCTTCTCGCCGGCCAACATCATGAAATTGCTGGAAGTGGTGCGCGGCGCCAAGACCGCGCCCGATGCGCTGATGACGGCGATGGCCATCGCCAAGCGCATCCGCAAGGTCGCGGTGGTCGCCGGCGTGTGCCACGGCTTCATCGGCAACCGCATGCTGATGCCGCGCCAGGTCGAGGCGACCAAGCTTCTGCTGGAAGGCGCGTCGCCCGAGCAGATCGACCGCGTCCATGTCGAGTTCGGGATGCCGATGGGGCCGTTCCAGATGGCCGACCTCGCCGGCGTCGACATCGGCTGGCACCGCGATCCCAAGCGCATCGAGAACATCCGAGATGCTCTCTGCGCGATCGACCGCTGGGGGCAGAAGAAAGGCGCCGGCTTCTACGATTATGACGACAAAAGGCGGCCTTCGCCGTCACCGGTGGTGCAACAGATCATCGAGGATTTTGCCAAGAAGCAGGGCGTCGAGCGGCGCGAGATTTCCGACCAGGAAATCGTCGAGCGGACGCTCTACACGATGGTCAACGAGGGCGCGAAGATCCTCGAGGAAGGCATGGCCCAGCGCGCGTCCGACATCGACGTGGTGTGGGTCTACGGCTACGGCTGGCCGGTCTATCGCGGCGGGCCGATGTTCTGGGCCGACAGCGAAGGCCTCGCCAAGATCGTCGAAGGCCTCAAGCGGCAGGAGCCGAGGATGGGGAGCGATTTCAGCTTCTCGAAGCTGCTGCTCGACAAGGCAGCGGCCGGAGAGAAGTTCACCCGGTGAACCGCGGTCTCGGGCTGGCGCTGCTGGCGATCGTCGGCGGCGCCATCGGCGCGTTCGCGATCGTCATCGCGGTCGGCGGCGGGCTGCTCGGGCTCCTGTGGCTGTTCGTGTTCGGCGACAATCCGTGGCCGACGTGGGCCGAGACTTTCCTCAATCTCGCGATTCCCATCGCCGGGCTTTTGCTGTGGGCGATTATCGGCTGGCGGATCTGGTCGCAGCTGCGGTCCCGGAACGGTCCTCCGGAAGCAGGATGAGCATCGCCAGCGCGACGGCGGCGAGGCCTGCGCCGGCGAGGAAGGTGGCGTGGGCGCCATCCCGGTCCCACAGCAGGCCGGCGCCGAGGCTGGCGAGCAAGGTCGCGATGCCGCTGATGAAATAGAAAGCGCCGAAGCTGGTGGCGCGCAGCTCGGGCGGGGCGCTGTCGGCGATCAGCCGCGCGAATATGCCCTGGGTCAGCGCCATGTGTGCGCCCCACAGGGCGACCCCGATGCCGAGTCCGATCAGGCCGATCGGCCGGGCGAGGATCAGGTCGGCGGCGACCAGCACCGCCATTCCGGCCATCAGGATCGCCTTGGGGCTCATGCGGTCGCTGAGCGCCCCGGCGGGGTAGGCGAGCAGGAAGAAAGCGAGGTTGAACAGCACCAGCACGAGCGGTGAAAGGGTGGCGGAAAGCCCGACATCGAACCCGCGCAGGATCAGGAAGCTCTCCGAGAAGCGGGCGAGGGTGAACAGGAAGCCGACCGCGATCAGCCGCCGCGTCGGCCGGTCGATGGCGCGGAAGCCGGCGAACAAGGGCGAGCGCGGCCGGGCCTCGCCATGCGGCACCGCTTTCTCCTTGAGCGCCAGCCAGGCGAGCAGGAAGCACAGCAATGCCGGGATCACCGCGATCCAGAACACCGTGCGGATGTTCCCGGCGAAGGCGACCATCAGCCCGATCGCCACGATCGGCGCGATCATCGCCCCGACGGTGTCGAGCGACTGGCGCAGGCCAAAGGCGCGGCCGCGGATCTCGGGCGGGGTTTCGTCGGCGATCATCGCGTCGCGCGGGCTTCCGCGAATGCCCTTGCCGATGCGGTCGGCGAAGCGCGCGCCCATCACTTCGACCGCGCCCGACGCCAGCGGGAACAGCGGTTTCGAGAGCGCAGCGAGCCCATAGCCGGCGAGAATCCACGGCTTGCGCCGGCGGCTGCGGTCGCTGAGCCGGCCCGACGCGAGCTTGGCGAACGATGCGGTCGCTTCGGCAATGCCGTCGATCGCGCCGAGCGCCGCCACCGGAAGTCCGAGCGTCACGGTGATGAACAACGGCAGCAGCGCGTGATAGATCTCGCTCGACAGGTCCATCAGCAGGCTGACGAAGCCGAGGATCCAGACGTTCCGGGGCAGGCGGGCGGGGCTGGGCGGTTCACTCACGCGATTGTCATTGCGTGGAGCGGAGCGGCGAATCAATCCAGTTTGTGTAGGCGAACATTGCATCGCCGGGAACATTTGCTAGTCTGCAAACCATGTTCGGGGGATCGTCACCGGCCGCGCTTGCATCGCGTTTCACCGCGATCGCGCAGGCCTATATCGCCGACGGCCCCGCCGAACGGGCCGAGCGCGCCCGGCGCAAGCTGCTGTCCGCGATCGGCGAACGCGAGCCGGCGACGTTGAAGCAGGTCGCGGCGGCGGTCCGGCGCGGCGAGCCCGCGGTCAGCCGCTCGGTCGACGTGCTGGTTCGCGCCGGCCTGGTCGATCGCTCTGCCGACCCGACCAACCGGCGGCGGCTGGCAATGCGGCTGAGCGAAGCCGGGCGGCGCGAGCTCGAGCACAAGCCGAGCACCGGCACCGCGTTCGAGTCCAGGCTCGGCCGGCTCGCCCAGAGCGAATTGCGCGCAATCGAGCGAGCGGTCGAAATCCTCGAACGCTAGGCCGGGACGCGCCACCATGGTTGCATGTTGCGTTGCAACAAAGGCGGGTTTCGGCTAGGGCGGCGCGACCTCTTTCCCGAGAATAGCAACATGAAACTTCGCAACGTGGCGATCATCGCCCACGTCGACCATGGCAAGACCA
>JBDTMX010000119.1:0-14060 GCA_039934055.1 Sphingomicrobium sp. | reverse complement strand
AGGCCGGGCAATACGCCTATCGCGACCGCAAGGTGAAGAAGCGCAGCTTCCGCGCTTTGTGGATCCAGCGGATCAACGCCGCGGTCCGCGCCGAGGGTCTGACCTACGGCCAGTTCATCCATGCGCTCAAGCTTGCGGGCATCGACCTCGACCGGAAGGTCCTGGCCGACATCGCCATGCACGAAGCTGCGGCCTTCTCGGCGATCATCGCCCAGGCCAAAGCGGCGCTGCCCAAGGAAGACGCGAAGGCGGCTTAAGCTCCTAGCTCACCAGTCAAAACAGGGCGCCTGGAGATGGCGCTGGCGGATCGTCCCCCAGACGATCCTGGCCAGCGACATCCGCGGCGCCCTTTTTGTTGGCGCACGAATGCCCGCAATGGGTGGAAAGCGGACGTCAGTCCACGTTGGGGCCGTGTAGCCAAGAGTGCAGCTGCATTCCGTTTGCGGCGGCGAGTTCCAGCAATTCGACGAGCATCGCTTCTACGGCCGCGCGCTCAAGAGACTGGCGCCGGCGCAGGAACGGCGTATCCCCCCATTGAACGCGCTCAAGTTTCCACCCCTCGGGCGTAACGAAGCTCGCCACGATTTCCGGCGTGGCGTTCAGTCGAACTTCGACAAGCTCTGGGTCCTTCTGCCGGTCCTCAGGATGATAGAAAGCCCAATAGAGCGAACTCCCATCGCGCACCTGTGCGAGGGCTTGTTGCAAGCTGCTCATGACCGCCTTGTTCACGGTTAAGCCAATGTCCGCAACGGGTTCAAACACAGATACAACGTCAGTCGAGCAGCTCGTAGGCGGGGAGGGTCAGGAATTCGTCGAAGTCGTCCGCCGTCACCATTTTGCGGAATAGCGCGGCGGCTTCCTCGATGTTGGGGTTGTCGGCGAGGCAGTGGACTTCGGTATCGAACAGGCGGTCGAACAGTTCGCGGGTAAAGGTCTGGCCGTTCGACAACGGCGCTTCGAAGCGTAGCCATTGCCACAGTTGCGAGCGGCAGATTTCGGCGGTCGCGGCGTCTTCCATCAGATTGTAGAGGGGCACCGCGCCTTTCCCGCCGAGCCAGGCGGCGAGATATTGGACGCCGACGCGGATGTTCTCGCGCGCACCGTCCTCGGTGCGGTTGCCTGTATGCAGTTCCAGCATTTCGTCACGGCCGGGGGTGCGGTCGGGCATTTTCGAAAGCTGGTTCGGGCCTTCCATCGCGGCGAACGCTTCCAGCGCCACCGGCACCAGCGCCGGGTGCGCGACCCAGGTGCCGTCGTGGCCGTTGCCGACTTCGCGCAGCTTGTCGGCCCGGACCTTATCGAGCGCGGCGTCGTTGGCCGCGGCGTCGCCCTTGACCGGGATGAAGGCCGACATGCCGCCCATCGCGTGCGCGCCGCGGCGATGGCAGGTGGCGATCAGGCGCAGTGAGTAAGCGGCGAGAAACGCGCGATCCATGGTCATCGCCGAGCGGTTGGGTGTGAGGCGATCAGCGGTGCGGCCAAGCCGTTTGATGAAGCTGAAGATGTAATCCCAGCGGCCGCAATTGAGGCCGACGATGTTGGCCCTGAGCGCGTAGAGGATCTCGTCCATCTCGAACGCCGCGGGGATGGTCTCGATCAGCACCGTCGACTTGATCGTGCCGCGCTCGATCCTGAGCTTGCTTTCGGAATAAGCGAAGATGTCGCTCCACAGCTCGGCCTCGTGGCGGCCCTCGAGCTTGGGGAGATACAAATAGGGACCCGAGCCGGCGGCCAGCGCGGGTTTCGCATTGTGCCAGAGGTAGAGGCCGAAATCGAACAGAGCGCCGGCGATCGGCTGGCCATCGACAGTGGCGTGGCGCTCGTCGAGATGCCAGCCGCGCGGACGGACCATGAGGACCGCCGGATCGTCGCCAATGGCGTAATGCTTGCCGCTGTCGGGGTCGGTGAAGTCGAGCCGGCCGAGCCAGCGGTTCCGAAGGTTGACCTGGCCCTGGATGAGCTCATCCCACACCGGCGAGGTGGCATCCTCGAAGTCGGCCATGAACACTTTGGCGCCGCTGTTCAAAGCGTTGATGATCATCTTGGCATTGGTCGGCCCGGTGATCTCGACGCGGCGATCGAGGAGGTCGGCGGGTATGGCAAGAATGGTCCATTCGGAATCGCGGATAGCGCGCGTTTCTTCCAGAAAATCAGGGAGTTCACCGGAATCGAAGCGAGCTTGCCGAGCGACGCGGGCGGACAGCAATGCGAGCCGCCGACCGTCGAAGCGCTCGTGCAACTCAGCGAGGAAATCGAGCGCGTCGGGCGTGAGAACTTGGTCGGCACCGCGAACGCCCGACGACGCGACCGCGAGGCGCGACCGGTCGATGACGTCGCTCACCCGCGTGCTTCTTGGGTGATCACGTAGCGGGTGGTCGCGAACAGCCGGTCGCGGAACGTCAGGCGCTGCCATTCGGTGCGCGCCCGAACGGCGTCGGGGAACGGGCCGGAGATTTCCTCCGTGCCGGGGACGACCTCGTCGAATTGGCAATTGCGATATTCGCCGCCGATGACCCAGTAACGCTGTCCCATCTTCCGTCTCCTACTCTGCTGCCACGAACTGAGCATTTTCTGTCGACTCGGTCAGCGCCACGGTCGACGCCTGTCCGGCCGAAATGGCGGTGGCGATGGCATCGAAATAGCCGGTGCCGACTTCGCGCTGGTGGCGGGTCGCGGTGTAGCCGGCGCCCTCCGACGCGAACTCGGCCTGCTGCAACTCGGAATAAGCGGTCATGCCATGGTCGCGATAGCCGGACGCCAGTTCGAACATCCCGTGGTTGAGGCTGTGGAAGCCGGCCAATGTGACGAACTGGAACTTGTAGCCCATCGCGCCCAGCTCGCGCTGGAACTTGGCGATGGTCTCGGCGTCGAGTTTGGCCGCCCAGTTGAAGCTGGGGCTGCAATTGTAGGCGAGCAGCTTGCCCGGATATTGCGCATGGACCGCTTCGGCGAAGGCGCGCGCGTCGGCGAGATCGGGATGGCTGGTTTCCCACCACAACAGATCGGCGTGGGGCGCGAAGGCCAATCCACGGGCGATGCAATGGTCGAGGCCGGTGCCCTCCTTCAACCGAAAAAAACCCTCGGCGGTGCGCTCGCCGGTCAGGAACGGCCGGTCGCGCTGATCGATGTCGCTGGTAATCAGCCGCGCGCTTTCGGCATCGGTACGCGCGACGAGGATGGTCGGAACGCCGCAAACGTCGGCGGCGAGGCGGGCGGCGTCGAGGTTGCGGATCGCGGCCTGGGTCGGGATCAGCACCTTGCCGCCCAAGTGGCCACACTTCTTTTCGGACGCGAGCTGGTCCTCGAAATGAACCCCGGCGACCCCCGCCTCGATGTAGGCCTTCATGATCTCGAAGCAGTTGAGCGGCCCACCGAAACCGGCCTCGGCGTCGGCGAGGATCGGCGCGAACCAGTCGCGCTTGGCGCCACCTTCCATATGCTCGACCTGGTCGGCGCGGGCGAGGGTGCGGTTGATCCGCCGCGCCAGCTCGGGCCCGGTGTTGGCGGGGTAGAGCGACTGGTCGGGATACATCGCACCGGCGGTGTTGGCGTCGGCCGCCGCCTGCCAGCCCGAGAGATAGATTGCCTGCAAACCGGCGCGGACCATCTGCATCGCCTGGTTGCCGGTCACGGCGCCAAGCGCGCGGACCGGTTCCGCGTTGTGCAGCAATTCCCACAGGCGGAGAGCGCCACGCCGCGCCAGCGTATGCTCGACCGGGAACGAACCCCGTAGCCTGAGCACATCCTCGACCGAATAGGGCCGCGCGATGTCGGCGAACCGTCCGGTCGGAGCGCTGACGATCTGGCTGAAATCGGACATCGGGACGACCCTTCGTTGGTGCGATGCCCGAGCTAACCCCATCCAGTTTTGAAAAGATGCAGCGATAAAGGCCAACGTGTCATTTCGTGACTTGTGCTTTTTGTAAACTTCTTCACAATCCGCCCAATGGCTCAACGCAAACTGCTGCTCGGCGCCCGCCTCAAGCGCCTCCGCCGCGACCGTGGGCTCAACCAGAGCGCGATGGCCGAACAGCTTGGCATTTCGCCGTCCTATCTGAACCATCTCGAGCGCAACCAGCGCCCGGTAACCGCCGGAATCCTGCTGCGGCTGGCCGAATCGTTCGACGTCGACGTCAAGGCTTTCGCTTCGGAGGGCGGCGAGATTGCCGGAGCCGACCAGCTGGCCGAGATCTTTTCCGACGGGATGCTCGCCGACCTCGGCGTCAGCCGGTCCGAGCTGATCGAGCTGGCCGACAATGCGCCGACGGTGGCCGAAGGCATCACCCGGCTCTACACCGCGCTGCGCGAGCTTCACCGCCAGCCGGCCGGGGAGGAAGGGGCCGATCCACGGGTGCTGATCACGCCCGAGACCTGGGTGCGCGATTATATCCAGGCGCAGCGCAACCATTTCCCCGAGCTGGAGGAGGGCGCGGAGACGCTTGGGGGAGGATTGAGCGATCCATTATCGGTGGCCGAGCCGCTGCGGCGCCGATTGAAGGAAGCCTATGGCGTCGAGGCCAAGGTGGTGCCTCCCGAGATGCTCGACGACGCCAGCCAGCATTATGATGCGCAGCGGCGGACTCTCTTGCTGTCGGCGCTGCTGCGGCCAGAGAACCGCACGTTCGGCCTCGCCTACCAGCTCGCCATGCTCGAGTTCGGGCCGCTGATCGAGCGCATGGTCGGCGCCG
Source organism: Sphingomicrobium sp. (assembly GCA_039934055.1). Classification (GTDB taxonomy): domain Bacteria; phylum Pseudomonadota; class Alphaproteobacteria; order Sphingomonadales; family Sphingomonadaceae; genus Sphingomicrobium. The sequence continues at coordinate 9,372 of JBDTMX010000119.1, read as the reverse complement.
CGCGGCCACCCGACGCCGGCAGCCGCAGCCTGTTACACATGAGCTTCGCCAATTACGCCGCCGGCGCGATCATGATGCCCTATGGCAAGTTCCTCCGCGCGGCCGAAGAGCATCGCTATGCGATCGACCGGCTGTGCGGCCAGTTCGGCGCCAATGTCGAGCAGGTCGCCCACCGCTTGACCACGCTTGGCCGGTCCGGCGCGCGCGGAGTGCCGTTCTTCATGCTGCGGGTCGACCCGGCGGGAAACATCTCGAAAAGATACGCCGGCGAGAGCTTCCCCTTCTCGCACTTCGGCGGGACCTGCCCGCGCTGGCACCTCCACACCGCATTCCAGACGCCTGGCCAGACCATCCGCCAGATCATCGAGACGCCCGACGGCCAGCGCTACTTCACCATCAGCCGGACGATCGAGCGGCCGATCCGCCCCGATCTACGCGATGACAGCCTGCTCGCCATCGGCCTCGGCTGCGACCTCAAGCACGCAGGCCGGATCGCTTACTCGGACGGGCTCGACCTCGCGAATACGCCTGCCACCCCCGTGGGCCCGGCGTGCGCGATCTGCCCCAGGATGCAGTGCGCCTATCGCGCGACCCCGCCGGCCGGGCGAATGCTGGCTGTCCACGAGAACCGCAAGACGATCTCGCCTTACCCGTTCATCCCGGCTTGATCTCCCCCATCAGCGGAACAAGCGAAGGGCGTTGGAGCGATCCGTCGCCCTTTCGGTCAAATCTTGTTGGCGAAAGTGCCTGCGGCCGCAACTAGCTTGGTCCAGGTCTGCTCCCTGATCTTGAGCGAGCCGGAGGGCGGGCTTCCGAAGCTGAGCCGAACCATTCGAAGGAACAGAAAACGTCTCGGCTCGCTCGGCTCGACTGTGATCTCGCGCCACGGAAATAACAACGGGCGTTGGAACGGGCCGAATATTCGCCAAATTCGCACGGATAGCCCCCTGCGAGTGGCGACAAAGGTGAGGCAGCTATTAAATCCGACGCCCAAGCCCATGGAGCCGGATTGCCAGCCGAGTTTCAATAGCGGGTCGTCGTTTCCATCATCCGAATACCATTCCTGCAGGCTGAACCAGCCGGACAAGAACCCGAGCACGGTAGTCACTAGAATCCACATGCCCAAGAACAGGAACGGGAAGGCGATCAGGAACCACTTTGTCGCCTCGGGTCTCATCGGCTGGCTCGTCATGTTGCGTCACCGTTCGGTTCCATGAGCCGAGATTGGGCGATGCAGGGGCGCTCTGCAATGCTGACCGTTACGGCGCGACGGGGTTTCGTTCGAGGGCGGGGCGGTCCCATTTTCCGAGATCGGCGGCGGCTTCGTAGGTTGACTGGAGGAATTCCGCGAGCATCGCGGCGGGATCGCTCGCGGCGCGCACGTCCGCATAGGGCAGAACGAACTCGCCATAGGCCTCGTCGAACCGGCCGTGGGCGAGGCGTGCCGCGCGAAAGCCCGCCGGCTCGGGATAGGCGTAGCTGTAGAAGAAGGGCGCAACCGGCAGGACGCCGCCGGCCCAGAAACCGGCGCTCGACACTTCGTCGCTATAGGCTTCGCGAGTGATGCGGTCGGGCAGGCCGGGGACGCCGCCGGGATGTTGCGGCGCCTTGCGGCCCGAAAAGCGGGTCACCGCGAGGTCGAAGCCGCCCCACCAGAAATGCACCGGGCTGGCCTTGCCGGCAAAGCCCGCTCGAAACCGCTCGAATGCCGGCATCATCGCCGCCAGCGCCTCGCGCAGCCGGTCGGCGGAATTGCGATCATAGGCGCGCGGGGCACGGTCGTCGGCGAACGGCACCGCACCTTCGATCTCGCTCGGCGTTCCGTTGAAGCTTGACGGCAAGCCATTGCGGTCGAGCATGGCGATCAAGCGCGAATGAAGCGCCGAGATGCTCCCGGCATTGAGCGGCAGCTCGTCGCGCGATTCGTCGCTGACCCACAGCACGATCGCATGCCGGCACAGGTCGAGCACCAGGGTGAAGGTGCGACCGTCGCCCGAAGCGGTCGGCAAGGTCTCGAGCCCGTTGGCCCTCGGCTGCAGCGCGACGTGCCAGCCGTGGTTGGCCCACGGCGCGTGGGCGACGCGGATCTTGCCCAGCATCTGCGACGCGAGGTGAAGCACCGCGAAGGTCGGCGAATCGCGTTCAGCGTCCAGCTGTGGCCAGGCTTCGTCGGTCATGTTCGACTCCGCAATTGCATCCTCTTTGCATTTTGCGGCGCAGCACGGCTAGAGCCGCTGACGATGAGCGACCGCGACCTCCTCGACCGCATAAGCGGCGCGCCCGATCTCGCCGCGCTCGACAAGCTGCGCGTGGCGGCGCTCGGCAAGTCGGGATCGATCACCGCGATGCTCAAGTCACTGGGGTCGATGGACGCGGCCATGCGCGCCGCCGAGGGTCCGAAGATCCATGCGCTGCGCGAGGCGGTCACCGCTGCGATCTCCGAGCGCAAGGCGGCGCTCGAAGGGGCCGAGCTCAACCAGCGGCTGGCGACCGAACATCTCGACCTGTCGCTGCCGGCGCCGGAGACTCCGCAGGGCACCGTCCACCCGGTAAGCCAAGTGATGGACGAGCTCGCGGAAATCTTCGCGGACCTGGGGTTTGCCGTCGCCGAAGGGCCGGAGATCGAGGAGCAATGGTATAATTTCACCGCGCTCAACATGCCCGAAGCGCATCCGGCGCGGGCGATGCACGACACCTTCTATTGCGAGCCGCGCCCCGGTGACAAAGAGCCGCGGGTGCTGCGGACCCATACCTCGCCGGTGCAGATCCGGGCGATGCAGGCGCAAGGCGCGCCGCTGCGGATCATCGCTCCCGGCCGCGTCTACCGCTCCGACAGCGACGCCACCCACACCCCGATGTTCCACCAGATCGAGGGGCTGGTGATCGACCGCGCGATCCACATGGGGCATTTGAAGTGGACGCTCGAGACCTTCCTCAAGGCGTTCTTCGAGCGCGACGACATCGCCATCCGCATGCGCCCGTCCTACTTCCCGTTCACCGAGCCGTCGGCCGAGGTCGACGTCGGCTGGTCGATGGAGAAGGGCCGCCGCGTGGTCGGCGGGACCGAAGGGTGGATGGAGGTGCTGGGCAGCGGCATGGTCCACCCGCGGGTGATCGCCGATTGCGGGCTCGACCCTGACGAATGGCAGGGCTTCGCCTTCGGCACCGGCGTCGACCGGCTGGCGATGCTCAAATATGGCATGGACGATCTGCGCGCCTTCTTCGACGCCGACTTGCGCTGGCTCCGGCATTACGGATTCCGCGCGCTCGACGTGCCGACGCTATCGGGCGGGGTCGGCGCGTGAAGTTCACTCTATCCTGGCTCAAGGAGCATCTCGACACGACGGCGTCGGCGGCCGAGCTTGCCGACAAGCTGACCGCGATCGGGCTCGAGGTCGAGGAACTCACCAACCCGGCCGAGGCTCTTGCCCCGTTCAAGGTGGCCAAGGTGCTGACCGCCGCCAAGCACCCGCAGGCGGACAAGCTCCAGGTGCTGACGGTCGATGCCGGAGACGGTCCGGTGCAGGTCGTGTGCGGCGCGACCAACGCCAAAGCCGGGATGCTTGGCGTGTTCGGGGCGCCGGGCACGACCATCCCCGGCACCGGCCTGCTGTTGAAGGTCGCGGCGATCCGCGGCGTCGAATCGCACGGCATGATGTGCTCGGTCCGCGAGCTCGAGCTCGGCGATGTGCATGACGGGATCATCGAGCTTGCGGACGATGCGCCGGTGGGTGCCGATTTCGCCGCTTATGCCGGGCTCGACGATCCGTTGTTCGATATCGCAGTGACCCCCAACCGCCCCGACTGCATGGGCGTTCGGGGGATCGCGCGCGACCTCGCCGCCGCCGGCATGGGCACGCTCAAGCCGCTCGCCGTCCCGACCGTCGAGGGAAGCTTTCCGTGCCCGGTCCCGGTCACCATCGACGATCGCGAGGGCTGTCCCGCTTTCTATGGCCGGGCGATCCGCGGCCTGCGCAACGGCGCGTCGCCCGAGTGGCTGCAGCGCCGCCTCAAGGCCGCCGGCCAGCGGCCGATCTCGGCGCTGGTCGACATCACCAATTACGTAATGCTCGACTTCGACCGGCCGGCGCACGCCTACGACATCGCCAAATTGTCGGGCGGCCTCGTCGCCCGGCCCGCCCGCGCCGGCGAGACCGTGCTCGCGCTCAACGGCAAGGACTATGCCCTCGAGCCGTTCATGACCGTGATCGCCGACGACGGCGAAGTCCACGACATCGGCGGGATCATGGGCGGCGAACATTCGGGCGTCACCGACACAACCACCGACGTCATGCTCGAGGTTGCGTACTTCACGCCCGAGCGGATCGCCCGCACCGGCCAGGCGCTCGGCCTGACCAGCGACGCACGTAGCCGCTTCGAGCGCGGCGTCGACCCGGCGTTCCTCGACGGCGGGCTGGCGATCCTGACCCAGCTAATGCTCGACATCTGCGGCGGCGAAGCGTCCGAGGTGATCCGCGCCGGCGAGCCGCCGATCGAGACGAAGCTGGTTGCATTCGACCCCTGCCGAACGCTTTCGCTCGGCGGCATTGGCGTTGCGGAAACCGAGCAGCTTCGAATCCTGAAAAGCCTCGGCTTCGACGTAACCGCCGGCATGGCGACCGTGCCGAGCTGGCGGCCGGACGTCGACGGCCCGGCCGACCTGGTCGAGGAAATCGCGCGGATCCACGGTTACGAGCACGTGCCCTCGACGCCGCTCGAGCGCGAACCGGGCGTCGCCCGGCCGACCGCGACCCGGGCGCAACTGGTCGAGCGGCGGGTGCGGCGCACGGCGGCCGCGCGTGGGCTCGACGAGGCGGTCACCTGGAGCTTCATTTCCGAGTCCGAGGCCGCCGCGTTCGGTCCCGCCGACTGGCGGCTGGTGAATCCGATCAGCGAAGACATGAAGGTAATGCGCCCGTCGCTGCTGCCGAGCCTGGTCGCCGCGGCGCGCCGCAACCTCGACCGCGGCCTGCCGTCGGTCCGGCTGTTCGAGATCGGCCGTCGCTACCTCGCCGATGCCGAGCACCCGACGGTCGGGCTAGTGCTCGCCGGTGACCGGCGGCCGCGCGGCTGGCAATCGGGCAAGGCGCAGGGCTTCGACGCTTACGACGCCAAAGCCGAGGCGCTGGCTTTGCTCGAGGCGGCGGGTGTCACCACCGGCAACCTCCAGCTGTTCCCCGACGCCGGCCCGACCTGGCACCCGGGCCGCTCGGCGACGCTGAGGCTCGGCCCCAAGGCCATCCTCGCCGCGTTCGGCGAGCTTCACCCGCGGCTGGTCGCGACGCTCGATGCGCCGGCGGGCTCGGTCGCGGCGGAAATCTACCTCGATGCGGTTCCGGAAGCGCGCGCCGGCGGGCGGGCGCGCCCGGCGTATGCGCCGCCCGCGCTGCAGCCGGTCACCCGCGATTTCGCGTTTCTTGTTCCGACCGATCTTCCAGCTGAGACGCTGGTCCGGGCGATCCGCGGCGCCGACAAGGCGGCGATCGTTGCGGCGCGGCTGTTCGATCGCTTCGAGGCCAAGGACGGCCTGTCACTCGCCGTCGAAGTCACGCTCCAGCCGACCGACAAGAGCTTCACCGAAGAAGAGATTGCAGCGATCTCGAAGCGCGTCGTGGGCGCGGCCGAAAAGCTCGGCGCGAGCCTAAGGAGCTGAGGTCTCGAGCGCGTTGATCGCCGCGTGGACCCGCGCCTCGATCTCTTCGCGCCCGAGCCCCGCGGGGATCACCTCGCCGACGAGGAAATGGATCGTGCCACTGTGCTTGAGCAGGCCGCGCGGGAACAGCCGGCCGCTGTCCAGCGCCACCGGTACCACCGGCATTCCGAGCGCGCGGTACAGGCCCGCGAAACCGGCGCGGAGTGGCGGCGCCGTCCCGGGAGCGACCCGCGTCCCTTCGGGATAGATGACCACCGGGCGGCCGCTCGCTTTCGCCGCCTTCGCTTCGGCCAGCATCTTGCGCAGCGCCTTCGCGCCCGCCTCGCGGTCGACCGAGATGATGCCATAACGCCGAGTCAGCCGGCCGAAGAGTGGCAGGTCGGCGAGTTCGCGCTTCAAAACGATGATCGGGATCCGCGCGACCAGCAGCATCTCGATGGTTTCGAACATCGACTGATGCTTGACCGCGATTAGATAAGGCCCGGGCGGGACAGCGCCCTCGATCTCGGTGCGGATCCCGAACAGATCATGCGCGAGCCAATGGTGGAAATGCGCCCAGCCATATACGACCTTCAGCATCGGCTGCGTGCCGACCGCGCCGGCGACGATGCCAAGGAGGACGAACACCAGGGTGCCCGGATAGAAGATCAGCGAGAACAGCAGCGCGCGAACGAGTGGCATCAGATATCCAGCCACACCGCCAGGCGGCGCAGCACATATTTGTTATACTCGCCGAACAGGGTCAGGAACCGCGGCGCGCCGCGCACCGCATCCGGGACGATCTGGTAGCGGCCGCCGAGCACCTGGCGGAAATCGTAGCGCGCACGGCGCATGTGCCAGTCGCTAGTGATCAACCGGAAGGAGCGGTAGCGGTGCTTGGCCAGCCAGCGCGCCGCTTCCTCGGCATTGGAGCGGGTGTCGACCGATTCGCTGCCGAGATCGACGCAGCAATTGACCAGCTTGGCACTGCCGCCGAGCCTGCGAATCAAGTCCTTCTTGGTCACCGCGGGATCGGCGCCAGCGACCAGTAGCCGCTTGGCCTGGCCGGCTTTCAACACCGCGATGCCATGCTCGATGCGACCGCTGCCGCCGGTGACCACCACCGCCGCGTCGGTCCGCACCGAGGGCTCGGCCGGCTTGCCCAGCGTGACCGTGAACAGGATGAAGCCGAGCGCGTAGACCAATGCGACCAGCGCCGCGAAGCGGACGATCATGTCGCCTGTCGCCCTTTCATGTTGCTTGCCGAAGGGTGGCCAGCACCGCGGTCCGCGCAACCCAGGTCGCGAGCACGACCAGCGCCAGCGGCAGCAAGGCGAGGGTCACGAGGTCGCTGCCATGGAGCGGCGACGTGCCCATGAGGTCGCCGGCGAACGCCGTCCCGCCGCCTGCCAGCAAAAGCAGGATCAGCGCCGCGGCAATGGCACCGGCTACGGCGCCGGCAAACGAGTCGAGCGCGATCTTGCGCTGGAAGAGGTTGGTGACCTGGTGGTCGGTGGCGCCGACGCCGTGCATCACCTCGATCGTCGAGCGGTGGGTATCGAGCGCGCCGCGCGCCGCCAGCACCACCGCCGCCGACGTCGCCGCGGCCATTAGCGCGACCAGCGACAAGGCGAGCCATTTCAACACCCGGATCGCACGCAGCAATGGCTCCAGCACTTCGCGATGGGCGGTGAAGCGAGCACCCGGCGCCGCCGTCTCGATCCGCGCGGCGATCGCCGCCGGGTTGGCATGGTCGGCAAGATCGAGCGTGATCAGCGCCGGCACCGGTAACTCGGCATCGACCCCCGCCGGGCCGAGCCAGCGCTCGAGCGTCAGCCTCATCTCCGCCTCGGGGACCGGCACGGCCTGGTTGACGCCCGGTGCCGAGCGCGCCGCCGCGAGCGCGCGCGGCAGCAAGCCGCTGCCGGCCGGAATCTGCACCGCGTACCGGTTCTCGACCCCCTGGACGACCAGCCCGGCGGCGTTGGACAGCGCCAGCCCGGCCGCCGCCACGGTCATCATCGCGAAGGTCATGATGGCGATGACGAACGGAGTCGGCCCGCGAAACCGCCCGCCGGGGAGCAGGCGGCGCTCAGCGGGCGAAGCGAACAGCCAGTCGAGCATCACCGCTGGCCCTCGGGCGCGAAATGGGGCGGGGGCGGCGGATTGCGCAGCGATCCGGTCGGATCGACCATCGATCCGTTCTCGAGCCGCACCATCTGCGCCCCCGGGGTCGCCGCGATCAGCCCGACGTCGTGGGTCGCGACGACTACCGTCGTGCCGAGCCGGTTGAGCGCGACAAACAAATGCAGCAGGCGCTCGGCCATCTCGGCATCGACATTGCCGGTCGGCTCGTCGGCGACGAGGATCTCGGGCTGGCTGATCACCGCGCGAGCGATGGCAACGCGCTGCTGCTCGCCGCCCGACAGCGTCGCCGGCCGGGCGCTCGCCCGATCGGCCAACCCAACCCAGGCCAGCATCTCGCGTACCGGCCCTTCGACCTCGACCTCGCTCTTGCCGCTGATTCGCAGCGGAAGCGCGACATTGTCGAATGCCGACAAATGCCGGATCAGGCGGAAGTCCTGGAAAACGACGCCGATTCGCCGGCGGAAACCCGGCAGGATGTCGCGCGGCGCGTCGGACAATTCCTCGCCGAACAGCCGGATTCTCCCCCGCGTCGGCCGCTGCGCCAGGTACAGCAGCCGCAGCAGTGACGTCTTGCCGGCGCCCGACGGCCCGGTCAGAAAATAGAAATTGCCGCGGCCAAGGCGAAAATCGAGGTCGCGCAGCACTTCGGCGCCGGTGCCGTAGCGGAGCCCTACGCTATCGAATTCGACGATTGCCGGCAGCGCTCGATCCCCTCCCCATCACCGGCGGCTTGTCGCACAGCCCCCGCCGCCTTGCCAATGCCCGCGCATTCCTGTTTACCGGCCAGGTTACCGGCCGTGGTTGAATGGACCGGCGGTCGTCCGGATAAGGGCTCTTGCCGATGATCCTCACCTGCCCCTCTTGCGGCACTCAATATGTGGTCAAGGACGGGGCGATTCCGCCGCAGGGTCGCCAAGTGCGCTGCGCGTCGTGCAAGCATGGCTGGCACCAGGACCCTGATCCGATCGATGAAACGGCGGTCGTTGAAGCGGCGGGCGATGAAGCGCAGCCGGCGGAGGAGACCATCGCCGAGGCGGCGCTGATCGAGCCGAGCAGCGGGCCCGAAGCGGAAGAGCGCGCCTACGAGGCCGCAGCGATCGCTGATGCCGAGGCCGAGCAAGACGCCCCGCCCGGCTACGCTCCCATTGTTCCGCCCGACGCTCCGGAGTTCTCCGATGTCGAGGGGCCCGTCCCGCCGACCGGTGAGACGGTGGAGTCGGATGATGGTACGCCGACGGTCGAGTTTGCGCCGGAAGCGGGCTCGCCATCCCTCGACGAGCAGCCGGGCCTCGACGACCAGCGGGGCGACGACGAGTTCAGCCCGTTCGTGTTCCGCGAGCTGGACGAGCGCGAACCGCGCAGCCCGCTGGTGAAGATCCTTTTCGTGGCACTGCTGATCGCCGTCGCCGCGGCCGCTTTCTGGTTCCTCGCCCCGGCCGAATGGAAACAGCGCCTCGGCATCGCCGGCGCGGGCGAGACCCCGCTGCAGCTGATGATGACCCACAGCGACCGCCAGAAGCTGGCCAGCGGCAACGAACTGCTCGCGGTCAGCGGCCGGGTGATCAATCCGACCGACCAGGCCCAGGACGTGC
>JBDTMX010000118.1:0-4083 GCA_039934055.1 Sphingomicrobium sp. | reverse complement strand
ACCGCGCCCTTGTTGTCGCCGCGGACCTTGAGCAGGCGGCGCTCGATGCCGCCGACGAACAGCCTTGCATGGCGGGCAAGGCTCTCAGCGCTATCCGTGAACAGCTTGAGGCGAACCTCGCCCTGGATGCCATGGGCACCGGCGACGGCGGCGAGCGGAATTCGCCCTTCGTCCGTCGCCGGCGCGGCCATGATTATTCGGCCTTCTCGGCTTCGTCGGCCGCGGGAGTGTCCTCGACAACGGCTTCGGTCGACTCTTCGACGACCGGGGCTTCGTCAGCCACGGCTTCGGCCGGCTCGGGAGAATCGGCGGTCGGCGGAGCGACTTCGTCCGCGCCTTCGGCGGGCGCTTCGGCGGATTCACCCTCGTTGGCCGCTTCGTCGGCAGGCGCAGCTTCCTCAGCCACGGCTTCCTCGGCGGGGGCTTCCCCGGTGTCCGGCTCGACCGGAGCTTCCTCGGGTGCCTCGTCAGGGGTTTCCTGGGCAGTCACTTCCTCAGCGGCTGCTTCTTCAGCGACCGGCTCGGCCGCGGCTTCTTCGGCGGCAGCTTCTTCAACCACCGGCTCTTCAGCCGGCGCGTTGGCGGCGGCCTCGGCGGCTTCGGCGGCGGCGGTGGCCTTGCCCTCACGCTCCTCGACGCGCGCCTTGGCCTTCTCTCCGGGCTCGCCCTTGTGCGGGTTATTGCGGGCCGGACGCTCGCGGATGCCGGCGGCATCGAGGAAGCGCAGCACACGATCGGACGGCTGGGCGCCGACGCCGAGCCAATGCGTGATCCGGTCGGCGTCGAGCTTGACCCGCTCGGGCGAATCCTTGGCCAGCAGCGGATTGTACGAGCCCAATTTCTCGATGAAGCGCCCGTCGCGCGGGGCGCGGCTGTCGGCGACGACGATCCGGTAATAGGGCCGCTTCTTGGCCCCGCCGCGAGTCAGGCGAATTGAAAGTGCCATGGTTTAGTTTTTCCTTCTTAATGAGTTACGCTATTTCTTTGTGAACTTGTCGAAACCGGGCGGGAGATTGAAAGCGGGACCGCCGAGGCCGGGCAAGGCGGGGTTCGCCCCACCCAGGGCGCCACCCAGGCCTCCCGGCGGCATCGCTCCCGGGGCCAGCCCGCCGAGCGCGCCTTCCATGCCGTCCTTGCCGAACATCGCGGCCAGTTTGCCAAGGCCGCCCATCTTCTTCAGGCGCTTCATCACGGTCGCCATTTCCTGATGCATCTTGAGCAGCTTGTTGACCTCCTGCACGGTGGTGCCGGAGCCCTTGGCGATGCGGATCTTGCGCTTGGCGTTGATCAACTCCGGCTTGGCGCGCTCCTTGGCGGTCATCGACGACATCATCGCTTCCAAATGGACCAGCGCCTTGCCGTCGCCGGCCTTTTCGGCCGCGCCCTTCATGCCTTTGAGACCGGGCATCATCGATGCCAGTGCGCCCAGGCCGCCCATGCGCTGCATCTGGCCGATCTGGGCGCGGAGGTCGTCGAGGTCGAACTTGCCCTTGACCATTTTGGCCGCGAGCTTCTCGGCTTCCTCGACCTGGATGGTCTCGGCGGCGCGCTCGACCAGGCTGACGACGTCGCCCATGCCGAGAATGCGGCCGGCGACGCGGTCAGGATGGAAGGCTTCGAGCTTGTCGATCGCCTCGCCGACGCCGGCGAATTTGATCGGCTTGCCGGTTACTGCGCGCATCGACAGCGCCGCGCCGCCACGGGCGTCGCCGTCGAGGCGGGTGAGGATGACGCCGGTCAGATCGACCTCGCCGGCAAAACCCTTGGCGACGTTGACCGCGTCCTGGCCGGTTAGTGCATCGACCACGAGCAAGGTCTCGGTCGGGTTGGAGGCCGCCGCGACCGCCTTCATCTCGCCCATCAACGCGTCATCGACATGCAGGCGGCCGGCGGTATCGAGCAATACGACGTCGTAGGCCTGGAGCCTGGCGGCCTGGATCGCGCGCTTGGCAATGTCGACCGGCTGCTGACCGGCGACGACCGGCAGCGTGTCGACATTGGCCTGGCGCCCAAGCACCGCGAGCTGCTCCTGCGCGGCCGGGCGGGCGACGTCGAGCGACGCCATCAGCACGCGCTTGCGCTCGCGTTCGGCGAGACGTTTGCCAAGCTTGGCGGTGGTCGTGGTCTTGCCCGAGCCCTGAAGCCCGACCATCAGGATCACGGCCGGTGGAGCGACGCCGAATTTGAGCTCGGAAGCCTCGGAGCCGAGCATCTCGACCAGCGCGTCGTGGACGATCTTGACCACCTGCTGGCCGGGCGTGACCGAACGCAGCACCTCGGCACCAACGGCGCGTGTCGTGACCTGGTCGACGAAATCGCGCGCGACCGGCAGCGCGACATCCGATTCGAGCAGCGCGACGCGCACTTCGCGCATCGCCGAACGCACATCGGCCTCCGAGAGCGCGCCGCGCCCGCGAAGCTTGTCGAATACGCTGCCGAGCCGATCGCTCAGACTGTCGAACATTCAATTCTCCCGTCGATGACCTTGCCCAGTGCAAATGGCGCCAAAAATGCAAAATCGCCGGCGGGCGAAACCTCGCCGGCCAGCGTGCACCCGTGGGCACCGATCATCGATTTGTGTCGAAAACGACGAGAGTGCGGTTAGTCGAAGGGGGTCAAAGGGTCAAGGTGGACACTCCCCCTGCCCCTCCCTAAGTCACGCGCCGATGATGCGGCGGTTCCACAAGATGCACGGCCTTGGCAATGATTTCGCCATCTTCGATGCTCGCGAGGAGCCGCTGGCGATGTCCGAGCCACTGGCGCGCGCGCTGGCCGACCGCCGCACCGGGATCGGCTGCGACCAGCTGATCGTGCTCGAACCGTCAGATGTCGCCGATCTCCGCATGCGGATCTGGAACCACGACGGCGGCGAGGTCGAGAGCTGCGGCAATGCGTCGCGCTGCGTGGTCGCGCTGACCGGGGTGAGCACGATCGAGACCGACGGCGGAGTGCTTAGCGGCGCCGCGGATGGGAAGGAAATCGAAGTCACAATCTCCGAACCGCACTTCGGCTGGGAGGAGGTGCCGCTCGCTTATGCGATGGACACGGCGGACTTGCCGATGGCGTGGGGCGAGCTCGAAAAGCCGATGGCGCTCAGCGTCGGCAATCCGCATCTGGTGTTTTTCGTCGAGGATGCGGAGGCGATTCCGCTCGAGGGGCTCGGGCCGCTGATCGAGCATGACCCGGCGTTCCCCGACCGGATCAACGTCAATGTCGCCCAAATAAGCAGCGAAGGCGTCCGCTTGCGGACGTGGGAGCGTGGCGCCGGGCTGACCCTGGCCTGCGGCACCGGCGCCTGCGCGACGGCGGTGGCCGCGATCGCCTCGAAGCGCGCGACGTCGCCGGTCACGGTGACGATGCCGGGGGGCAGACTGACGATTGCCTGGGCTCCCGGCGAACCGGTCCGGATGCGCGGGGCCGCGACCCATGTATTCAAGGGCGAGATCGACCTGGAGAAATTGGTTTGAGCGTCGAGACGATCACGCTCGGCTGCCGGTTGAACTTCGCCGAAAGCGAAGCGATGCGGCAGCTTTCCCCGGCCGGCGAGGACTGGGTGATTGTCAACAGCTGCGCGGTCACCGCCGAGGCGGTGCGGCAGACGCGGCAGGCGATCCGCCGCGCGCGGCGCGAGCGGCCTCGGGCGAGGATCATGGCCACCGGATGCGCGGTCCAGCTCGAACCCGAGAGCTTTCGGGCGATGCCGGAAGTCGACCGCATCCAGACCCGCGACTTCACCGCGCCGCTGACGGTCGCGGCGGGGTATCTGTCGAGGGTGCGCAGCTTCGTCGCCATCCAGACCGGCTGCGACCACCGCTGCACCTTCTGCACCATCTGGCAGGCGCGTGGGCCGAGCCGGTCGCTGCCGGTCGAGGCGATCCGTGTCGCGGTGGCAGCCGAGCTCGACAAGGGCGCGAAGGAGATCGTGCTCACCGGTGTCGATATTACGAGTTACGTTGGCGGTCTCGGGATCTTGTGCCAGCGGCTGCTCGCCGCCGAGCCGCGGCTGGAGCGTTTGCGGCTGTCGTCGCTCGACAGCATCGAGATCGACGAGCCATTGTTCGAGCTGATCGGCGGCGAGCCGCG
>JBDTMX010000117.1:0-2802 GCA_039934055.1 Sphingomicrobium sp. | reverse complement strand
GCGGCGACATAGCCCTGCCTTTCGAGGAGGTCGGTGAGCATGGCAAGAAGGCGCTTGCCGATGCCGCGGCCATGAGCGTCGGCGGCGAGATAGATGCCGGTCTCGACACTCCAGCGATAGGCGGGTCGGGTACGGAACGGCGAGCTGCTGGCGAAGCCTTTGATTTGATTATCTTCTTCGGCGACTAGCCAGGGATGGAAGCCCGGCCGCTCGCCGGCGATCCGCCGCGCCATCTCGCCGGCGTCGGGCGCCCGCTCCTCGAAGCTGATGCGGCTGTCCTCGACATAGGGCCGGTAGATGTCCGCGATGCCAGCCGCATCCTGCTCCCGCGCGAGCCGGATCAGAGCCATTCCGCAAGCGCGGCGAGGAAGCCTTTGTCCTGGCGGGTCAGTTCGGCTGGCGCGGCCGGTCCGCATTCAAGGCAGCGCGCCTGGATGCGCGGCCCCGAAAGGATCGAACGCAGGTCGGCGATGGCAGCGGCAAACTGGAACTCCGGGCTGCCGCCGATTGCCGCGTATGCGTCGGCCGGCGCGGTGCCGTCGTCGAGGTCCTTCGAGGAAAGCATCTCGAGCACGCTTTCCTTGAAGCTCTTCGGCCGCTCGAGGAAGCGGACCCCGCGGTTGTCCTTGTCGAGGTGGGCGAGCTCGCCCGCCTTGGCGATCGCATCGGCCATGCCGCCGAAGCCGTCGACCAGGCCGATCTGGCGCGCGGTGCCGCCGTCCCACACGCGTCCTTGGGCGATCTTGTCGATGTCGGCCGGCGACTTGCGGCGCGATTGGGCGACGACCTCGAGGAAATGACGGTATATCGACTCGACCGACGCTTGGATCAGCCGGCCCGCGTCGGGCGACGGGCCCTTCAGGAGGTCGGGCTCGCCCGACAGCGGCGTCGTCTTGATGCCGTCGGCACCGATGCCGAGCTTGGCCAGCGTTCCCTGGAAGCTGGGCAGGATGCCGAACACCCCGATCGAGCCGGTGATGGTCGACGGCTCGGCGAAGATGAAGTCGGCGGGGGTCGAAACCCAGTAGCCGCCGGACGCGGCGACGCTGCCCATCGAAACTACCACCGGCAGGCTTTTCTCCTTGGCGGCGAGGATCGCCTGGCGGATCCGCTCAGAGGCGAGCACCGAGCCGCCGGGGCTGTCGACGCGGACGACCAGCGCTTTCAAGCCGCCATCGCTGAGGCCTTTAGCGATCGCAGTGGAGATGCTGTCGCCGCCGGCCGTGCCGTCGGGAGCCTTGCCGTCGACGATCATGCCGGCGACGGTGACCACCCCGATTGGTCCGCGCGACTTCGAGTCGACCGTCTCGGCCAAATAGGATTCAAGCTTGATGCGCTGGTAGCCGCCGGGCGCATTCTGATCTTCGCCGCCCAATTGGGCGAGGCGGGCTTCGAACGCGCGGCGGTCGGCGATCTTGTCGACCAGTCCCGCCGCCAGCGCGGCTTTCGCCATGTCGCCGCCGGCGGCATCGACCGCGCCGGGCATATCCTTGAGGAACGTATCGACTTTGGCCTGCGGGCGGGCGCGCAATACGCTCTCTCGCCAGGTTTCGAGCAGCGCCTGCCCGAATGCCTGGTAATTCTCCCTCGCGTCGGGCGACATGTCGTTGCGGATGAACGGCTCGACCGCCGCCTTGTAGGTGCCGACCCGGTAGACGTTGGCGGTCACCCCGAGCTTGTCGAGCAGTCCCTTGAAATAGAGGTTCGAGCCGCCCGGGCCGGCGATGGCCACGGTTCCCAGGGGATTGAGCCAGATTTCCGATGCAGCGGCGCCGAGCTGGTAGCCGTCATCGGTGTAGCCGACGGAATAAGCGAGCACCGGCTTGCCGGACGCGCGCACCCGGCGCACCGCATCGGACAGGTCCGACATCGCGGCCTGGCCGCCGCCGAGGAAGCCCTCGAGGTCGAGCGCGACCGCCTTGACGCGATTGTCGTCCCGGGCGTGGTCGAGCGCGGCGATCAGATCGCGCAGCCGATATTGATGGACCCGGTTGCCGCCCGCCAGTTCCGACAATTGCGCTTTGGCCGGTTGCTCGACCACGACTCCGTCGAGGTTGAGCGCGAGCACGCCGCTGCTCACCGGCGCCGGACGCGCCGACAGGCCGGTGTAGAGCAGCCCGAAGAACAGCAGCATGAACAGCAGGACGAGGGCATCCTTGATGCCCACCAGCAGTTTCCAGATCGCGCGCACGAATTTCATCAAGGGTCCCCGGGATGGTGTTGGCCGAGAGCTAGCTTAGAACTGCGGTCATTGCGAGCGCCCGGGTCAAGCCCCCGGCTTGCCTGCGCGCGCTGCTCCTCGCAAGGACGGTTCGATGAAGGCTCAGTCCGGCTCGATGATCGAACACCGCTGGCGCGACGAGCTTCGCGCGACGATCACGCTTGCCTGGCCGCTGATCCTGTCCAACCTGACGATGGCGCTGATCCAGGCGACCGACGTGGTGCTGATGGGGTGGCTCGGCCCGCACCCGCTGGCGGCATCGGCGCTCGGGCTCAACCTGACTTTCGTCTTCATCCTGCTCGGCATCGGCGTGGTCGCCGCGTCGTCGCCGATAATGGCGACCGCGCTCGGCAAGCGCGCCAGCGCGGTGCGCGAGGTGCGGCGGTCGTTCCGCCAGGCCTACTGGGTGGCGATCTGCATCGCGCTGGCGAGCTGGGCTGTGCTGTGGAAGGCAGAGGTCATCATCAAGCTGCTCGGCCAGCAGCCGGAGCTGGCCCGCTCGGCGCAACTATTCCTGCGCGGCTACATGTGGAGCATCCTGCCGTTCCTGCTGTTCCAGGCGATGCGCAATTTCCTCTCGG
>JBDTMX010000116.1:0-3564 GCA_039934055.1 Sphingomicrobium sp. | reverse complement strand
GCGACGTCATGTCGTCGGCGTTCCAGAGCGCCGGCCAGCGCTGCTCGGCGCTGCGTGTCCTGTTTGTCCAGGAGGATGTCGCCGACGGGATGATCGCGATGATCGCGGGGGCGATGCGGGCGCTGACAGTCGGCGACCCGCGCGAGCTCTCGACCGACGTTGGTCCGGTTATCGATGCGGACGCCAAGCGGCTGCTCGACGAGCACATCCAATGGCTCGACAAGAACGCCAAGAAAATTTGCCAGTTGGAGCCGCCCAGCGGCGCCGCGCACGGCTGCTTTGTCGCTCCCGCATTTTATGAACTCAAGTCGCTAAGCCAATTGAATCATGAGAACTTTGGACCGATCCTGCACGTCATCCGCTGGCCCGGTGATGGTCTCCATGAGGTCGTCGATGCGATCAACGCGAGCGGCTACGGGCTGACGCTCGGCCTGCAGAGCCGGATCGACACCGTCCGCGACTATGTCGAAGAACATGCTCGCGTCGGCAATTTCTACGTCAACCGCAACCAGATCGGCGCGGTGGTCGAAAGCCAGCCGTTCGGCGGCGAGGGCCTGAGCGGGACCGGACCCAAGGCCGGGGGGCCGCATTATGTCGCGCGCTTCGCGACCGAGCGGGTGACCTGCATCGACACCACCGCGGCCGGTGGCAATGCGTCGCTGATGGCCGCGCTCGAAGGATAATGCCGGTCCCACCATCCCCCGGATGGCGGGCATGCGGCATTATTGTCCCAGGTTGATACGGCCGCTTTTGCGCTCTGGAGCAGGGTGCCACTAAAATGGTTGTTGAGCGTGCGGGGTGGTCTTTGTTGCGAAGACACGAACGCACCTCGCCGAAGCGGTCGGTCCCTCCGGGCCCGGCCGCTTCGTTCATTCAAATGCGAGCTGATGTCCGCTTTCCAGCAACGTGACCGCCAGCAACGTGACCGCTGGACTAGGCCGGGCGATCAGGATCCGTGACCCAGGAAGGTGGCCTCGCTTTCGCGCCATCCCGGTCCCTTCATCCAGTAATTGCCGAAAATCATTGTCTTCCTCAGCGTAAGTGTCGTGCCGACCCGCGGCGGCGCGCGCCGGTCCGGCTGGGTGCTGAGCTCCCAGCGGTCGCCGTTTTCGAACACCACCCAGAAGCGCTTCTCACCCGATTTCCCGGACGCCTTGACGAGGCCCTCGAGTGCGCGGGGTCCCTTGTTTTCCTTGAGCACGACATTCCCGTGAGAGAGGGCCTGCTTAAACGGGACAATCGATCGATCGTAGCACTGCAGGCGGGCCTCGCCGGAGCTGATGGATTCGCATGCCAGGAGGGATTGCACCCGGGGTTCCAATTTGTCCTTGGCCGCGGCCATGGATGGCAATGCCAGCAGGGCAATTGCGATCGTTGTAGTGACCAGCTTTGACACCGCTCGTTCCTCCTTCAGTCGGAAGATCAGCATCGCACCCTAAGTCGACGAGCGAAAGGGCTCTCTTGATCGTGTGTTTGCGACCTGCGCCGCCTCGAGCGAACGCTCTTTTGATTCACAGGCAGGTTGGCAAGAAAAGATGGCTCCCCGGGCCTGATTCGAACAGGCGACCATTCGATTAACAGTCGAACGCTCTACCGCTGAGCTACCGGGGATTGGCCGTCTTGAAGGCGAGGCGGCTAAATAGCGCAGCTTGGCCCAAAGGCAACCCAATCAGGTTGCGAACTGCTCCATGGCGATGCGCTCGTCGAGCGCGTGCTCGGGGTCGAACAACAAGGTCAGCGAGCGCTCGCGGTTGAGCGTCACGTCGACCTTGGCGACGTCGCGCACCTCGAACTGGTCGGCGACCGCCGACACCGGCCGGTTTTCCGGGTCGATCACATGAAAGCTCACCGCCGTGTCGTCGGGCAGGATCGCGCCCGACCAGCGGCGCGGCCGGAACGGGCTGATCGGGGTCAGCGCCAGCATCCTGGCCTGCAGCGGCAGGATCGGGCCGCGCGCCGACAGATTGTAAGCGGTCGAGCCCGCGGGCGTCGCCACCAGCACGCCGTCGCAGGCGAGCTCGGGCATCGCCACCCGGCCGTTGACCAGCACTTCGATCTTGGCGGTCTGGCGGGTTTCGCGCAGCAGCGACACTTCGTTGATCGCGGCGTGGGTGTGGACTCTGC
Source organism: Sphingomicrobium sp. (assembly GCA_039934055.1). Classification (GTDB taxonomy): domain Bacteria; phylum Pseudomonadota; class Alphaproteobacteria; order Sphingomonadales; family Sphingomonadaceae; genus Sphingomicrobium. The sequence goes on along the minus strand of JBDTMX010000116.1, from coordinate 1,440 downwards.
CGTCGACCGTGGTCGCGATCATCTCCAGCGGCGCAACGTGGATCGCCTTGGCAGCGCCGATCCGTTCGGCGAGCTGGTCGAGGCGCCACTCGTTCATCAGGAAGCCGACGGTGCCGCGGTTCATCCCGAACACCGGGCGCGAGCGGCCGCCCTCGAGCATGTGGTGGAGCGTCTGTAGCATGAAGCCGTCACCGCCCAATGCGACCAGGATCTCGGCTTTTGCGACGTCGGCCCATTGGTAGCGGTGGCGGAGCATCTCCTCGGCCGCCTTGGCGACCGGCGTCGGCGACGACATCAAGCCGATGCCGAGGCCGACGAGATTGTGCTTGACGCCATCACCGGCCGGGCTGGACGAGTCCGCGTTCAATCGCTGCTCCTCATGCCCCTGGTCATGGGCCGGAGCATAGGGATTTTAGGAAGGGCCGTCACTGTCCCGTTGTGGGGCGGCGCGCTCTTGCCGCTTCCGGCGCTCGCGTCCGGGCGTTAGCAAATGCCGATGTTCAAATGGCTTAGCGATCTTTCGAGGGGGCAGCGGGCGTCGGATCGCAGCGTTCCGGCACCCGCGACCCCCAAACGCGACCGCGTCCTGGAGGCGGTCATCGCCCACCAGCGCATCGCGCTCCTGTTCCAGCCGCAAATCGACCCGCTGAGCGGCGCCATCGTCGGCGCCGAGGCGCTGGCGCGGTGGGACGGCGCGAGAACCCCGGAAGAGATGTTCGCGCGCGCCGCTTCGGCCGGCCTCGCCGAACGCCTGTCGCGGCTGGTGCAGCGCAAGGCGCTGCGCACCGCGGCGACCTGGGAAGGGGCATTGAAGGGGCTGCACCTGTCGATCAACCTGTTGCCGCAGGACCTTGCACGCCAGGGCTACGAGCAGTGGCTGCTCGAAGAGATCGAGGCCGCGGGCATCGACCCCAAGCGGATTACGGTCGAAATTACCGAGAGTGCGCTGCTTGCCGACAGCGATGCGATCGCCGTCCGGCTGGCGACGCTGCGGGCGGCGGGCGTGCGGATCGCGGTCGATGACTTCGGCACCGGCTATGCGAGCCTCGCCTATTTGACCAGCCTGCCGCTCGACATCTTGAAGATCGACCGCGGCCTGATCGCCGACATCGTCGGCGGCGCCCGCGACCGGATTGTCGTCAAGGCGATGATCGCGATGGCTCGCGAGCTCGACTTGAAGGTGGTCGTCGAGGGCGTCGAGAGCACCGACCAGCTGGCCTTGCTCGCCGACTGGGGCTGCGACCTCTACCAGGGCTTCCTCGGCGCCGGACCGCTCGACGAGATCGAGCTCGCCCGCTTCGTCACTGCATCAATGGCCGAAGCCGCCTAGGCGGCCTCCATTTCCTTCTTCTCTGCGGCCGCGACCACCCGCGCGAGGCCGCGCGACAGCTGCAGCGCGCCGGCGAGCCGCGCCTCGGCGGTCGGCCAGTCGCGCGCGAC
>JBDTMX010000115.1:0-7266 GCA_039934055.1 Sphingomicrobium sp. | reverse complement strand
TAAACACCGCCTCGCGGTCGAACACGTCGACGTCCGGGTCCGTGACCTCGCCGTGAACCAGCAGCGGCATTCCGATCGCCTGCATGCGTTCCAAAGCGCCACGGATATTACGAATATCCGTCACGCCCCGATCGGAATTAGTCGTCGCGTTGGCCGGGTAGAGCTTGGCCGCGATCCACGCGTTCTCTTCGTGCCCGCGCGCAACTTCATCCGCGTCGGCATCGTCGGTCAGATAGCAGGTCATCAGCGGTGTGAAGTCCGCGCCCGCCGCCTCGACGATTCGCTGGCGATACGCCTCGGCGGCTTCGACGCTGGTCACCGGCGGAACGAGGTTGGGCATGACGATCGCCCGCGTGAACTGCCTGGCCGTAAAGGGGGCAACCGTTTTCAGCATGTCGCCGTCGCGCAAATGCACATGCCAATCGTCGGGCCGGCGGATGGTCAGCGTTTGCATTGCCACGGCGGCTCCCTAACTGAAGGGCATGGCCGCGACCACCCTCACCGACCGAGCCGTTGTCCGTCTTTCGGGCGAAGGCGTGGGCGACTTCCTCCAGGGACTCGTCACCAGCGATGTCGCGGGCGACCTCCCGGTCTGGGCCGGCCTCCTGACGGCGCAGGGGAAGTGCCTGTTCGATTTCATTGTATGGCCGGATGCGGACGATCTGCTGCTCGACTGCGAGGCCGAAGCGGCCGACGACCTCATCAAGCGTTTGTCGATCTACCGCCTGCGTCGCGCGATTACGATCGAGCGCGATCCGTCGCTCGCCGTGCACTGGTCGATCGAAGGTGAAAGCGGCGTCCCCGATCCGCGCTTGCCCGACCTCGGCCGCCGCTGGCTCGCCCCCGCGGCCGATCCCGCCTCCGGCTACCTCGAGCACCGACTGCACCTCGGCGTCTGCGAAGGCCGCGCCGAGCTCGGCGACATACTCTGGCTCGAATGCAATGCGGCCGAATTGAACGGCGTCAGCTTCGCCAAGGGCTGCTTCGTCGGCCAAGAGAATACCGCGCGGATGAACTGGCGATCCAAGGTCAACCGCCGCCTGCTGGTGGTCGAAACTGCGCAATCCGGCCCGCGCACCCGCATTGCCTTTCCCGACCTCGGCCTCGCGGTCGAGCATCGCCGCCTCGATGACCTCAATGGCGCGATCATTCCGGAGTGGCTTCAGGCGTCGATCACCGCGTAGGCGCGCACCGGGAACGTCCCCATTCCGGCGACCTTGGGCGGCACCGCGGAGAAGCGGAAGCCGCTGTCGGGCAGCAATTCGAGCCCGCGCATATGTTCGCAGATCGGAATGTCGGCGCCGAGCAGGCGTGTGTGCACCGGGCGCGCACGCACATGCATGTCATCGATGTTGCAGCTGTCGATGCCGACCAACGCCGCGCCTTTGTCCGCCAGCCAGTCCGCAGCGCTTGAGGTCAGGAATGGATGGCGGCCAAAATATTCATCGGTCCGCCAATGCTCGTCCCAGCCGGTGTGAATCAGCACCGCGCATCCATGAACGTCGAGACCCACCAGGTCCGCCACATCAATCGCGCTCGTCTGGCCACGCGGGCGCCGCACCACGATCCCTGGCAGGTCGGCTAGGGACTCCAGCTTCAGCCCGGCCAAATCCTTGCCGTCGGCGTAGCGGTGGAATGGGCTGTCGAGGTAGGTGCCGGTGTTGGCGACCATGTCGATCCGCCCGATTTGGAAGCTCGAGCCGTCGTCGTAATTGGCCGCCGAACCCTCGCGCGTCCAAAAGTCGCAGATGTGGGGGCCGGGCAGGCCCTTGTACGTCACCATGCCATCTTCGATCACATGGCTGAGGTCGATGATTTCCGCTTTGCCCAAATCCGCCATAACGCCACTCCCCCAATTAACATCCAGATCACGTTCAGCACCGCCGAGGGCAGTGCGCCGTGCCACCAACCGTTGATGATGAAGCCCGCCGCCCCGACGATGTTCATCCCTTGGTAGAGCAGCGACTGGCCGGTGACCTTGCCCATCGACAGCAGCAGGTAAGCGAGCAGGATCAGTGCCGCGCCGATCCAGCCGGCAGCCTCGACCGCGAATTCGATCACGAGTCCCAACTCCTGCCGTCGACCTGGCGCACCTCGACCCCTTCGAGCCAAGTCTGGTCGACCAGCCGCGCGTTGACGCCCATCCGCTCGTGCGGCGGCGGTGTCAGCGGTTCCCAATGCGTTGGCGTGCCGCAGGCCTTGCAGCGGTAGACTTGAAGGCAGGGCTCCTTGATGTCGCTCCGCACATAGCTGTCAAACTCGCCTGCGATCGCCAGTTCTTCCGACGCAAAATAGATCCCCTGGAAGCCGGACGCGGTGCACAGGCTGCAATTGCAGTGATTGACGTAATCGGGCTTGCGCGGAAGCCGGATCGTCGCCCGCCCGCAATGGCAGGCCGCAACCGCCACGGTCATTAGGCGGCTAACCTCCGCAGCACGTACTGCAGGATCCCGCCGGCGTGGAAATATTCCAGCTCGTTGTAGGTGTCGATGCGGCAGCGGGCGCTGAAGCTGCGCTTCGAACCGTCCGCCTCCGTGACTACGACCTCGACATCCTGTCGCGGCTCGATCTTGCCGACGCCGGTGATGCTGAACGTCTCGCTGCCGTCGATCCCGAGGCTGTCGGCGGTATCGCCGTCGTGGAACTGCAGCGGAAGCACGCCCATGCCGACCAGGTTCGAGCGGTGGATTCGCTCGAAGCTCTCGGCGATCACCGTGCGCACGCCCAGCAGGATCGTGCCCTTGGCTGCCCAGTCGCGGGAGCTGCCGGTGCCATATTCCTTGCCGGCGATCACCACCAAGGGCGTGCCGTCGGCCATGTAGCGCATCGCTGCGTCGTAGATCGGCAAGGTTTCGCCAGTCGGCACAAAGCGGGTCAAGCCGCCTTCTACGCCATCGAGCATGCGGTTGCGGATGCGGATATTGGCGAAAGTCCCGCGCATCATCACCTGGTGATTGCCGCGCCGTGAGCCGTAGCTGTTGAACTCGGCCCGCGGGACTCCTTGCTCGACCAGATATTTGCCCGCCGGGCTGTCGAGCTTGATCGCTCCCGCCGGCGAGATGTGGTCGGTGGTGATCGAATCCCCGAACACCGCCAGCGCCCGGGCATTGGCGATGTCCCCGGGCGGAACCGGAATCATCGTCATGCCGGTGAAGTAGGGCGGGTTCTGGATGTAGGTCGATTGCGGCGGCCAGGCGTAGGTTTCGCCGCCGCTGATCTCGATCGCCCGCCAGCGGTCGTCGCCGGTGTAGACGTCGCCGTAGCGGCTGCGGAACATGCTCGAATGGAGGTGCTGGTCGATCAGCTCGCGGACCTCCAGGTTGGTCGGCCAGATGTCTTTGAGGAATACCGGTTCGCCGTTGGTGGCGATGCCAATCGGCTCGGCGGCAAGGTCGGATCGCACGGTCCCCTTGAGTGCGTAAGCGACCACCAGTGGCGGCGAGGCGAGATAGTTGGCGCGGCAGTCGGGTGACACCCGGCCTTCGAAGTTGCGGTTGCCCGACAGCACGCTGACCGCGACCAGGTCATTGTCGGCAATGGCTTTGGAGATCGGCTCGGCGAGCGGGCCCGAATTGCCGATGCAGGTGGTGCAGCCGTAGCCGACCAGGTCGAAGCCCAGGGCGTTCAGGTCCTCGCTCAGGCCGCTTGCATCGAGATAGTCGCTGACCACCTTGCTGCCTGGCGCGAGGCTGGTCTTGACCCACGGCTTGCTGGTCAGCCCCTTGGCCCGCGCCTTCCTAGCGACCAGGCCGGCGGCGACCAGCACCGATGGGTTCGAGGTGTTGGTGCAGCTGGTGATCGCGGCAATCACCACGTCGCCATTGCCGAGGTCATAGCTCTCGCCATCGACCGCGACCCGCGGATCGTTGTGCTTGTTGTAGGTGCTCTCGAGCTCGGCGTTGAACTGGTCGTCGACGTCCGACAGCAGCACTCGGTCCTGCGGCCGCTTGGGGCCGGCCAGCGATGGCTCGATCGTCCTCATGTCGAGCTCAAGCGTGTCGGTGAACACCGGCTCGGGCGACGCATCGTCGCGCCACAGGCCCTGCGCCTGGCAATAAGCGCGGACCAGCGCGATGCGATCGTCTTCGCGCCCGGTCAGCTTGAGATATTCGAGAGTCCGCTCGTCGATCGGGAAGAAGCCGCAGGTCGCGCCATATTCGGGCGCCATGTTGGCGATGGTCGCGCGGTCGGCGAGGCTCAACGAGCCTAGCCCGGGACCGTAGAATTCGACGAACCGGCCGACCACGCCCTTGGCCCGCAGCATCTGGGTAACAGTCAGCACGAGGTCGGTCGCGGTGATGCCTTCGCGCAGCTCGCCGGCGAGGCGGAAGCCGACGACTTCGGGGATCAGCATGCTGACCGGCTGGCCGAGCATCGCCGCCTCGGCCTCGATCCCGCCGACGCCCCAGCCGAGCACGCCCAAGCCGTTGACCATGGTCGTGTGGCTGTCGGTGCCGACCAGCGTGTCCGGGTAAGCCAGCGCCGCGCCGGTCTGGTCGTCGGACACCCACACGCATTGCGCGACATATTCGAGATTGACCTGGTGGCAGATGCCGGTGCCGGGCGGGACTACCTGGAAATTGTCGAACGCGGAGGCGCCCCACTTCAAAAACTCGTAGCGCTCGCCGTTGCGGGCATATTCCATTTCGACATTCTTGCCGAACGCGCGCGGCGTGCCGAATTCGTCGACCATCACACTGTGGTCGATGACCAGGTGGACCGGTACTAGCGGGTTGATCTTCTGCGCATCGCCGCCGAGGCTTTTCATCGCGTCGCGCATCGCCGCCAGGTCGACAACCGCCGGGACGCCGGTGAAATCCTGCATCAGCACGCGCGCCGGGCGGTACTGGATCTCGCGCGCGATTCGCCGCTCCTTCTGCCAATCGACCATCGCCTGGAGGTCGTTGTGGGTGACCGTCACGCCGTCCTCGAAGCGCAGGAGGTTTTCGAGCAGCACCTTCATCGAGAACGGCAGGCATGAAATGTCGCCGAGCGCTTCGGCGGCCTTGGCCAACGAATAATACGTGTAACTCTTGTCTCCGACGGCCAGGGTGGAACGGGTCTTGAGACTGTCCTGGCCAGTCGGAATCATGATCTATCCTCGAAATACGATGGGGCGCCTGGTAGCTCCAGAGCCCTTAGCAAGCCCCCGCAATGATCGCCATGGGCAAGCTATTTAACGGCCAATGCCGCTCGTTTACGCGGTGCGGTGCTCGCTTTGGTTCGAGACTTGGTCCGTGCCTTGGGGCGTGCGCCGACCGAATCGATCGCCTTTTTTGCGACGGTCCGCTTGGCAGTGGTGCCCGCGGTTGCGCCGGCGTCATCGATTGCCTGCTTGGCGTCTTCCTTGAGCTCCTCGATCTGGTCTTCCTCGAGTTCCTCGATCCCGGCCATTTCGTTGCGCGCGCCCTTCACGGCGATGACCAGCTCGTCGATCTTGGCGTGCATGGCGACGTCGCGCCGGTGGGCGTCCGCCTCGCGCTCATTCTGGCGGTTGAGGACCATCTGGGTCAGCGTGATTGCCAGGATCGACAGCACCGCCGTCAGAATGTCGGCTTGGAGCCCGACAACGAACCACGCCGAGCAGACGACGACGACAATGATTTGGGCGATCGGATTGGCGGCGAGGTCGGAAACCCACGAGGAAATCTCGCAGCCGATCCGCTCGAAAGCGCTCTTTTCCTTACCGTTGGTTTTTCCATTTGGCATAGTTGGTTGGCTGAACGGCTCGGATGCTGTTCCGGTTGCGCCCAGTGGAACAACCGTCGCGCCCGGATGACGACCGCTGACTCCTTTTTGTCATCGTTTCGCTGTAGTAATTGCCGCATGGCCCATGACCGCGAATATTTCCGCCGCCGCGCCGCCGAGGCGCGCTTCGCCGCCTTCCGCAAAGACGAGGGCGAAAGCGTCGAGGTCGCCGGCCAGCTGGCGCTAGCTTATGCAGCGCTTGCCCGCCGTCGCGGCGCGCCGCCCAAGGAGGATGCGCCCGACGCGGTCGACGCCATCGCGGTTTCCGCTTCCGACGCCGCACCGCTGCTGCTGCTAGACTGATTCGCTAGAGCCAGCCGCGCCGCTTGAAATAATAATAGGGTAGGATGGCGCTCGCCAGCATCAGTCCGAGCGCCATTGGATAACCAAACCACCAATTCAGTTCCGGCATGTCCTTGAAGTTCATCCCGTAGATGCCGGCGATCAGGGTTGGCGGCAGGAACACCACCGCCGCCCAGGAAAACAGCTTCATCGCCGCATTCTGCTCGACGCTGATTAAGCCGAGGGACGCATCGAGCAGGAAGGTCAGATTGTCGCCGAGAAAGCTTGAATGGTCGATGAGTGCGGAGATGTCGGTGCTGAGGCTTCGGACGTGGCTGCGGGCGCTTGCATTGGCTTCGGCTTGCAAGGCGCTGGAGCCGTTCAGGAAGCTTAGCAAACGGCTGGTGCTGACCGCTGTATATCGGATTTTCGTGAGCAACGTCTGGGCCCGCCCGATGCGGGTGAGAAGCGCGGTCAGCCGCGTCGCCGGAATGCGCCGCTCGTCGATATCCTTGTGAAAGATGTGGCTGGAGATTGCCTCGATTTCGCTGCCCGAGGCCTCGAGCTCGTCGGCCAGCCGGTCGATGATCGCGTCGAGCAGGCGAACCACCACCGTCATCGCATCGCGCGCGAGCTCGGGTTCGCGGCGAACGTGGTCGGCAAACGCGAGCACCGGTTTCGGAGTCGCATAACGGACGGTGACCAGGCGGTTACCGGCAAGCACGAAACTGATCGGAGTGGTCGCGGGCTGGCCCTCTTTGATGCCGTGGAGCACGCTCAGCGTCATGTACAAGGCGTCATTGCGCTCGAACAGGCGGCTCGACGGCTCGATTTCGGCCATCTCGTCCTGGGTCGGGACGTTCTGGCCAATAGTCTGCTCGACGAGCTTCTCCTCTTCGTGCGTCGGCTCCTCGAGATCGATCCAGGTCGCTCCGGCGGGAATGCCGCCGTGATTGGGATCGATGATGCTCCCGTCGCAGTCGGGTCCGTAGGTGCGCAGCATGGCGGCTGTGTCGTTCCATCCGCCGAGCTTTGCAAGCCGCCCCGCTCTGCTATGCCTCGCGGCCATGACCATCCGCTCGCGCGCGACCCTTGCAGCCTTGGCGATCCTCGTCGCGGCCGCGGCCATCCTGTTGGCGATGGGCCGGCCGCCGATCTGCACCTGCGGCACGGTCGCGCTATGGGAGCCGAGCGCGCTCAGCCCGCGGACCAGCCAGATGCTCGCCGACTGGTACA
>JBDTMX010000114.1:0-2320 GCA_039934055.1 Sphingomicrobium sp. | reverse complement strand
TTTGGCTTAAGCGGTCACGCTTTCCACAGCTGCGGATAGGTCTGCTTGAGCTTGGTCAGCTTGGGCCGGTCGTTGACCAGGATGTACGGATAGTAAGGGTGCCGCCGCATGAAGCCCTGGTGGTACGCCTCGGCCGGATAGAAGCCGCCGCTCTCGATCCGCGTCGCGATCGGCCGCGGGGAGAGATGCGACGCGCGAAGCTGGGCGAGGAACCGCTCCGCCGCCTGCCGCTGGCCGGAGTTTTGCGGGAAAATCGCCGAGCGGTAGCTGGTGCCGGTGTCCGGGCCCTGGCGGTTCACCTGCGTCGGGTCGTGAGCCACGGTCGCGTAGATCTTGAGTAATTGCACAAAGCTGATCTGGCCCGGATCGTAGGTTATCCGCACCGCCTCGGCGTGGCCGGTCCGCTCGGAGCTGACGGCGTCGTAATTGGCGTCACGCGCGCCGCCGCCGGCGTAACCCGAAACGACCTCACGGACGCCCTTCACATGCTCGAACACACCTTCCATGCCCCAGAAGCAGCCGCCGGCGAGGACCGCGGTTTCCGGTCGCGCGGCGGGCGCGGCCTGGGCGGCTCCCGCGAACAGGCAGAGGAGCGCGGCCGCGGCGAATGTCAGTGGTCTCATGCGGCCAATTTGGTGCGCACCTGCGGCCAACGCAAGCGTCCCCGTCGCAGCTTTCCCTCGGTCGCCTTCCCTCGCCAGTCCCCGCCGGTTAAGGGACCGCGATGCGCGACAGGGCTAATTCCAGCGGCGCCTCGCGCTCGGTCGAGATCCAGCACCAATCATCAGCGGCGCGGCCGTGACCGGTTTCGCCGTCCCGATGCTGCTCGACGTCCCGTTCGAATTCTTCCTGTTCGGGCTGACCCTGCTCGGCGTCGCTCTGTTCCACCGCCACAGCCTGGCGGTCAGCCTTGTCGGCCTCGCGGTGATCCTTGCCTACGAGGCCCTGGTCAGCGGTTTCCCGACCGGCTTCGGCGCCGCGGCGCTGCTCCGTCATGTCGATCACGAATGGGTCACGATCACCAACCTGCTGCTGCTGCTGGTCGGCTTCGAAGTGCTGTCGAACCAGTTCGAGCAGAGCAACCTGCCCGATCACTTGCCCAACCTGCTTCCGGACGATTGGACCGGCGGCTTGGCGCTGCTCGGCATCGTGTTCGTGATGTCGGGATTCCTCGACAATATCGCGGCCGCGATCCTCGGCGGCGTGATGGCGCGCCATGTCTACCAGAACCGGATCAGCGTCGCTTTCCTGGCGGCGATCGTCGCGTCGGCCAATGCCGGCGGTGCGGGCAGCGTGATCGGCGACACCACGACCACCATCATGTGGCTGCACGGCGTGTCGCCGCTCGCCGTGCTGCCGGCCTATCTGGCGTCGATCGTGGCGTTCGCGATCTTCGCCCCGCTCGGCGCGCGCGCGCAGCACAATTTCCAGCCCTGCCTCGCCCATGATTTGCCCGGCAACCCGTTGCAGTGGCGCCGGATCTGGATCGTCGGGGCAATCCTCGCGGCGGCGGTTGCGGCCAATGTCCTCGCCAATTTGCTGAGCACAGGCGAGGAAAGCGCGCCGTGGATGGGCCTTGCCTTGTGGGCGGCGATCCTCGCCACCAGCCGTTTGGCCAAGCCCGACTGGTCGGTTACCCGGCCGGCCGCCAAGGGCGCGATCTTCCTCGCGGCGCTGGTCGCCTCGGCTTCGCTGATGCCGGTCCGTGGAATGCCCGATCCGTCGTGGCATTCGGTGCTCGGGCTGGGCGTGGTATCGTCGGTGTTCGACAACATCCCGCTGACCGTGCTGTCCTTGAACCAGGGCGGCTACGACTGGGCGCTGCTCGCCTATGCGGTCGGCTTCGGCGGCTCGATGATCTGGTTCGGATCGTCCGCCGGCGTCGCCTTGACCAACGAATTTCCCGAAGGCCGGTCGATGGTCCGCTGGCTCCGCCAGGGCTGGTTCGTACCGGTCGCGTACGTCGCCGGATTCTTCGTCATGCTGCTGGCGCTCGGCTGGAATCCAACGCCCGGCTAGGTCCGACGGAACTGCTAATTCGACGCGCGCGATTTTTGGTCTAACGAAAACGCATGGCCGCCAATCTCCACCGCGTGCGAGCGCAAGAGCGCCTCGCCGGGATCCTTTTGATCGCCGCCGCGGTGCTGGCAATCGCCTGCGCCAATTCCCCTCTGAGGGCCGGGTACGAAGGCTGGCTTCAATTCGATCTTGGGCCGCTCGATGTCGATCATTGGATTGCCGAAGCACTGATGGCGATTTTCTTCTTGCTGGTCGGGCTGGAGGTGAAGCGCGAATGGTTTGAGGGGCGGTTGTCACGCGC
>JBDTMX010000113.1:0-9450 GCA_039934055.1 Sphingomicrobium sp. | reverse complement strand
CGCTCGGCACCAGCCAGGAAGAAGCGCAGCGCATCCTCCACCAGCGCCGGATCGAGAAATTGCTGGTGGTTGACGACGCCGATCACTGCGTCGGGCTGATCACCGTCAAGGACATCGAGAAATCGGTCGCTGCTCCGTTCGCGACGAAGGACGCCGAGGGGCGCCTGCGGGTCGCCGCGGCGACGACGACTGGCGACAGCGGCTACGCCCGCTCCGAAGCGCTGATCGAGGCCGGCTGCGACTGCATCGTCATCGACACCGCGCACGGCCACAACATCGACGTCGCCGCCGCGGTCCAGCGGGTGAAATCGCTGTCCAACTCGGTCCAGGTAATCGCCGGCAACATCGCCACGGCGGAGGCGGCGAAAGCGCTGATCGATGCCGGCGCGGATGCAATCAAGATCGGCATCGGCCCGGGCTCGATCTGCACCACTCGGATCGTCGCCGGCGTCGGCGTGCCGCAACTGACCGCGATCCTGGAAACGGCTGCGGCAGCGGCGAAAAGCGGCATCCCGGTGATCGCCGACGGCGGCATCCGCACCAGCGGCGATATCGCCAAGGCCCTAGCCGCGGGCGCGTCGACGGTCATGGTCGGCTCGCTGCTCGCCGGGACCGAGGAAGCGCCGGGCGAGACCTTCCTCTACCAGGGCCGCACCTACAAATCCTACCGCGGCATGGGCTCGGTCGGCGCAATGGCGCGCGGCTCGGCCGACCGCTATTTCCAGCAGGACATCCGCGACCAATTGAAGCTGGTCCCCGAAGGCATCGAGGGCCAGGTCCCGTACAAGGGCCCGGTGCGCGACATCGTCCACCAGCTGGTCGGTGGGGTCAAAGCGGCGATGGGTTATACCGGCTCGACCAGCATCCCCGAGCTGCAGAAGCGCGCGAAGTTCGTCCGCATCACCAACGCCGGCCTCAGTGAAAGCCACGTCCACGACGTCACCATCACCCGCGAGGCGCCCAATTACCCGACGCGCTAGGTCATGACCCCGGCCGCACGGCTGCAGGCGGCGATCGAAATCCTGGATGAAGTGATTGCTTCCGCCCGCGACGACGGCCCGCCGGCCGACATCATCGTCACGCGCTATTTCAAGACGCGCCGCTATGCCGGGTCGGGCGACCGCCGAGCGGTGCGCGAGCTGGTATTCCGGGCGATTCGCAGGACGGCCGAGCGGCCCACAAGCGGTCGGGCGGCGATAGTCGGCCTAGCCCGCGACGATGCCTTGCTCATCGAGCTGTTCGGGCAGGTGCGCGGGCCCGGCCCGATGATCAACGGGGAGGAGGGGAGCCCCGCCGCGCCGGTCCCGTCGTGGCTCGAGCCCGAGATATCCCTGCTGGTCGAGCCCGGCGAATGGCCGGCGCTGCTCGAGCGCGCTCCGCTCGACCTCAGGGTCAACGTCGCCCGCGCGGATCGTGACGCGCTGATCGCTCAATTTCCTGGCGCCGCGCCGACGCCGATCAGCCCGTGGGGCCTGCGCCTCCCGTCCGATACGAGGATCGATGATCATCCGGCCTTCGCCGAGGGTCTGGTCGATGTCCAGGACGAGGGCAGCCAGCTGATTGCGATCGCTTGCGGGGCCCAGGACGGGATGCGGATCCTCGACCTGTGCGCCGGGGCCGGCGGTAAGGCGCTGGCGATCGCGGCGGCCGCCCCGGGCGCAGAAATCCTCGCGACCGACACCAATCGCTCGCGCCTGTCGAAGCTCGCCCCGCGAGCCGGGAAAGCCGGCGCCCGGATCGAAACCCGGCTGCTCAATCCCCCGCGCGAGCTCGATGCGCTGGCCGATTGGGCCGGCACCGCCGACGTCGTGCTGGTCGACGCGCCTTGCTCGGGCAGTGGCACCTGGCGGCGCAACCCCGAGGGGCGCTGGCGGCTGACGCCCGACCGGCTCGATCGGCTCGTTCGCGCCCAGGCCCAGCTCCTCGAGACGGCGGCCGCGCTAGTCCGCCCGGGCGGGCGGCTGGTTTATGCGGTGTGCTCGATTCTCACTGCGGAGGGCGACGGACAAGTGAGCGCCTTTCTCGCCGGCCGTTCATCGTGGGTTGCCGAGGAAACGCCTATCGCCGCCGGGCGGTTGACGGGCATCGGCCGGCTGTTGGTCCCAGGTCAGGACGGCACCGATGGCTTTTTCGTCGCGCGGTTGGTCCGGCCATGCTAGGGACGTGGCGAGTGAATTGGAGAGATTGATGCGTCTGTTGCACCGCATTGTGTTGGCTGGCTTCGTCGGTGCCGCGCTCGCCGCGCCGGTCGCGAGCCAGAAACCCGACGATCAGATCCTGCCGCGATCGATGGAATTGCTCCACCAGGGAGAGACGCTGTTGGTCACCGGCCGCTTCGAGGCCGCCGATGATGTCCTCGAAACCTCGCTCGCGGTCGATCCGCGCAATCGTGCGGCGTTCGTGCTGCTGGCCAGGGTCGCGCAAAAAGAGAAATTGTTCGGCAAGGCGATCCGCTTTGCCAACAAGGCGCTGGCGCTGGAACCGGCCGATCGCGACGCATTGGCGGTGCAGGGCGAGGCGATGGTCGAATTGGGCGCGGTGCCGCGGGCTCGCGACAACCTCGCCAAGCTCCAGAAGCTGTGCCCGAGCGGGTGCCAGCAACTGGCGATGCTGTCGGCGGCGATCAGCCGCGGTCCGACGGTTGCGGCCGCCAAGCCGCCGCCCACGCCCAAGACCAACTAGCTCAACGCCCTCGCAAGCGCCCTTCGACGCCGCCTGCGGCGTCGCTCAGGACAGGCACCGTGCTAGCGCGGTAAACTCGTCGACGCTGAGAGTCTCGGCGCGGCGTTCGGCATCGATTCCGAGCGCGTCGAGCGCATCCAAAGCTCCCGGAACTGCCTTGAGGCTCGACCGCAGCATCTTGCGGCGCTGGCCGAAGGCGGCGGCCGTGATCCTCTCCAGTCGGCGCGGGTCGACACTCGCGGGCATCGCCGCAGGCACGATGTGGACGACCGCGGACGTGACCTTGGGCGGCGGCACGAAGGCCGAGCGGTTGACGGCCAGCGCGATCCTCGGCGACGCCCGCCACTGGGCGGCGATCGACAGGCGGCCATAATGCTCGGTGCCGGGCCGGGCGACGATGCGTTCCGCGACTTCCTTCTGGAACATCAGGGTCAGTGACTTCCACCACGGCGGCCAATCGGCATGTAGCCAGCGCAGCAGCAGCGCGGTGCCGACATTGTACGGCAGGTTGGCGACAACATGGGCGCCTTCGCCAGCCTCGGCGCGCTCGTCGATGGCGAGGGCATCGCCTTCGATGATGCTGAGCCGCGCCGGAAATTCCTGCTTGAGCTCGGCCAGCGCTGGACGGCAGCGGCGATCCCGCTCGACCGCGACCACCTTTGCTGCTCCCGCATCGAGCAGCGCGCGGGTCAGGCCGCCCGGACCCGGGCCGACTTCATAGACCGTCTCGCCGGCCAGCGGCCCCGGCACGGTGGCGATCCGGCCCAGCAACTGGCGGTCGAGGATGAAATTCTGCCCCAGCGACTTGCGGGCCTGGAGGCCGTGCCGGGCGATCACGTCGCGCAGCGGCTCGGCGCCTTGTGTCATACAGCCTTGGTCATTCTGAAGGCGACCGGTGGAGGCCGCATTGGGCGGCAAGCCTGATCGCCGCGGCCATCGCTCGCGGGTCCGCTTTGTCCTGCCCGGCGATGTCGAATGCGGTGCCGTGGTCGGGCGCGGTGCGGACAATCGGCAGGCCCAGCGTGACGTTGACGCCCTCCTCGAAATGCAGCGCTTTCAACGGGATCAGCGCCTGGTCGTGATACATGCACAAGGCTGCGTCGTATTTTGCCCGCGCGCTGGCGTGGAACATGGTGTCGGCGGGGTGGGGACCGGTCACGCGCCAGCCTTCGGCTATCAGCGCCGCAACCGCCGGCTCGATGATCTCGATTTCCTCGCGGCCGAGTGTCCCGCCTTCACCGGCGTGCGGATTGAGCGCCGCCACGGCGAGCCTTGGGTCCTCGATCCCGAAATTGCGCTGGAGCCCGCGAAGCGCGGCCCGGGCGCGCGACTCTATGAGCGCGGTGGTCAATGCAACGGTCGCCTGTGCGAGCGGCAGATGGGTCGTGACCGGCACCGTCCGCAGCGTCGGGCCGGCGAGCATCATCGCCACATTGGTCGCGGCGACCCCGCAACGCTCGGCAACGAACTCGGTCTGGCCGGGGTGGGAAAAGCCGATCGCGTAAAGCTGCTCCTTGGACACCGGTCCGGTGACCACGCCTGCGGCCGAGCCCGATCGGGCAAGCCCGACCGCAATCTCGAGCGAATCGAGCGAGCAATGGGCGCCGGCCATGCTAGGATGTCCGGGCACGTCGGCTTCGGCGGCGGCGAGCTGGATCAGCGGCAGGCCGACATCGAACGCGCTGTCCGCTTCGTCGAGGCCGTCGATGAACTCGATCGGCCCGTCCCACACTGCGCTGATTGAGCGCGGGTCGCCGATCGCGACAAACGGCGGCAGCTCGAACAGCGCGCGATTGTCCCAACATTTGGCGAGGACCTCGGCGCCGATCCCGGCCGGATCGCCGAGCGACACTGCGAGCGGCGCGTCGGGATAGTGCATCATCGCAGCACCACGAAAAAGCGCGTCATTTGCGGCCAAGGAGAACAGCGCGTCATCGCGCGGGCCTTATCTGAATTCGATCACCGCATCACGCCGAAGATCGCGCAGATAGCGCCGGGCGCGCAGGTTGACGCGTTCCTCGTTGAGCTGGTTGTAGACTTCGTCGTGGGTCGGCGCGGTGGCGTCGACCTCGTCGCGGCCGCAAATCACGAGAATGCGCACGCCTTCGCCGATCGAGCCGAACGGCTGGGTTGCCTGGCCGACCTGCATCGGCAGCATCATCTGCTGGAGGGCCATTGGCAGGTCGCGGATTTTGACCTGGTCGCTTTCGACCATCTCGGCATTGAAATCGGCCGCGATCTTGTCGGCGCCGCCGCAGCCGCCGACGCTGCGGGCGGCCTCGGCGAAGCGGGCGACGATCGGCTCAGCCTGAGCCGTCGAGGCGCCCTTCGGGAACGAGATCGACAGCTGCTTCAAGGTCAGCACCGCATCGCGCGGATCGGCGGTCAGGACCTTGCGGGTGTCCTGGACGGCGACGATCGAATAGCCGCCCTGAACCTGGATCGGGTTGCTAACTTGTCCCGGCCCCATGGTGCGCAACTGGGCTGCGATCGGGTCGGGCAGCTGCTCAGGCCGGACCCAGCCGAGATCGCCACCGACCGCGGCCGTCGACGCTTCCGAATATTGCCGCGCGTAGCCGGCGAACGAGGCGCCGTTGCGGAGCTGCTCGAGGATCTTATTGGCGTTGGCCAAGGTCTGCGACTGGTTGCCGCCATTGGCCGACAGGTAAATTTCGCCGACCCGGAATTCCTCGGTTCCCTTCGAAGCGTTCATGCGGTCGAGGACCGCCTTGACCTCTTCCTCGCCGACGCTGACCGAGCTTTCGATCTTCGCCCGCTGGAGCCGGGTCCAGGCGATTTCTCCCTCGATCTGGCGGCGCATCGAGTTGATCGACGACCCGTTGGCGTCGAGCAGGGCGGCCAGCTGGTCGACCGTCTGCTTGTTGTTGGCCGCGACCCGCGCAAGCGGCTTGTCGATATCGGCCGGCTTGATGGTGATCTTCTCGGCGGCGGCGGCCTGGATCTGCAGCGACTCGTCGATCAGGTTGCGCAGCACCTGCTGGCGGAGCCGGTCCATCTCGTCGGCCGGGATCCGTCCGCCGCTGGCGATGACCAGCAGCGCCAGCCGCTGGTCGATATCGGTCTGGGTGATGATCTCGCCGTTGACGATCGCCGTCGCCTTGATCACCGAGGGCATAGCCGAGCCGAACAGCTGCGGGTTTTCGGGCAGCCGCAAGGCGCTGGTGCTGCTCGGCGTGCTCGCTGGGGGAGGAGGATTTGGCGCGCCCTGCGCATAGGCCGTTCCGGCAACCGCCAGTACGAAGGCGGCCGCGCCCCAACGGGTACGCGAGAAGAGTTCAGAACCTACTGCCACGTCGTCAAATCCCTTGCAAAAACAACCTTGAAATCGATTGCCCATTTATCCACGCCCGCTGAACGCAGGCTTAGCGGCGCCCCCTTTTTGGCCTTAGCGGCCAAGCCCCTTCAGCGCCATTCGAAGCGAGAAAGTGCTCCCCTTTCGGAAGTCCCCGATGCGCTCATAGTCGCGGCGCCAGGATAGGCCAAGCTCCAGGCATTCATCCTCATAAGCAATGCCCAGCCGCTGGCGGACGGGCTGGAAGCCGTCGGCCAGCGACAGCGGGTCTTCGGCGCTGTCGGTGAGGTCGAGAACGGTGGCGCCGAACAGCGACCAGTAGCGGGCGAACTTCCACCGCCCGGCCACACGCAGCTCTTCCTTGTCGCGCAGATCCTCGACCGCCGCGCTGATGTCGCGGTTGAGCCGCAGATAGCCGATCTGGACATAGGTCTGATCGGTGCCGACTGTCAGGTCGACCTCGTTACGCCGGAAAGCGAGGCTGTTCTTGTCGATCCGAAAGCGGTGCGTGAGGTCGATCAGCCGGCCGTAGCGGATGCGGGTGCGGCCAACGATGTCCGAGAACCGGTCAGACAGACCAGTGCCCTGTGGGAAGATGCTTTCGCGGCGGCTGAGCCGATAGCTTTGGCCGATGTTGGTCGCGATCGACACATTGGGACGGTCGAGCGACCAGTCGAGCCCGTACGTGACCCGGGAACTGTCCTCCCAGCGGTCGTAGCCGGGGAAGCGGTTGAGCGCGAACAAATTGCTGTCCTCGAGGTCGACCGCGCGGGCATCCTCGTTGGGGATGCTGAGGTTGGGGGTCGGCGGTGTGAGGACCAGCTGGACCCTCGGCACCAGCCGCTGGATCCCGCCGAACGCGGGGCCGACGAACGGCCATTGGACGTCGGCGGCCAGGGCGCCGATGCCGCGCGCGTGCCACCCGTCGGTGCCGCGATAGATAGGCACTGCAGTGCTTGCCGAATCGTCGGTGTGATAGACGTCGCCGCGGACGAGCGCCGTGAACAGTACTTGCTGGCCGAGCGTCGTCATCCGCCGCAGATCCCACCGTGCGCTCACGAAAGCGCGCTGGGTGTCCTGTCCGTCGATGCGCAGGATCGCGAGGCTGTTGGCTTGCACCTCGACCGTGCCGCCGATCGTCGGCGCGCTGAACCGGAAGCGGGCGTCGATCGCCGGCAGCGCGATCGGGATCTGCTTCTGCACATCATCGACGCGCAGGCCCTGGAACGCCCAGCCGGCGATGCTGATGTAGGAATCGGGGCTGATCCGTTCGGCGTTGATGAAGCTGCGCAGCCGATCGTCGCGGGTGATGTCGTAGCGCTGGGTGACGGTCTTGTCGGTCGCCACCCGGAACGCGCTGGTCAGACTCCACAGCGGACTGAACTGAAACTTTCCATTGCCTTCGAAGTAAGCGCGAAAGCCGTGGCGGGTGTCCGGCGTGGGATCGTTGGGATCGGGGTCTTCGATCTGGCCGTAGGTTGCGAACCCGCCGATCTGGAAGGCGCCGAGAGAGTTGAGGTCCCGATAGCGGGCCTCGATCGCCGGCCAGGTCCCGGTGTAGAGGTGGGGGGTCAAGGTGAGATCGTGGTTGGGGGCGAATCGCCGATAATAAGGCATCGCCACCTCGAACCCCTTGCGCGACGAGATGCTGATGTCCGGCACCAGCCAGCCGTTGACCCCTCCGCCGTGGGCCGCCGTTCCGATGCTGAAGATCGGCAGCAGCGGCAGCGTTATTCCAAACAGCTGCAGCCGCCCGCCCTGGAAACGGACCCGGTTGTGGGTCGGGTCATAGACCACGCGGGCGGCGGTGATCGACCAGCTCGGGTTGCGCGGGCAGCCGCTCGGCTTGGTCACCGGGCAGGGCGAATAGATCGCATTGTCGAGGGTCGTGAGATCGCCATTGCGGGTGCCGCGCGCCGCGGCGATCCGGCCGCCGCTCTCAAGCACCACCAGCAGGTTGTCGATCGTGCCGTCGCGCAGCGTGTCGCTCAGGACGACGTTGTCGCCGACCAGTTTGTCGCCCTGCGGATTGAGCACGACGACGTTGCCGGCCGCGCGGACTTCCCCGGTCTTGCGGTTCCAGGTGACCTGGTCGGCGGCGAGGTAGTTTCCGTCGCGCGACATCCGCACCGCGCCCGTCGCCGTCACCAGCTCATTGTCGCTGTCGTAGCTGACCTGGTCGGCGCTGAAGGCGACCGTCGGCTCTGAATCGGCGGGATCGGGCTGAGCAACCGCCGCCGGCTCGGCCGGTTGGGCCCAGGCGGCTGCCGGCGCTCCGAGCACCATCGGCAGCGCCGACCACCAGACCAATCCCTTACGCAAACCTGTTGCCCCGCCGCTCACCTGGCTTTGCCTTGAGCCAAGTCTATCGCACCTCGGGCGGCGCGCGACAATCCGACTTGGGCCCGACTTGGGCCGGCTTGGCGCGCCGGCTGCTTCGCTTCGCCGAGCTTTGCCTTTGCGCCGCCGCGCCCTAAAGGGCCGCCAACCCCCGCTTTCACTGAACCGCAGCCTTTAGGATCGACCTTCATGCAAGTTGTTTTCGCTGACCGCATTCCTGACGGAGATTTTGCCCTCGTTGTTCCGGCGGTCCGTCCCGACGTGGATGTGATCAAGGGATTGGGCGGCGAGGTCGAAGCGACCTTGAAGCGCCAGCGCTTCGAAGGCGATACCGGGACTGCGGTCGAGCTGTTTGTGGGTGCGGGCGCCCGGCGGCTGCTGGTAGTCGGCACCGGCAAGGACGTCGCGCCCGCCGACGCCGCCGAGAAACTTGGCGGCAAGGTCGCCGAGCGGCTGCTGACTTCTGGCGAAAAACATGCGGTCGTCGACCTTACCGGGCTCGGCTATGACGCCGACGCGGCGGCGAAAGTGGCTCTCGGCGCGACCCTGCGCGGCTGGCGCTACGACCGCTATCGCACCCGGCTCAAGGACAAACAGAAGCCGACCCTCGAGCAACTGACCATCGTCGGCGGCGGGGGCGATGCCCAGGGCCGCTGGGAGCAAAGGTGGCAGCCGGTGCTCGAAGGGGTCAAGCTGACCCGCGAGCTGGTCACCGAGCCGCCCAACATCATCTATCCCGAGACCTTCGTCGAGCGTGTCCGCCACCTCGCCGACCTCGGCGTCGAGCTCGACGTGCTCGACGGCGCGGCAATGCACAAGCTCGGCATGGGCGCGTTGCTCGGCGTCGCCCAGGGCTCGGTGCGCGATCCGCGGCTGCTGGTCCTGCGCTGGAACGGCGGCGCCAAGGGTGGTCCGCCGATCGCCTTCGTCGGCAAGGGCGTGACCTTCGACACCGGCGGCATCTCGATCAAGCCGGCCCAGGGCATGGAAGCGATGAAGTGGGACATGGGCGGCGCTGCGGCGGTCGCCGGCGCGTTCAAGGCGCTCGCGCTGCGCAAGGCGAAGGCCAATGTCGTCGGCATCTGCGGGATGGTCGAGAACATGCCGTCCGGCAA
>JBDTMX010000112.1:0-13292 GCA_039934055.1 Sphingomicrobium sp. | reverse complement strand
CGAGCGCGGCCAGGTCGATGGTGCGGTGGCCCTGCCCCGGCTCCTCGCTCATCGAATGGATGACCGACAGCAGATGGCGGGCCGCGGCCGAAATATCGCTGGCATAAGCCGCATAGTCGCCGCGCAGCGGGCCGTCGGAGCGATCGGCGATCCGCTCGGCGCTCTCGATGATCCGGTCGAGCGGCGAGCGCAGCGCCTCGTTGAGCGCCTGGTCGATCGCCAGCGGCGGCGGTGCCGGGTGCGCCGCCCCGTCGCCGTTCGAAACCGCACGGCCCGAGAAACCGGCAAAGCTGCCGTCGGGCGCGAACAGGACTTCCCCGCTCAACACCAGCGTCACGCCGGGGTCGCCGCTCCGTGCCCGCGCCGGCTGGGCGGTAAAGCCGTGGCGCGCGGCCAGCGCCGCAACCAGCGGCAGCTCGCCCGATTCATTCTCCTCGAGCCGGAAAATCCGCATCAGCGGCTGGCCGACGAGGTCGGCGGGCTCGGCGCCGAGCCTTTCGGCCAGCGAATTAGACACCGAAGTCAGTTGAAGGTCCTCGTCCGCGGCCCACTCGCCGGGCTCGGGAGCGGGCCGGGTCTCGCTGTCGCCGCCAAGCAAGGTGGCGAGGCGAGCCGACGCGGCCGAGCGGACGGTCCATCCTTCGAGGGTCAGCGAGACTTCCTCGCCGTCGGGCACGGCCCGCACCCACAGGTCGATATCGTGATCGGCGCCGGCGGCGACGGCCGGCCGCGAAACCGGGATGCCGAGCTTGCGCGCGAGCCGGGCGACCGCGGCGACCTGCGGCAATGCGAGGGTCGCGCCGATGCTCGAGCCGGCTTCCATCTGCAGGGTCGCAAGCTCGGGATCGGCCGCGACCAGGCGGCCGGCGCGATCGACGCGGCCGAGGACCGGCCGCGGTTCAGAGGGTGCGCTGGCCATGGTCCTGTCCAAGCGCGGCAAGCGCTTCGCGATAGCAGGGATCGAGCCGCAGCCACTCGCGGGCGGATTCGACTTCGTCCTTGGTAATCGAATCGAAGCGGGCGATCGCGCGTCCCGCATCGGCGATTTCGAGCAAGTCTCCCGGCCCCGCCAACAGCCGCGCGGCCAGCTCACGAGAAGCGCCGGCCATGCGCAGCAGCAGCATCAGCGACCCGCCTTCGCCGCCGAGCAGGAGCTTGAAAGCATCTTCGCCGCCGATCGCGGCGCGGCGTGCGAGGGCTTCGGACACCAGCACCGCCTCGCCGTCGGCAGCGGCGGCGGCGATCAGATCCTCGTCCAGGCGACCCTGCTCGTCGAGCAGCCGGACGAGCATTGCGGCCAGCGCCTCGAGGCGCTTGTCCTCGTCGTGGCGCGCCAGCAGCGCCGCGCTGGCGGCGGCGAGCTGGCGGTCGGCGGCCTGCTTGTCGAGCGTCACCAGCAACTTGTCGCGCAGGCCGGCGCTGACGATTTGCGCGAGGTCGACGGCGGTCTCGGCCGGAAGATCGTCAAATTCGACGCGAGCCTGGCCGAACCGGTCGCGGCGGCGGCCGCGGGCGAGGATGAGCGACATCGCGGCGGCGGAAATCGCCGCGCTCTCGTCGCTGACCAGGGTCTGGAGCAAGCGCCCGTCGCGGCCGGCGTTGCGCGCCCGAACCGCGGTTGTGATCTGCTCCTCGTCGGCGCGGCGCAGCAGCAGCTCGATCAGCTTGGGCTGGTCGAGCAGGCCGGCGGCGCTCAGTTCGGCGACCAGCTCGCTATTGTCCTCGTCGTTGGCGACCGCCGAGCTCGCCGGAAGCGACGCCCGAAGCTCATCGGCGATGTCCGACACCAGGCTGTGGAGCATGGCCGTCATCACGGCGCGCTCCTGCTCGCTGAGCCGCTGCCCGGGGTCGAGGAAGAAGTCGAGCCGCACCGTGGACAAGCGGTCGCGCCCCGCCGCGCGCGCGGGTGCAACCGTCCGGTTGGCTGCCGGAGCAGCGATCGGCCATTCCTCGGGTACCATATCGGGGACGTTATCGGGGCTGAGTTAACGCTCGGTCAATCGGGTCTGACGCGATGGTGCCAATGTTGGACAATGAAGAATGAGGCGGCCGCGTAGAGCGCCAGCGCGGAAAGGCACAGCGCCCAGGCGCTGGCCAGCGCGAGCGGGACCGCGGCGAGGATCGCGTTGCGCCGCGAGAACAGCCAGACTTCGCCGGGCACTTCGTCGTGCCCGCTCTCGATCCGCGCGGCTTCGGCGAATGCGGCAGCGACCAGCGCCGTGACCAAAGCGCCCCAACCGCTGCCGTGGAGGGTCAGGCGCCAGCCGAGCGCGACCAGCGCCAGCCCGGCCGCCGGCCACAGCAGCCGCAGGAACGGCGATCGCGGCGGCAATGGCCTCAGGCGCAGGGTGGCGAGACGTCGCGCGACGAGGTCGAGCGGGGTCGACAGGACCAGCAGCCCGAGTGCCGGCCACAGCCAGCCGCGGGTGAAGGCGAACGCGGCGGCAATTGTCAGCGCCAGCGCCGCCCAGATCAGCCATTGCGGCCGAACGCCGGTGTCGAGCAGCCGCTCGGTCGAAAACTCCTCGACCAGCGGCAGCACGTAGCGGCTCGCCCAGTCGCTCCGGACTCCGCGAGAGGAGACGATCAAGCTGCGCTCGAAGCCGCCCAATTGGTCGGCGCTGTCGGCCAGCAGCGGCTCGCCGGCCGGAGCGACGCGGACACGCAGGGCTCCGTCCTGCAGCGCCCTTCTCAGCAAGGTCGACTGGAGGTCCCAGTCGCCGAGCATCGCCGCAGTCGCGCCCAGGGTGCGGCCGTCGACCAAAGCAACTCCGGCCCAGCGGCTGGTCGCGTCGATCCGCTCATAAGCGGCATGAGGCTCGTCGTCGGGCACCGTTGCCACCGCCGGCTCGGGCTCCTCGGCGAGTTGGGCGAGCAACTCGGCCGGAGCCGCGACTCCGTCGCCGACCAGCAGGATCAGCGAGCCAGCCTCGAACCGGCTGGCGGCTTCGTTGCCGTCGCTGACCGGGATCACCGACAGGCCGTCGGCGCGCAGCCGCTCCATTGCCTCGTGCAGCGCGGGCGGGACCCGCTCGACCAGCACCACGATCGGCGCCGCGCCGGCGGCGGCGACGCAGCGCGCCTGATATTCGAACAGCGTCCGGCCGGCGAGCGGAAGCAACGCGCGAAGCTCGCCCGAATCATTTTCCTGATAGGCTCCGATCAGGGCGCCGACCGCCATTCTCCCCTCTTTCCCCCGCGCTTTTCGCCCGCTTTGGCAGCGGACCGGTGCAAGCCCTCTCTAATCGCTTTCTTGCCGAGACAAAGGTGGTAAACTGCACTCGCCATGACCCAAAGCACTCAGCGCGCCGAACTTCCGCCTCACACCGCGGACAACCTTCCAATCACCGGATCGAGCACCGAATCAAGCGCGGGCGACCCACTCGAGCTGGGCTTCGAGCAGATCCAGTGGAGCGAGCCGCAGGCCGAACGGCACGCCTTGGCGCGCGGCGGCCGCGCGGTCCTCGGCGGCGCGCTGGTGGTGCTGGCGGCGCTGTGGATGGCCTACACCGCCTGGTCGGCGGGCCGAATGCTGTCCGACCAGCCGCTGTCGTCGCCGGCGGTGGCGCAGTGGATCGCGATCGCCGCGGGTCCGCTGGCGCTGCTCGGCCTCGCCTGGCTCATATTCGGCCGGACCCGGCGCCGCGAAGCGGAGCGCTTCACCCGGTCGGTGATCGCGATGCGCGCGGAAACCCAGTCGCTGGAGGCCTTGCTCGAAGTGCTGTCGCAGCGGATCGAGGACAGCCAGGCGTCGCTCACCGGGATGACCGAGCGGCTGATGCGCCTGGGCGACGAGACCACCGGGCGGTTCGACGGCATTTCGCGCGAACTCGATTCGACCACCGACCGGCTCAGCCGAAGCGGCGAGGCACTCGATCGCGCGGCCGAATCGGCGCGTAACGACATCGCCGTGCTGCTCGGCGACTTGCCCCAGGCCGAAACCACGACCCGGGCGATCGCCGAACAATTGCGCGGCATCGGCAGCGATTCGGCGGCGCGCACCGCTGAGCTCGGGCAGCAGGTCGGCGTGCTCGGCGAGCGGACCCGCGAGGCCGACGAAGTGGTCGCCGCGGCGGCCCAGCGGCTGGTCACGCACCTGACCCAGATCGAAAGCGCCGGAGCCGCCGCCGCGGCCCGCGTCGGCGAAGCGGAATCGAGCTTCACGATCGCGCTCGACACCTTGCTCGACCGGACCGCGATGACGCTCGACGGAATCCGCAGCGGCATCGACACGCAATCGGCGGCGGTGGCGGCGCTGGTCGAGCAGGCCTCGGCCGGGATCGGGCGCGCCGGAGTCGAAGCCGCCGACGTGCTTGGAACGAAGATTGGCCAGGCCGGCGCGTCGCTCGACGGGCTGTCGGCGCGAGTCGCCGAGCAGGAGCGCGTGTCGCAGCGGATGTTTGCCGAGATCGACCGCGGGCTGACGCTGATCGACGAGCGCTTCGCCGAGCTGGCCGCGCAGGGCGACGGTCGCGCCAACCATTTCCTCGAATCGCTCTCGCGGGCCCGGTCGGAGCTCGACGAACTTGCCGAGCAGACCGGGTCGCAGGACCATTCGCTCGAGGCGCTGGCGACGCGCACGACGGCGCTCAAGAGCGGGATCGACCAGCTCACCGCCGACATTCGCGACGGGCTGTCGAGCGCGATCGGCGATGCCGAGAGCGGTGCCGAGCGGGTGCTCCGAGTCACCGAAACCGCCAAGCCGGAAATCGGCTGGATGCGCGACGCGGCGGTCGAGGCGGCCGAGCAGATTTCCGCCAGCAACAGTGGCATCGCCGACCAGCAGGACCGCTTCGCGGCGCTGCTGGCGCTGATCGACGACGGCGTCGGCAATTCCGAGAACCGGCTGGCGGCGCTGACCGCGGCGCTGACCGAAGCCCAGGGCGAGGCCACGCGCCTGACCGCCGAAACCGGGCCGGCGCTGGTCGCCGCGCTGCTCCAGGTGCGCGAGGCCGCGGGCCATGCCGCCGAACGCGCCCGCGAAGCGATCGAAGGCGTCATTCCGGAGAGCGCCGGAAAGCTGTCGAAGGCGACTCGGGAAGCGCTCGAAACGGCCATCCGCGAGAGCGTCGAGGACCGGCTGCGCGGGGTCGAGGCGATCGCCGCGCGCGCGGTCGAGAGCGCCCGCGAAGCGTCGGACCGGCTAACCCAGCAGATGCTCAGCCTCGGCCAGAGCAGCGCCGCGCTCGAGCGATATTTCGAGCAGAGCCAGGCCGACCAGCGCGAGAAGGACAGCGAAGCCTTCGCCCGCCGGGTGTCGCTCCTGATCGATTCGATGAACTCGGCGGCGATCGACGTCGGCAAGATCCTGTCCGACGAAGTCGATGACAAGGCGTGGGCCGCTTACATGAAGGGCAACCGCGGCGTCTTTACCCGCCGCGCGGTGCAGTTGATGGGCGGCACCGAGAGCCGCGCTATCAAGGCCTATTACGACACCGACGCGGAGTTCCAGGGCTCGGTCAACCGTTATGTCCACGACTTCGAGGCGATGCTTCGCCGAGTGCTCGCCGAGCGCGACGGCGGGATGATGGCCGTGACCCTGATGTCGTCGGACATGGGCAAGCTCTACGCCGCGCTGGCCGAGGCAATCGAACGGCGGCGCTAGCTTCCGCGCCAATTGTAGAAGTCAAACGCTTCGACGCCGATCCAGCCGTAAGTCCAGTTGGCATAGTATAAAGCGAACAGAACGGCGGCGAGGATCGCTGCGCGGCGCAGGTGGCGCGGCAGGTCGAAATGGTGCGGCGCGCTGTCGGCCTGGCCGGGGACCTTGGGCGTGCCCGCTTCCTCGTCGGTGCGAACGCCGATCGACAGAGTGATGAAGGCGCTGGCGACGAAGAACAGGAAATAGATGGCGACGATCGAGCCGATCGTCATGCCGCGACCTGAATGATGCTGACGTCGACCAGCGGCTTCTTGCCGGTCCACAAAGTCGCACAGCGGCGCACCGCGAGCCGCACCGCTTCGCGCATCCGCTCCGGGTCGGCGCGGTCGTCGAAGGCGCGCGTCGCGGCATTGGTGGCGTCGGCAAGGAAATCGTCGCGGTCGACTTCGACCGGAATCCCGAATGGCCGCACCAAAGGGGCGCCGCCGAGCTTGCCGTCCGCAGTCAATGCCAGCGCGACCGTGATCAAGCCGCTGAGCGCCATCCGCCGGCGTTCGCCGATCGTGGGGCCGTCAGCGGGCAGGATGACGTCGCCATCGAGCACCAGACGGCCGACCCGGACGTCGTCGATCTTCTTGGGCCCGTCGGGCGCCAGGCGAATGAGGTCGCCGTTCCTCTGGACGATCGCCTTGGGCACGCCCTGCGCCAGAGCGAACCGGGCCTGCTCGGCCAAATGGCGATCCTCGCCGTGGACCGGGACGATGATCTGGGGCCGCACCCAGTCGTACATCATCTTGAGTTCCGGACGGCCGGGGTGGCCGGAGACATGCACATGCGCCTGCTTCTCGGTGACGATCAGCGCGCCGAGGTCCGACAGCTGGTTCATGATGCGGCCGATCGCGACCTCGTTGCCGGGGATGATCCGCGACGAGAAGATCACCGTGTCGCCGGCGGCAAGCTTGAGCTCGTGGCCGCCGCCGGCGATGCGGCCCAGGGCGGCGCGCGGCTCGCCCTGCCCGCCGGTGGCGACGATCAACAATTCTTCGCGCGGCAGGCGCATCGCTTCGTCGAACCGCACCGGCTCGGGGAAATCCTTGAGATAGCCGGTCGCCTGCGCGACCCTTAGGATGCGGTCGAGCGAGCGGCCGGCAACGCACACCCGGCGGCCGGTCTCGGTCGCGACCCGGCCAATGGTCTGAAGCCGCGCTGCATTGGAGGCGAAAGTCGTGACCAGCACGCGGCCCTTGGCCTTGGCGACCTGCTCGGCCATCCCTTTGTGGACGCCCTCCTCGGAGCCGGAAGCCTTGTCCTGGAAGACGTTGGTCGAATCGCACACCAGAGCGAGCACGCCGGAGTCGCCGATCCGGGTCAGCGCGTCCGGGCTCGGCGCCTCGCCCAGCACCGGCGTTTCGTCGATCTTCCAGTCGCCGGTGTGGAATACGCGACCGAACGCGGTCTCGATCAGCACGCCGTTGCCTTCGGGGATCGAGTGCGACAGCGCGACGAAGCGGACCTTGAACGGCCCCAGCTCGACCGTCCCGTCGAGATCGACGATGTTGAGCTTGACCTTGCCCGTCAGCCCCTCTTCCTCAAGCTTGCCGGCGATCAGCCCGGCGGTGAACGGGGTCGCGTAGAGTGGCACCTTGAGGTCCGAGCACAGATAGGGGAGCGCGCCGATGTGGTCCTCGTGCCCGTGGGTGAGGATGATCCCGGCAAGGCGGTCCTGCTGCTTCTCGATGAAATCGAGGTCGGGGAGGATGAGGTCGATGCCGGGATAATCGGGGCCGGCAAAGGTCAGGCCGAGGTCGACCATCAGCCATTGGCCGCGGCAGCCGTAGAGATTGACGTTCATGCCGATCTCGCCCGAGCCACCGAGCGCGCAGAACAGCAATTCCTCGCCCGGGATCATGCGGTCGCGCTTCGGTGGAGCAGGCCGAGGCCCTGGATGGTCAGGTCGGGTTCGATCGCATCGAACGCTTTGGTATGTTTGTCGAACAAAGCGGCGAGGCCGCCGGTCGCGACCACCTTCACCGGGCGCCCGATCTCGGCCTTGAGGCGCTCGACCAGCCCCTCGATCATCGCGACATAGCCCCAGTAGATGCCGATCAGCATCTGGCTCTCGGTGGTGCGGCCGACAACGCTGGAATCCTCGGGCGCCTCGATGGCGATGCGCGGCAGCATCGCCGCGGCGTTGACCAGGGCGTCGATCGACAGGTTGATCCCCGGGGCGATGATCCCGCCCTTGTAGGCGCCCGAGAAATCGACGACGTCGAACGTGGTCGCGGTGCCGAAATCGATCAGCACCAGGTCGCCGGGATATTTGGCGTGGGCGGCGATGACATTGAGTGCGCGGTCGGCGCCGACAGTCTGCGGCTCATCGACATCGAGCGCCATCGGCCACGCCGCGGCGCCCTGTCCGGCGATCAGCGGCTCGACGTGGAAATATTTTTGTCCCAGCACCTCGAGATTGTGAAGCGCGCGCGGCACCACCGTACCGATGATCACCGCGTCGACGTCGGCCTTGGTGTAGCCTTCGAGCTCGAGCAACTGGTGCAGCCAGACCGCATATTGGTCAGCCGTCCGCCGCGGGTCGGTCGCGATCCGCCAGCGCGCCTTGATCTCGCCGTTGTCGAGGAGAGCGAAGACGAGGTTGGTATTGCCGGCGTCGATGGCGAGCAGCATGGGCGCCTGCTAGCTCCGCCGAGCGACATTGGCGAGACCAATGTTCACAGCGCAACATCCCCGGCGCGGACGATCTCGACGCCGTCGTCGGTGCGCAGGCGCAGCGCTCCGTCGGGCTCGATGCCGTCGAAATGACCGCTGAGGCGATCGTCGCGGCCGACGTGGACCGTGAGCAGCGCACCGACCGGGTGAGCGCGCGCCAGCCAGGCGTCGGTCAGCGCGGATTGGCCGCTTCGCCACTTCGCCAACATCCGGGCGAAGCTCGCGGCCAGCAACGGCGCAAAGGCTTGCGGAGTGACTGCGCCATCCAGCGACGCGGCCTGGCGGTCGGTCAATGGCGGCGCCGTGGCGAGATTGACCCCAAAGCCGCCGACGACCCGGTCGCCGCTACGCTCGAGCAGCACGCCGGCGAGCTTGTCGCCGCCGAGCAGCAGGTCGTTGGGCCATTTCAGCATCAGCGGAAGGCCTTGTGTCGAGGACAGGCCGGGCGCGGCAACATCGACCGCCTCGATCAGCGCCAGCGCCGAAGCCAGCGACAGGGTCGGCGCGGGCGGGTCGCCCGGCCCAAGCTCGACTAGCGTGCTGCCGAAGAAATTGCCTTTGGGGCTGGCCCAGTCGCGCCCTTGCCGGCCCTTGCCCGCATTTTGCTCGAACGCGACCAGCCAGTCGCCCTCGACCGCCTGATCGTCGGCCAGCAGGTCGGCGTTGGTCGAGCCGGTGCGCTCGACGATCCGGACGCGGCTCAGAAGATCGATCCGGCGGCGCGGTCGGACAGCCGGCCGAGCGCTCCGATCAGCAGATAGCCGAGCGGCGAGACGATCAGCGCCGCGAGCAGGATCAGGAACCGCTCGACCGGCGCGCGGACCCGGACCAGCGGCGACTTGGCCTCGTCGAAGTACATGATCTTGACGATGCGCAAATAATAATAGGCGCCGACTACCGTGCCGAGAATGCCGGCGACGGCGAGCGCGACCAGACCAGCATCGACCGCCGCCTGGAACACCAGCAACTTGGGCCAGAAGCCGAACAAGGGCGGGACTCCGGCAAGGCTGAACATGAAGATCGCCATCGCCGCGGCGAAGCCCGGGCGCACCTGCGACAGGCCGGTGAGGCTGTCGATCGCCTCGACCGGCTCGCCGTCCTTGCCACGCATCCTCAGCACGCACAGGAACGCGCCCAGCGTCATCACCACATAGACCGCCATGTAGAACAGCACGGAAGAGGCCCCTCTGGGCCCGCCGGCGGCGAGCCCGATCAGCGCGAAGCCGACGTTGTTGATCGACGAATAAGCCAGCAGCCGCTTGATGTTGGTCTGGCCCCAGGCGGCGACCGCACCGAGCAGGATCGAGGCCAGGGCCGCGACGATGACGATCTGGCGCCAGGCGTCGGTCGCCGGCCCCAAAGCCTCGAGGCAGACGCGGGTCGCCAGCAGCACGCCGGCCACTTTCGGTGCCGACGCAAAAAAAGCGCTGACCGGCGTCGGTGCGCCTTCGTAGACGTCGGGCGTCCACATGTGGAACGGCACCGCGCTGATCTTGAAGGCGATCCCGGCGAGCAGGAACACGAGCCCGAACAACAGGCCGATCGAATGCGTGCCTTCGCGCGCGAAGGCGGCGGCGATGCCCGGAAAGGCCATCGTCCCGGTGAAGCCGTAGAGCAACGAGATGCCGTAGAGCAGGATGCCGCTGGCGAGCGCTCCCAAGACAAAATATTTGAGGCCGGCCTCGGCGCTGCGCTCATCGCTGCGGCGGTAGGACGCAAGCACGTAGCTCGACAGGCTGGTCAGCTCGAGCCCGACGTAGAGGGTCATCAGATTGGTCGCCGAGACCATCACCGCGCCGCCGACCGCGCTGAACAGGATCAGCACCGGATATTCGGACGCATGCTCGGTGCCGCGCTCGAACCAGCCATGGGCGGCGACGATCGCCACCGCCGAGGCAAGGAAGATGATCACCTTGCCGAACGCGCCGAACGCGTCGGCCGCGATCAGGCCGCCGAACAGCGGCCCGGCGTTCGACGGGGCACCGATCAATGCGAAGCAGGCGGCGACCAGCAGCGCGACCGCGCTCCAGCTGGTCAGTGCGGCACCGCGGCGGCCGCTGAACGCCGCGACCATCATCAGCACCAGCGCGCCAACGGTGAGGATCAGCTCGGGCAGAATGGGCAGCATCCGGTTCATCCGTGTGCGCCCTTCGCAGCATGGGCCTGGGCCCTGATGATCGGCTGCGAGTCACTCTTCGGTGTGGCACGATCGATCCGCACCAGCAGCCGGCCGACATCGGCGCGGATCGGCGCCAAGAAGCTTTCCGGATAGACGCCCATCCACAGCACCGCGGCGGCGATCGGCGCCAGCAGCCACCATTCGCGCGCCGACAGGTCGGGCATCGCCGCCGCGTCGGCGTGGCGCAGCGTGCCGAAGGCGATCCGCCAGTAAAGGTAGAGCATGTAGGCGGCGCCGAGGATGATGCCGGTGGTGGCGACGATCGCCGCCCAGGTCGAGACCCGGTAGGTGCCGACCAGGCTCAAAAACTCGCCGACGAAACCGCTGGTGCCGGGCAGGCCGACGCTGGCCATGGTGAACAGCATGAACAGCAAAGCATAACCGGGCATGTTGTCGGCGAGGCCGCCGTAACGGTCGATCTCGCGGGTGTGCAACCGGTCGTAAACCACGCCGACACACAGGAACAACGCGCCCGAAACCAGGCCGTGGCTGAGCATCACGATCATCGCACCCTCGATGCCCTGCACGTTGAACGAGAACAGGCCAAAAGTGACGAAGCCCATGTGCGCGACCGACGAATAAGCGATCAATTTCTTCATGTCGCGCTGCACCAGGGCGACAAGCGACGTGTAGACCACCGCGATCCCGCTGAGAGTGAAGACCAAAGGCACGAACATCGCCGAGCCTTCGGGGAACATCGGCAAGGAAAAACGGATGAAGCCGTAGCCGCCCATCTTGAGCAGCACGCCGGCCAAGATCACCGAGCCCGCGGTCGGCGCCTCGACGTGGGCGTCGGGCAGCCAGGTATGGACCGGCCACATCGGCAGCTTGACCGCGAAGCTGGCGAGAAAGGCGAGCCACAGCCATTTCTGGGCATCGACCGGGAAATCGTAGTTCATCAGAGCCGGGATCGACGCCGTATGCGCCTCGACCACCATGTAGATCATGGCGATCAGCATCAGCACCGAGCCGAGCAAGGTGTAGAGGAAGAACTTGTAGCTCGCCTTGATCCGCTCGGGCCCGCCCCAAATGCCGATGATCAGGTACATCGGGATGAGACCGCCCTCAAAGAAGATGTAAAACAGGAACAGGTCCTGGGCCGCGAAGACGCCGACCATCAGCGCCTCCATCAGCAGGAAGGCCGCCATATATTCGGGCACGCGCTTGGCGATCGCGCGCCAGCTGGCGCCGATGCAGATCGGCATCAGGAACAGGGTCAGAATGATCAGCACCAATGCGATGCCGTCGATGCCCAGCGCCCAGTTGATGCCGCCGCCCAGCCCGACCCGCTCGACGAACTGCCACTGCGCCCCGCCGGGGTCGTAGGCGGTCCACAGCCACGCGCCGAGCGCAAGGTCGAGGAGAGTAGCGGCGAGCGCGGTCCAGCGCGCCGCATTGGCGCTAACGAACAGGCATGCCAGGCCGGCGATGAGCGGCACGCCAATCAGGATCGAGAGTATCGGCAGCTCGTTCAACGCGCCCACCACATCGCCCAGCTCGCCGCGCCGATCAGGCCGAGCAGCATCACCAATGCGTAGCTGTAGAGGTAACCCGACTGCAGCCGCGCCGTCAGGCGGTTGCCGACGCCGACTGCGACCGCCGCGCCATGCGGGCCGAAACGGTCGATCGTGCCCTCGTCGCCGCCATGCCAGAACAGCTTCCCGAGCCACATCGCGGGGCGGATGAAAATGCGGTCGTAGAGTTCGTCGAAATACCATTTGTTGAGCACAAAGCGGTGGAGCCCGGGGAATTGCGCGACGAAGCGGCCGGCGGCGTCCGGATTGCGGATGTAATTGTTCCAGGCGATCGCCAGCCCGACCAGCATCACCGCGACCGGCGTGTACGAAACCCACAGCGGGACTTCGTGCGAGGCGTGCGCGAGGTGCGGATCGAAGGCAACGCTGCCGTTCCAGAACTGCGGCCCCTGCTCGGCCCCGACGAAGATGCCGTGGAACAGCTGGCCGGCGAGTAGCGAGCCCAGGGCCAGCAGGCCGATCGGCACGAGGATAGTCCACGGACTTTCGTGCGGGTGGTAGCCGCCGCTGCCCTCGGCATGCGACTTCGCATGGCCGTGGTCCGCTTCCGATTGCAGGTCGGCCTCATGATGGAGCGCGTGCTGGATGTGCTCCGACGCGGCCCACCGCGGCGGCCCGTAAAAGGTCAGGAAGATCAGCCGCCAGGAATAGAAACTGGTCAGCAGGGCGGCGAGCGCGCCGAGGAAAAAGGCGATGCCGCCGTGGACCGTGCCGCTGGCAAAAGCGCTCTCGAGGATAGCGTCCTTCGACCAGAAGCCGGCGAAACCGATACCGAAGATGCCGACGCCGGTAATCGCCAGCGTGCCAATCACGAATACCCAGAAGGTGAACGGGATCTGCTTCCTCAAAGCACCGTAGAAGCGCATGTCCTGCTCGTGGTGCATGGCGTGGATGACCGATCCCGCGGCGAGGAATAGCAAGGCCTTGAAGAAGGCGTGGGTGAACAAATGGAACATCGCCGCGCCGTAGGCGCCGACGCCGGCGGCGAAGAACATGTAGCCCAATTGCGAGCAAGTCGAATATGCGATCACCCGCTTGATGTCGTTCTGCGCGGTAGCGACGGTGGCGGCAAAGATCGCGGTCGCCGCGCCGACGTAGGTGACGACGCTCTGCGCGGTGTCGCTGGTCTCGAACATCGGCGACAGGCGGCAGACCATGAACACGCCGGCGGTAACCATGGTCGCGGCGTGGATCAAAGCGCTGACCGGGGTCGGGCCCTCCATCGCGTCGGGCAGCCAGGTGTGGAGGCCCA
>JBDTMX010000111.1:0-17968 GCA_039934055.1 Sphingomicrobium sp. | reverse complement strand
CATGGACGTCATCACGCTCGATCACATGCGGGCGATGAAGAACATGGCGATCGTCTGCAACATCGGCCACTTCGACAGCGAGATTCAGATCGGCGCGCTGAGCAACATGAAATGGACCGAGATCAAGCCGCAGGTCGACGAGGTCGAATTTCCCGACGGCAAGAAGATTATCGTGCTGTCGAAGGGGCGGCTGGTGAATCTCGGCAACGCGACCGGCCACCCGAGCTTCGTCATGTCGTCGAGCTTTTCCAACCAGGTGCTGGCGCAGATTGAGCTGTGGACCGGCGGGGACAAGTACAAGAACGACGTCTACGTGCTGCCCAAGCACCTCGACGAGAAAGTCGCCGCGCTCCACCTTGGCAAGCTCGGAGTCCAGCTGACGAGGCTCAGCGACAAGCAGGCGGCGTACATCGGCGTCTCACCCGAGGGGCCCTTCAAGCCCGAGCATTACCGCTACTGATTGATTCCGATGTGCAAGCGTAGGATGAGTCCAGGATGCGCTTGACGAAGCCATTCCTGAAACTGCCGATCCGGTTCGATTCCGACGCGCTGGCGGCCGAAGTGCGCGCGCTGCCGCCGTCCGCATGGACTCCGCACCCCACCGGCTATGTCGGGAACGAAGCGGTGCGGCTGGTGACGCCCAACGGCCAGCCGACCGACAACATCGAAGGGCCGATGACGCCGACCAAATATTTGCAGAGCTGCGATTACGTACGGGAAATCATGGCCGAGATTGGCGGCGTCTGGGGTCGCAGCCGATTCATGGGTCTTGGCGCGGGCGGCGAGGTGCCGGCCCATATCGACACCAATTATTATTGGCGCACCCACCTGCGCATTCACATCCCGGTGATCACCAATCCGGGCGTGATGTTCACCTGCGGCGACGAAACGGTTCACATGGCAGCGGGCGAATGCTGGATCTTCGACAGCTTCCGCTGGCATGAGGTCCACAACAAGGGGAGCGAGCAGCGCATCCACCTGGTCGTCGACACCGTCGGCGGCGGGCTTCTGCCCGAGCTGATGAAGGCCGCAGAAGCCGGCACATCGAAGCCGCGCCTGGTTCGCCCTGGCGAGCGCAGCAGCGAAGGTCTGGTGTTTGAGAAGGTCAATTCACCCGAGGTCATGTCGCCATGGGAAATGCGGTGCCACCTGGCGTTCATCGCCGAGCAGGTGGACTCGAACCCGCTGATGGCCGCGGCGCTGGAGCGGGTCGAGCAATTCATAGATTCCTGGGCGGCGACCTGGGCGCGTTTCGGCACGGACGACGACGGCCGGTCGAATTATTCGCAGCTGCTGCAGGAACTGCGCCGGGACCTGACCAGCCTTGGTGGCGAGCAATTGCTGCTTCGCAACGAGCTGCCCCTGTTCCTGGTGCTCGAGCAATTGATCTTGCAAATGGCTTTGGCGGAGTCCGGCCAGCGGGGGAAGACCACAAACGGCCCGCGGCCAGCCGCGGACAGGCCGTTCAAGGACCGCCTGGACCGCCCGATTTTCATTGTCAGCACCCCGCGGTCGGGCTCGACCCTGCTCTACGAAACGCTCGAACAAGCTCCCGGTCTCTATTCGATCGGGGTCGAAAGCCACTGGCTGATCGAAGATGTGCCCGGCCTGGCGCCGGCCGAGCGAGGCTGGTCCTCGAACCGGCTGACCGGCGCCGACGCGACCCCGGAGCGCGCCGAGCGGCTGGCCGAGGCATTCTATCGCCAGCTCAGGGACCGCGATGGGCAGCCCGCGGACGGCGCGGTCCGCATGCTCGAGAAAACCCCGAAGAATGCGCTTCGCGTGCCCTTTTTCAACGCGATCTGGCCCGACGCCACGTTCATCTATCTGTACCGCGATGCGCGCGAGACGCTCTACAGCATGATGGAGGCCTGGCACTCAGGCGGTTTCCGGACCTATCCCCAACTTCCCGGATGGGGTGGTCCACCCTGGTCGCTGCTTCTCGTTCCGGGCTGGGAGCGACTCAATGGCATGCAGCTTCCGCAAGTGATCGCCCATCAATGGGCGATCACGACCGAACAGCTGATCGGCGACCTCGAGCAGTTGGACGAAGGCCGTGTCCAGGCGATTGACTATCAGGCATTGCTGTCCTCGCCGCAGTCGGAGATGGAGCGGTTGGCGCCAGCCGTGGGGCTGTCGTGGGACCGGACACTGGGGAACACGCTGCCGCTGTCGAAGACGACATTGTCTCAACCGAAGCCCGACAAGTGGCAGCGGATCGAGCCTGTCATTCAATCCATTTGGCCGATCGTCGAGAAGGCCGACGGTCGAGCGAAGGAGTTTTTCGAGCGGCGCCGCGCCCGGACGGCCGCTGCAGCCTGAGGCAACTTGGCGTCGGGAATGACGCGGGCTAGAGGCGCGAACCAATCAAGCCCGCGGAGCAATGCGTCGACCATGACAGATGAACCTTCCTCGTCGACCTACGGCGCGAGCGGTCGAACCGCGGCCTTGCTCGACGCGCAACAGGAACCGGCGGCGGAAACGACCGCGATCAGCGCATCACGCGGTTTGGCGGCGTGGCTGACCGCCAACCGGACCAGCTTCGCCTTCAGTTCGTATCAAAGCGGTCGGCTGCTGATGGTCGGCACAATGCCCGACGGGACGGTGTCGGTACATCAACAGAGTTTCAGCCGCGCGATGGGAATCTACTGGTGCCCGAACCAGCTTTACCTGGCCTCACGCGTGCAAATTTGGCGCCTGGAAAACATCCTCCAGCCGGGTCAGCTCGCCGAGGAGCGATTCGATGTGCGGCTGGTGCCGCGCATGACGCACATCACCGGCGACATCGACGTTCACGAGATCGCGATTGACGGAGCCGGCCGGCCGGTGTTCGTGAACACCAGTTACTCCTGTCTCGCAGCGCTCGATCCGGTTCACAGCTTCCGTCCGATCTGGAAGCCGAGTTTCATTTCCGAGCTGGCCCGTGAAGACCGCTGTCACCTCAACGGCCTGGGAATGGCCGATGGCAAACCCAAATATGTCACGGCCGTCAGTCGAACCGACGTCCCGGACGGATGGCATGGCCAGCCTCTGCCCAAAGGCGTGCTGATCGACGTTGAAACCGACCAATTCATAACCGACGAGCTCTCGATGCCGCATTCGCCTCGAGTTGCAGACGGCAGCGTCTATGCGCTGGACAGCGGCCGCGGATTCCTCGTCAAGATCGACGTGACGACCGGCAAGGTGAGCGACGTCACCTTCTGTCCCGGCTTCCTTCGCGGCATGGCAATCGTCGGCAACCATGCCTTGGTTACGGTATCGAAACCTCGTTACGGAACCTTCGAAGGACTCCCCATCGGCGATGAGATGCAATTGCGCGGGGTAGCGCCCATGTGCGGTGTGCTCGTCATCGATTTAACGACCGGCGATGTCGTCGAGTGGCTAAAGCTCGAAGGAGACATCCAGGAATTGTTTACGGTCGTGCTGATGCCGGGCGTCAAATGTCCGATGTCGGTCGGACCGACCACGCCGGAGTTTCCGGAGGCGATCAGCTTCGATACGGAGATCAAGCCACTCGAGTGGTGAAGAGGGGACGCTAGTCCCTCCGGCGACCCGCCAACCGCCAGGCAAACGGGCCGGTGGGACCCGCGACCGGTTGGGGCTTGCTGGCTTCGAGACCTGCGGAATCAAGCAGCTTCGCCAATTCCGCAATCTGTGATTGATCGCAGGCGGCGCGATCCAGCGACTGCAACAGGAACAACTCCTCCGCTATCCTCGATTCAATTTCGTCGAGCGCGGCAATGGTCGGATCGGGACCGGCCACTCGCCCGGCATCGAGCGTCTGGAGAATCGCGACGGCGATTTCCTCCGCGGCGATTTCCTGCGGAAACAGGTTGCGTGCGTCGCGGCATGCTTCGCCGAAATTTGCCGGAGTAGCCAAGGGCGTGGTGCGGCGGGCGTTGGCAACCCCTCGCGCTTTGTCCAACAGTCCGCTGGTCTTGATCCAGTTGAGCGCGCGCATCCTTTCCCGGTTCTCGGCGAGCAAGCTGCCGCTCCTGTCGTGGACAATGAACAGGAACGGAGCGTCCTTTCTCAGGACTCGCGCGAGTTCCGCGGACGCCTGCGAACGATCGGAATATTCGAACCCGAACTGGCTCGTCGCAGCATCGAAAGAGCGCGCTTCAAACGGCAAGTGTTCGAGCGACACGCCGCTTCGTAATTGAATCGCTTTGAAGTGCGGCGCCGGAAGACTCGGCGCGTAGTCGATGCCGATCAGGCTGAGGTCGGGCCGGACGGATACCAGCTGCTCGAGGACTGCGCCGTTGCCGGTCGCCAGGTCGAGCACGCAAGCGTCGCGCGCGAGCGACGCGGCAAACCCCTGCCAGATGGAGCGCAGCAATTGCTGCGTCGCAGCGGCGTTCGGCAAACAACCGCCCTGGCTGGTCCCCAGACCGGCCCAGAATCCACTCCAGGCGGAGCGTTCATATTCCCACGTTGGGCCGGGAGGATCCATGGGTTCACATTGTCCAACCCGATCGGACGGTCAACCGGAGCCAAGGGTCGGGATTCATGTGGCATTAATGGTACACCGATTCACGAATTCCCGAATTGGCTTCAAAACTTATTTCTTTCACACGCTTCCCGGGCAACACGGCGCCTGAAGATTTTTCGTTCAGGGGAAAAGATCCATGCGCCGTCTAACTTTTGTTGCCCTCGCCTCAGTTTCATTTGCGGCGTTGGCGGCAGCCTCGCCCGCCACCGCTCAGACCCCGCAGCCGGCAAATCCAGAAGCTGATCCTTGCCAGGCGCCGTCAGGGCAAGTCGACAAAGCCCAGTGCCCGGATGCCGATACTCCGGCTGGCGAGGCCGTCCAGCAGGGTGCCCAGGTTACCAGCTCCGCCGACGAAGAAGGTATCGTCGTTGTCGGTTCCCGCATTCGCCGCAACCGCTTCAATACCGCCGATCCGGTCACGATCATCACGCGCGACGAACAAGTCGACTCCGGCTTCAACTCGACCGCCGAAGTGCTGCAGAGCGTCGGCGTCACCGGCGGCACGCCGCAGATCAACGACACCTACGGCGGCCTCGTCACCGAGGGTGGCCCCGGCGCGAACACGTTGTCGCTTCGTGGCCTCGGCGCAACGCGCACCCTGGTGCTGCTCAACGGCCGCCGGCTTTCTCCGGCGGGTACGCGCGGCCAGGTCGGCGCAACCGATCTCAACGTGCTGCCGAATGCGATCATCGACCGGATCGAAGTCCTCAACACGGGCGCCTCGTCGATCTACGGATCGGACGCGGTCGCGGGCGTCGTCAACGTCGTCACTCGCAACAAAATCAATGGCCTGACCTTCGAGATGCAGCAGGATGCTCCCGAGGTCGGCGCCGGTTGGTCGAGCCGCTACTCGCTCGTCGCCGGGGCTACCGGCAGCCGTTGGTCACTCGCCGGCTCGCTCGAATGGTACGACCGCAAGCGCCTGACCCAGCGTAGTGCCAAGTGGGCGCGTTGCCCGCAGCAGCTGCGCATGAACGGGATCGGCACGCCGCGCGGTAGCGGCGACTTCATCGATCCGGCCACCGGCGAGTCGAAGTGCTGGCCGCTCGAAGAGGGCGGAGTCACCGTCAACACGATCGCTACCG
This sequence comes from Sphingomicrobium sp., assembly GCA_039934055.1. GTDB lineage: Bacteria > Pseudomonadota > Alphaproteobacteria > Sphingomonadales > Sphingomonadaceae > Sphingomicrobium. The sequence continues at coordinate 12,391 of JBDTMX010000111.1, read as the reverse complement.
GCTTCGTCTTCACCGACGATCCGGCCGATCTCGCGCCCGGGTTCGAAACCGCGCCTCCAGGCTACAATCTGTACTGCAATCGCTGGCGTCCGGATCCGACCAACACCGGGTCGTTGCCAGGCTTCCAGTGCGTCGGCGGATTGCTCTACAACCCGACTACGGGTGGCGCCTTCGGCACCAACCTCAACGTGCGCGACACATTCGCTCCGTCCATGCTCAATCAGGACATCATCTCGCCGGGCCGGAACTACACCGGCTTCCTGACTGGAACCTACGACACGGGCGCCTTCGGCGATGGCCAGCTGTACGCCGAGCTTCTCGTCACGCGCCGCAAGTCGCAGCAGAACGGCCAACGGCAGTTCTACATCGACTACCCGCGCAACAGCCCGCTCATCCCAGTCGGGCTGCGGTCCCACCCGCTCAGCGGTTCAACCGGAATCCGGGCCTTCACCGACTACGGGATCTACGACAGCAGTCAGACTCAGGACTATATCAAGGCTTCGGCCGGCTTCCGCGGCGATTTGCCGTTCCTGAGCAAGTGGCGGTATGACCTTTACGGCTCGAAGAGCTGGTCGGACGGCACCTACAGCTTCGAGCAGATCCTGGCCGACCGCCTTGCGCAAAGCCTGCGGGTCGTCGCTGCTCCGGGTGGTGGTTTCAATTGCACCGTCACGACCGGCGGCTGCGTTGCGGCACCGGCGCTGACGCCGGATGTCATCGCCGGTAACTATCACGACCTGGCCTGGTTCGATTACATCACCGACGATGTGGTTGGTCATACCAAGTTCCGTGAAGTTACGGCCAACCTGACACTCGACGGGCCGCTATTCACTCTTCCGGGCGGCGACGCGTCGCTGGCCACCGGCATCGAGTATCGCAAGTCGAAAATCGCGGATATTCCGTCTTCGGACAGCATTCGCGGCAACCTCTATGGCTTCAGTTCGGCGCCGGAAACGATCGGCACCGACTGGGTGTGGGAAGCGTATGGCGAAGTCGAACTTCCCATTCTTGCTCACGTGCCGTTCGCCGAAGCGCTGACGATCAACGGGTCGGCCCGTTACACTGACTACCACTCCTATGGGTCGGGCACGACCTACAAGATCGGCGGTCTCTATTCGCCGACGCGTTGGTTGTCGTTGCGTGGTAGCTACGGCACGTCGTACCGCGCACCGGCGCTGTTCGAGCAGTTCCTCGGATCGACCACGGGCTTCCTCGCGAACACGACCGACCCTTGCAACAACCTGTTCGACGTCACCATTCCTGCGGTTCGTGCGCGTTGCCTGGCCGATGGCCTGCCTGCGAACTTCATTCAGAATAATGGTGTGACGGTGATTCAGCGGGGCGGTGCGGAAGCGGGCCTGCAGGCAGAAACTTCGAAGAACCTGACCTTTGGCGGCGTGTTCCAGCCGACCATGGGACCTGCGTTCGGCAATTTGTCGCTCGCTGTCGATTATTTCGACATCGAAGTCGACAACGGCGTTTCCCAGCTCGGCGCTGGCACCGTCGCCAACGGGTGCTACCAGGGTACGCATCCGGAATATTGCCAGTTCGTGAGCCGGGCGCCCTACACTGGGCCGGGTACGGGTGCGTTCACGATCACCCAGACCTACATCAATGTCGCCACCGACCGGATCAAGGGCATCGACTTCGTCATGCGCTACGATCATGAGCTTGGCCGGGGCAAGTTCAGCCTTGGAGCGGAGGCGGTTCGCACGCTGAAGCGGATCAACCAGACTGATCCCGACAGCGATCCGTTCAACTACATCGGCTTCATCGGCTATCCGAAATGGGCCGGAACCGGCCACGCCGCCTTTGAGATCGGCTCGTGGTATTTCCGCTGGGGTGTCGAGTTTATCCAGGGCACCGACGATACGCCTTACGCGGTCAATAACTTGGGCTTCGATCCTGACGTCTACAACTTCAAGCTGCCGGATTATTGGCTGCACACCTTGGCCGTCCGTTATGAAGATGGACCGTTCAGCATCACCGGCGGTGTCCGCAATGTCTTCGACAAGAAGCCGCCGAAGATCACTGCACAAGATCCATTCGTAAATACGATTGCGAACGTGCCGCTGCAGGCCGGTTACGACATGAGCGGGCGGACCTATTTCGTGAACGTTCGGGCGAAGATCTTTTAAGATCTGACTCGACATCGGACAAACTACGGGCGGGAGAAATCCCGCCCGTTTTTTATTCGGCCTTTTCGCCGCTGCGCCCTGATTCCGCTTCTGTTTAAGCGGCCCCGCGGCTTATGTGTTTCGCGCATGGGGCATAGAAAGCGGAACTGGTGAGCGAGCTTTCGGGCATCAGCCTGATTGCGGTCGCGCTTGCCGCGCTGTGGATCGTCATCGCCGCGGCCGTTTCGATTGCCGCAGCGCGGCGCGTCCGCAGGGCCAGCGCGGTGATCGCGTCGGCACGTTCGATGGCTGGCCTGCTCGACGTTGCGCCGGCGAGACCGCTGCTGGTGCTCCCCGACGGCCGGATCGAAATCGACCCGCGGCTTCTTCGCGAGCTCGGGCTCGATCGCGCGCCGGCAAAGCTTGCGGATCTCGCTGGCGACACTTGCGGTATCGACAAGGATGATCTTGCGGCGCTGATCGCCGAGGTCGAAGCGGCGGCGCTCGCCGGCCAACGGGTCGAGCGCAAGGTCCATGCCGCCGGATCGCGCCGGGTGTTCGACGTCCGCGGTGGTCCCGCCGCACCCCCGGAGCCGGCGGGGACCCTGCTCCTGTGGTTGTTCGACACCAGTGCCAGCGATGAGGAGCGATCCGAGCTTTCGCTGCGGCTGCGCCAGACCGAAGGGGCGCTCGATTCGCTTACGCATCTGATCGAATCCGCGCCGTTCCCGATGTGGTTCCGGGGCCCCGATCTCAAGCTTGGCCTGGTCAACAGCGCGTTCGTTGAAGCGGTCGAGGCGCGTGACGGTGCGGACGTCATCGCGCGCGGCATCGAGTTGCTCGACGAACCGGGCGACAATGGCGCGCGAGCGGCGGCGCTCAAGGCAATCGAAGCGGGCAAGATTCAGTCGCGCAACCAGGCCGCAATCATCCGCGGTGAACGGCGCATGTTGCGCATCGTCAACGTGCCGCTGCCGACCGGCGCAGTGGCTGGTTTCGCAATCGACATTCAGGACCTTGAGGACGCGCGCTACGAACTCGCTCGTCATATTGAATCGCAGCGCGAGCTGGCCGACCGGATGACCGCCGGCGCGGCGCAGTTCGATGGCGACCGAACGCTGAGCTTTTTCAACCAACCGTTCGCGGTCATGGCGCAGCTCGATCCCGACTGGTTGTCGGAATGCCCGGAATTCGATCGCGTGCTCGAACGCATGCGCGAAAACCATCGGCTGCCCGAGACCCGCGACTTCCCGGCGTGGAAGGACGAACGGCGGGCGTGGTTCAGCAGCGCAGACGAGGTGGTCGAGGAAGAATGGATGCTGGCCAACGGCGATCATTTGCGGATTGTTGCCCAGCCGCTCCCCGACGGCGGACTCCGCCTGTTCCTCGAGGACCGCACCGAGCAGGTTCGCCTGGCGTCCGCCCGCGACACCTTGCTGCGGGTCCGCGCGGCGACGTTCGATAATTTGTTCGAGGCAATCGGCGTGTTCGCCAGCGATGGCCGGCTGTACCTGTGGAACCGCCGTTTTTGCCAGGTGTGGGACCTCGACGAGGAATGGCTGAGGGAGCATCCGCGGGTCGATGAGCTGGTGCCGGCGATGGCGCCCAAGCTGGTCAATCCGACCGCCGCGGCGCAGATTCGGGAGCAGGTGCGGCAGACGACCAGCAAGCGGGAGTCGGCCGGCGGACGGCTTTCGCTGACGGACGGCCGCCATTTCGAGTTCGCCGCGGTTCCGCTTCCGGACGGCAATGCGCTGTTCACGATGATCGACGTGACCGATTCGACGCGGATCGAGGCCGCCTTGCGCGAGCGCGCGACTGCGCTGGAGGAGGCGGACCGGGTAAAGACCGACTTCGTCGCCAACATGAGCTACGAGTTGCGCACGCCGCTGACCTCAATCGGTGGCTTCGCCGAGATGCTCGCGGCGGGGTATGCGGGGAAGCTGACGACCAAGGCTGCCGACTATGTCGGGGCGATCGAGGAATCGGTCGGGCGCCTGGCCAAGCTGGTCGACGATGTGCTCGACCTGACCACCGGCGATGCGCGCGGCGTCAGCCTCGAGCATGAGCGGGTCGATCTCGCGGGCTTGTGCCGATCGGCGGTAGCAACCGCTCAGCAGCGGGCGGCGGAAAAGGCGCAGAAGCTGACCAGCGATATCGACGCCTCAACCGGATTTGTCTTCGGCGATGCCCGGCGCCTGCGCGAGTCGATCGAACACGTGCTCCACAACGCGATTGCCTACACCGACCGCAAGGGCCGCATTGCCTTGAAGGCCGACGGCGACGAGGACCAAGCGGTGATCCGAATCAGCGACAATGGCTCGGGCATTGCCGACGAGGATCTGCCGCGCGTGTTCAATCGCTTCGACCGGGTCGAGGAAGCGGGCGTGCGCGGCGAAGCAGCGCTCGGCCTTGGCCTGCCGCTGACCCGTCAGTTCATCGAGGCGCACGGCGGCACGGTCGAGCTCGCCTCGAAGAAGTCCAAAGGGACCACGGTAACGCTGACGGTGCCGCGCGGCGCACCATGATTCTTGCCACGGAAGCCGACACCGCCGCGCTCGGTGAGCAACTGGCGGCGCGTGCGCGGCGCGGGGACGTGATCGCACTTTCCGGGCCGCTCGGCGTCGGCAAGACGACGCTGGTCCGAGGCTTTCTCGCGGCGCTCGGCCATCTCGACGAAGTGCCGAGCCCGAGCTTCGCGATCGTCCAGCCCTACGAAGCGCTCGACCCGCCGGCATGGCATGTCGATTTATACCGCTTGGAAGACCGCTCGGAGCTTGCCGAGCTCGGTCTTGATGCCGCAGACGACGCGGTGATGCTGGTCGAATGGCCCGAGCGCGCAGGCGACGATGCGTGGCCGCAAGCGCTCCGCCTGTCGCTCGACTTCGCAGAAGCCGGCGCACGGCGCTTGACAGCCCAAGTCCCCCCGGCATGGGAAGGGCGATGGCCTCCCCGATGATTCCTCCCGCCCACGCGCCGCGATTCCTCGAATCCTGCGGCTGGGCCGGTGCGAGCATCGAGCCGCTAGCCGGCGATGCCTCGTTCCGGCGCTATTTCCGGGTGATCGGGGACGGCCGGTCTGCGGTGCTGATGGACGCGCCGCCGCCGCACGAGGATCCGCGGCCGTTCGCCGCCGTCGCCGAATGGCTGGCGTCGGTCGGCTTGAGTGCGCCCGAGATTCTCGCCCGCGATCTCGACCAGGGCCTGCTGTTGTTGGCCGACTTCGGCGATGCGCGGCTGCGCGAAACGCTCGACGACGATCCGACGCGGGAGCGCGAGCTGTATGAGCTTGCGACCGACGTCCTCGTCCATCTCCATCGGCACCCGCCGATGCCGGGCTTGGCGGCGCACGGTCTCAAGACCTGGCTCGAAGAGCTGATGCTGTTCCCGGACTGGTATTGCCAAGCCCTGGATTTGTCGGTCGACGTCGACGGCTATCGCGCCGCCTGGACCGAGGCGCTGGAGCCGGTCGCTTCGGATGGCCTCGGCCCGGTCACCATCCTGCGCGATTATCACGCCGAGAACGTCATGCTGATCCGCGGGCGTGACGGCATCGCACAGCTGGGCTTGCTCGATTTCCAGGACGCGCGAGCAGGGCATCCCGCCTACGATCTCGCTTCGGTCCTCGAGGATGCGCGGCGCGACGTGCCGCAAGCCATCGAGCGCGAGATGATGGACCGTTACATCACCGCGACCGGACACGGCGCAGCATTCGAGCGTGCCTACTGGTCGCTTGCGGCCCAGCGCAACACCCGCATCCTCGGCGTCTTCACGCGCCTGTGGAAGCGCGATCACAAACCCCAGTACACGGCGTTCCAGCCGCGCATGTGGGGACTTCTCGAGCGCGATCTGGCATGCCCTGACCTGGCGCCGGTGCGTGGGTGGTTCGACGCCAATATCGCTCCCGAGCATCGCGCCGCGCCGTGGGCCAGGGCAGCGTGACGACAGCGCGCCGCGCCCTGCGGCTGCGCGCCGAAGTCGCGGCCGAAGTTCCGGCGACGGCGATGGTCATGGCGGCCGGTCTCGGCAAGCGCATGCGGCCGCTGACCGCGACCAAGCCCAAGCCGCTGATCGAGGTCGCCGGCAAGCCGCTGCTCGATCATGTCCTCGACCGATTGCGTGCAGCCGGGGTCAAAAAGGTCGTGGTCAACGTCCATTATCTTCCCGAGGCGCTGGAGGCGCATCTTGCCGGCGCCGGCCAAGGCCTCGAAGTGGCGATCTCCGACGAACGCGATTTGCTGCTGGAAACCGGGGGCGGTCTGGTGCGCGCGCAGTCGCTGATCGACAGCGACCCGTTCCTGGCCATCAACAGCGACAATCTGTGGGTCGACGGCCCGGCCGATACATTGAAGCTGCTGGCGTCGCATTGGGACGGGCGCAAGATGGACGCGTTGTTGCTGCTGGTCCCGCAGGCGCGCGCGATGAATCACAAGGGCCTCGGCGATTTTCACATGGACCGGATCGGTCATTTGCGTCGCCGGGGCCGGTCGCGTGTCGCGCCGTTTGTCTACACCGGCGTTCAGATCGTCTCGAAAGCGCTGCTCAAGGATGCGCCGGAAGGCGCGTTCTCGACCAATCTGCTGTGGGATAGGGCGATTGCCGCCGGCCGCTGCTACGGCGCCGTCCATCAGGGGCTGTGGTTCGACGTCGGCAATCCGGAAGCGATCTGCGCGACCGAGCAGGTATTAGCGAATGTCTGATGCGGTCGCCGCGCGCCTGAGGGCACCGGCGGTCTTCACCATCCCGGCGCATCGCTCCTTCGCCGATTCGCTGGTTGCCGGGCTGAGGTCGCGGTTCGGCGACGGGCCGCTCGATCTGGCGCGCGGCCGCATCCTGCTGCCCAATAATCGCGCGGTGCGAACGGTCACCGAGGCGTTCGTCCGCGCCAGCGGTTCGGGTCTGGTCCTTCCGCGCCTGGTCCCGATCGGCGATCCCGAGCTCGAAGATCGGATCGGCGGCGCGCTCGATCCCGCGGACACCGCCGATCCCATACCGCCCGCGGTCGATCCGCTGGCGCGCCAGCTCGCGCTCGCCGGCCTCGTGGCGGGCGACGGCGCGAGCGGCGCGGAGGCCTTGCGCCTCGCCGCCGACCTGGCACGAACCCTGGACGCGCTGCTGATCGAGGATATCGCGCCCCAGCAGCTCGCAGACGCGGCCTCCGATGCCTTGGAGCTCGCCAGCCACTGGCAGCTGTCGCTCGATCGGCTGCGCGCGATTCTCGACCGCTGGCCGGCGCTGCTCGGCGCGAGCGGGCGGATCGAACTCGCCGAGCGGCGCAACCGGTTGCTGAGGGCGATGGCCGAGCGGTGGCAGCGATCGCCGCCCGACGGATTTACGATCGCGGCCGGCATCACAACCGCGGCGCCAGCCGTGGCCGCGTTGCTGCGGCGGGTGGCGGACATGCCCGAAGGCATGGTCGTCCTGCCCGGGCTGAGCCTCGCTTCGGTGATGCCGGATGAGGAGTGGAAGGCGCTCGGGCCCGATGATGAGGGCCTTGGCGAGCAGAAGAGGGGCGAAGAGAGCCATCCCCAGTTCCATTTGAAGCTGCTGCTCGATCGGATGGGAATCGCGCGCGGCGAAGTGCGGCTGTGGCGCGCGGCAGGGCGGTCGGCGGCGCGCTCGATCCGCGGTCGGGCGGTGGCCAACGCAATGACCGTCGCGGACTTCAGCGACAAGTGGAAAGACCTCAAGCCCGCCGAGCGCCGGTTGACTGGAATTCGCACCGTCGAGCTCCCTGACCCGGCAGCGGAAGCACAGGCGATCGCACTTGCCTTGCGCGAAGCGGTCGAGACGCCCGGGCGAACGGCGGCACTGGTCACGCCCGATCGGATGCTTGCGGCGCGCGTTTCCGCGCTTCTGGCACGTTGGGGCATCGAGGCTGACGACAGCGCCGGCCGCCCACTGTCGCAGACCGCCGCGGGCACTTTGCTGCTGGCGATCGCCGCCGCCGCGGCGGAGGATTTGGCGCCGGTGCCGCTGCTGGCGCTGCTCAAGCATCCGCTGGTCGGCGGCGAGGGCGACGAGCGCCTCGCCTGGCTCGACGCCGTACGCGCGCTCGACCTCGGGCTGCGCGGTCCGCGTCCAGCGGCCGGCCTCCACGGCCTCGATGCGCATTTCTCCGGAAAAGGCAGCGAAGAATGGCAGCGCGTGCGGGACGTGGTGGTGCCGCTCGACGCAATGCTTCGCGGGCCGCTCTCGCTGAGCCTGTTCGCCGAGCGGCTGGCGGGATCGGCGGATGCACTCGCCGGCAGCGCGGCCTGGCGTGGCCAGGACGGTCGGATGGCGGCCGAGCTGCTGGCCGAGCTCCAGGCGCTGCCCGAGGCATCCCGCCTCGCAATCGCGGCCGAAGACGCAGGCCCGATGCTTCGCCAGCTGCTCGACGAGCGGCCCGTGCGGCCGCCTTATGGTGGTCATCCGCGGCTGTTCATCTGGGGGCTGCTCGAAGCACGCCTGCAGCAGGCCGACTTAATGGTGCTGGGCGGGCTCAACGAGGGCGTGTGGCCGGCGCTTGCCGCGCCCGATCCGTGGCTGGCGCCCAAGATTCGCGCCAACCTCGGCATGCCGGGGCTCGAATTCCGGACCGGCCTCGCCGCGCACGATTTCGCGAGTGCGCTGGGGGCGCCCAACGTGCTGATCACGCGAGCACGCCGCGACGGCCGTTCGCCGACCATCGCCTCGCGCTTCTGGTTGCGGCTGCGGGCGATGACCGGCGGCCTGGCCCGCGACATTCGGCTGGAACGGCTCGCCGCAACGCTCGATGATCCGCACATTCTCGAGCCCGCCGCGAGGCCGCGGCCGGCACCGCCCAAAGCGCTCCGCCCCAACCGGATCTCGGTGACCGCGGTCGACCGCCTGAAGGCCGATCCGTTCGCTTTCTATGCCCAGACCATGCTCGGCCTGCGCAGCCTCGACGCTGTCGACGCCGACCAAAGCGCGGCGTGGAAAGGAACCGCAGTGCACGAGGTGCTGGAGCATTGGCTGAAGCAGGATGGTTGCGATCCGGCGCAGCTCATGCCGCGTGCCCGCGCCTTGCTTGCGAGTGGGAATATCCACCCGATGTTGCGCGCGCTGTGGCAGCCGCGGCTGATCGAGGCGATCCGCTGGATCGAGAAGCAAGAGATCGCCAACCGCGCCGAGGGGAGGCGGCCGCTCAAGGCGGAGATGTGGGGCGAGACCGCAATCGGAGAGGTCACGGTGCACGGCAAGGCGGACCGAATCGACCGCCTCGCCGAGGGCGGGCTGGCCGTCATCGATTACAAGACGGGCAAGGCGCCGGCGCAGAAAGCGGTCGATGCCGGATTCGCGTTGCAGCTCGGATTGCTGGGGCTGATCGCGAAGGCTGGGGGGTTTGAGGGGATCGCGGGGGAGCCGGTCGCGCATGAGTATTGGTCGCTGACCAAATACGGCGACAGCTTTGGCAAAAAAATGTGTCCTGACAAGACCTTAGGCGCGGCCGAGTTCCTCGCTCACGCCGAATGGAATTTCCGCGAAGCGGCGCGCAAGTGGCTGACGGGCGACGAGCCGTTCACGGCCAAATTGAACCCCGCCTACGCGCCCTACGGCGATTACGACCAGCTGATGCGGCTGGAAGAATGGTACGGCCGCGAATGACGCTATTTGCCAGGCTTCGCAGGCGTCTTCTTGATCTTCGAGGCGTAGAGCAGCGCGGCGACGATCGCCGCCGAGCCAATGCCTACCGCAACCCCGGCCTTGACCAGTTTTGCGCGCCGTTGTTCGTCTTCGCTGTCGCTCATCCTGCGCTTTCTATGGCCTTCCCCGCGACTTGGGAAGCGGCTGGCTGATGCGCTACCGACTGAAACCCTTTCCCGAGCTCAAGGGCGGCCAGGCGGCGGCGTCCGACCCCAACGTCCACGCCGCGCTGTCGGCGTCGGCGGGCAGCGGCAAGACCCAGGTGCTGAGCGCTCGGGTGCTGCGGCTGCTTCTGTCCGGCGTCCGGCCCGAGCACATTCTGTGCCTGACTTTCACCAAGGCGGGCGCGGCGGAGATGGCCAACCGCATCAGTGCGCGGCTCGCGAGCTGGGTCCGGATGCGCGACCAGGACTTAAGAAGCGATCTCATCAACCTCGGCGAAGCCAATGATCCACCGACAATCCAGCAGGCGCGGCGACTGTTCGCCAAGATCCTCGACGCGCCCGGCGGCCTGCGCATCCAGACCATCCACAGCTTCGCCCAGGCACTGCTCACCACGTTCCCGGCCGAAGCCGGGATCATGCCCGGGTTCAAGCCCCTGGAAGGCCGCGCGGAGCAGGAGCTGGCGCGGGCCACGCTCGCCGCTTTGCTGGCCGATGCCGAAAGCAGTGGCGACGAAGGGCTGATCGCCGGCGTCCAGTGCCTCAGCCTGCGCCTCGGCGAGCAGGACGCGGTCGCCTATCTGATGCAATGCGCGCGGGCGAGCGAAGCGATGGCCGCATTGGGTGCGCCGGAGACGATCGAGGGCAAGCTGCGCGAGGCGATGGGTCTGCCCGAAGGCGCGGTCGAGGATTATCTCGCCGACCTTTGCGGCGACGACCGCTTCGACTGTGCAATGCTGCGGGCGATCGCCGATGCCAACCGCAGTTGGGGGACCAAGAGCGGCACCGAATATGCGAGTGTCGCCGATGCCTGGCTTGCCCTGCCGCCTTCGCAACGCGGCGCCGGTCTTGCCGAGCTTGCCCGCATCCTGATCAAGAACGACGGCGGCTTGCGACAGGTGACGGCAGGCCAGCGCGCGGCCAACGTCGATTATGACGCCCACGCCGCGCATTTGGGGGCCATGATCGGCGATCTGATCGCGATCCAGCGCGGCGCCGCATTGGCTTGCGACATGGCCGCCGGGCTGCGCGCGGGGCAGGCGTTCGCGGCCGCCTACAGTCGCGCCAAGCGCAGTGCCGGGGTCGCCGATTTCGACGATCTGATCCGTTGGGCGCGTAAGCTGCTCGAGACTCCCGGTATGGGCGAGTGGGTGCGCTACAAGCTCGACCGGCGGACCGACCACATCCTGGTCGACGAGGCGCAGGACACCAACCCCGACCAATGGGCGATCGTGAAGGCGCTGGTCGAGGAGTTTTTCAGCGGCTCGAGCGAGACCGAGCGCCGGGTGCGCACGCTGTTCATGGTCGGCGACTTCAAGCAGGCGATCTACGGCTTCCAGGGCAGCAATCCCGACGATTTCGACGCCGTTCGAAGCACTTTTCGCGAACGCTCGGCCGAGTTGCGCGCGGCGGAGGACGAGAGCGACGACGGGCAGCGGCTGGCGCTCGAGTTCCGCGACCTGTCGATCGACACCAGCTTCCGCTCGGCCCAGGCGATCCTCGACGCGGTCGACGCGATGATCGGCGAGGTCGGTTATCGCCAAATGCGCCTGCCCGGGCCGCCCGACCCGCACCGCGCCTTTTTCGACCGCCGGCCCGGTTTGGTCGAGCTGTGGAAGCCGTTCGCGGTCGAGACCGATGAAGAATCCGATGACGCCGATGATATTGGTGGGGGCGAGGAAGGCTGGATCGGCGAGCGCGATCGGAAATATGCGATCGCTCTGGCCGAGCAGGTCCGGCGCTGGCTAGACGAAGCGCCGATCCTCAGCTCGACCAAGCGGCCGCTGGGGCCGGGCGACATCTTGATCCTGGTGCGCAGCCGCGACGAACTCGCCTCGCTGATCGTCGCCCGGCTGTTTGCCGCCAAGGTGCCGGTCGCCGGGATCGACCGGCTGCATCTGTCGAAGCCGTTCGCGGTCAAGGACCTGCTCGCCGCGGTCGCATTCGCGGTCCAGCCGCTCGACGACCTCAACCTCGCCAATCTGCTGGTGTCGCCGCTGATCGGCTGGACCCAGGAGCAATTGTTCGAGCTCGCTTACGGCCGCAAGAAAGTGCCGCTGTGGCGAGCGCTGCGCGAGCGCTCGGCCGAGCAACCGCATTTCGCCGCCGCGCACGACACGCTCGGCGCTTTGCTGGCAATGGCCGATTTCACCACGCCAGCGCGGTTTCTCGAGACGATCCTGTCGGGGCCGCTCGATGGCCGGCGCAAGCTTTACCGGCGGCTCGGGCTGGCGGCGCGCGATCCGATCGACGAATTGCTGTCGAGCACGATGGAGTTCGAGCGCGAAGAGACGCCGTCGCTCGACCGCTTCCTCGCCTGGTTCGGCCGTGGCGACGTTGAGGTCCAGCGCGACCCGTCGGCTCCGGCCCAGGCGGTGCGGGTGATGACCGTGCACGGCGCCAAGGGTCTGGAAGCGCCGTTCGTGATCATCGCCGACGCGACCGCCGATCCGAACAAGATCG
>JBDTMX010000110.1:0-12951 GCA_039934055.1 Sphingomicrobium sp. | reverse complement strand
TCATCGCCTACAGCGTCGCCGGGGCGCAGACGGTCATCGCCGCCGGCCGCAAGCGACTCAACCTCGACGCCGAGGCGCACAAGGCGCTGACCTTCGTCGCCGAGTTCGAGAACAGCGGCCGCGGCTGGTTCTGGGAGACCAATTCGGAAGGCACATTGTCCTACGTCTCGCAGCAGCTGGCCGACGATTTCCAGTGCGAGCGGCAGGCCTTGCTCGGCCGCCAGTTCCCCGACCTGCTGTCGGTCGACACCAGCCCGGTCGGAGCGATCCACGAAGAGCGCAAGACGCTCGGCTTTCACCTCGCCGCGCGCTTCCCATTTTCCGACGTGGTGGTCCGTCCGGCGAGCGACCAGGACGTTCACTGGTCGCTGTCCGGCAACCCGATCTTCGACGAGCGCGGCCGCTTCCTCGGCTTCCGCGGGATCGGCACCGATCTAACCGAGCAGCGCCGGTCGGAGCACGAAATCTCGCGCCTCGCGCGGTTCGACTCGCTGACTGGCCTGCCCAACCGCGCGCTGATGCGCCAGACGCTCGACGAAGCCCTGCGCAACGCGTCGCGCCGGCAAAAGGGCTGCGCTCTGTTCCTGATCGACCTCGACCGCTTCAAGAACGTCAACGACACGCTCGGCCATCCGATCGGCGACGCGCTGCTGCGCCAGGTCGCCGAACGGCTCAAGGCGGTGATGGGCGATCATGGCCAGGTCGGTCGGCTCGGGGGCGACGAGTTCAAGGCGGTGCTTCCGGGCACGGTCGACATCGGCTTCCTCGAGCCGCTTGCGCGCACCCTGATCGAGCAGGTCTCGCGACCGTACAACATCGAGGGGCACAAGGTGAAGATCGGCGCCTCGGTCGGAATTGCGATCGGCGATCCCGGCCGCGCCTGCGCCGACAGCCTGATCCGCAACGCCGACCTCGCTTTGTACGCGGCCAAGGGGGCGGGGCGCGGCAAGCATTGCTTCTACGAGCCGGCGATGCACAGCGACCTGACCGACCGCCAGGTGCTCGAGGACGATCTTCGCCAGGCGATCGAACGCGGCGAGTTGTGGGTCGCGTACCAGCCGATCATTCGCTGCGCCGGTGAGGAGATCTGCGGCTTCGAGGCGCTGGTCCGCTGGACGCATTCGGTTCGCGGCCCGATCTCTCCGGATAAATTCATTCCGCTGGCCGAAGAGAGTGGGTTGATTTCGGACATCGGCCGCTGGGTGCTCAGGACCGCGCTTCTCGAAGCCGCCAACTGGCCCGAGCAGCTCCGCGTGGCGGTCAATTTGTCGCCGATCCAGTTCAACGATCCGGCGACCGTCGACATGATCGCCGAGCTGCTCAAGGAGACCGCGGTCCGCTCCGAGCGACTCGAGCTCGAAATCACCGAAGGCGTGTTTCTCGCCGAGGGCGACAGCACCGACGACACCTTCGCCAAGCTGAAGGGTCTCGGCGTGCGGTTGGCGCTCGACGATTTCGGCACCGGCTACAGCTCGCTGGGCTATTTGAAGAAGGCGCCATTCGACAAGATCAAGATCGACCAGAGCTTCGTCCGCGGCGCGGCCTCAACCACCAACCGCAACAGCGCGATCATCCGCGCAATCGTCACGCTCGCCGAAACGCTGGGCATGGACACCACCGCCGAGGGCGTCGAAACCCACGACGATCTCCACCTGATCCGCGAGCTTGGGGTCAGTCAGGTCCAGGGTTACATCTTCGGCCGCCCCGCCCCCGCGGAGGAGGCGCGCCAGCTGGCCAACCGGGTGACTGTCGAGGCCGACGGCTACCAGTGCATCCGCGAGCCGCGCCAGCGGCTGATGCGCCGGGCGATCGCCGAGATCGGCGGCGAAGTGACCGAGATCCGCCTGCGCAACATCTCCGCCATGGGCGCGCTGGTCGAATGTCCCCGCCCGGTTGCGCCGGGGACCGCGATCACCATCGACATCGTCGGCGTCGGCCCGGTTCTCGGCTCGATCCGCTGGGCGCAGTCGGGCAAGTTCGGGGTCCAGTTCACCGACGGCTTCGACCTCGCCCGCCTCGCCCCCAAGAAGGTTAGCGGGAACGATGTCACCATGCTGCGACCGTGGTATGTCGACCAGAAAGCGGCGTCCTGACCGCTTTCTCGCATTGAAGTTCGACTCCGGAACCAATCCTGCCTAACGAATGTTCAATTCGGGCACCCTGCCGTATCTCCTCCTTCCCAAAGGCAGAATGTTATCGAAAGGCGGTTTGAGGTCGTCACCTCGGACCGCTTTCTTCCGACACTCAAACTAGGTCCGCGCCATTCAAGCCAGCCGCAAATTGCTCCCGGCCGCGGCCGCAGCCTTCTTCCTTTCGGCGCCAACGGGCGCCGGGCCGCTCGTCCATCCGCTCAATTTCTTCGAGGGACGGACGGAAAGCTCCGGCACCGTGAAGCTCTTCATGAGAAATCCGTACCGCACCCGCAGCATCGGCCGCGGTCACATCGAGTCCGACGGCAGCCTGACCCTGGTCCAGCAGGTCCAGGACGAAGGCAAGCCGCCGCGCGAGCGGCTCTGGCGCATCCGCCAGATCGGGTCCGGCCACTTCGCCGGAACCATGTCGGAAGCGAGCGGGCCGGTGACCATCGACCGGGTTGGCGACCGCTACCGCTTCCGCTTCAAGATGAAGGGCCATCTGTCGGTCGAGCAGTGGCTGGCGCCGCTCGCCGGAGGCATGACCGCGCGCAACAGTATGACGGTCCGCAAGTTCGGCATGACCGTCGGCACCGGCGACGGAACCGTCCGCAAATTCTAGTCCGTGAGTTGACGCCCTAAAAAGCTTCCGCCGGGATCGCCATCAGGCTGTCCGCCCCGGCTTCGATCTTGCGCTTGAGGGACCCGGTTTCGGGCATCACCTTGTCGGCGAAGAAGCGCGCGGTCGCCAGCTTGGTTTCGTAGAACCCGCGGTCCGCCGCATCTCCCGCCAGCGCGGCCCGCGCCGCCCGCGCAATCCGCAGCCACATCAGGCCGACCGCGACGATGCCCATCATGGTCATGTACGGGTAGGCCGCCGCGCCCGCCTGGTTGGGGTTGGCGAGGCCGTTGTCCATCAGCCACTTGGTCGACGCCTGCAAATCGCCGATCGACCGCGTGAAAGCAGCGAGGAACGGCTTGAGTTCCTCGTCGCCCGACGCGTCGGCCACTTCCTGCGACAGAAGCGCGAACAGCCGCTGGATCGCGCGGCCGCCGTCCTTGCCCAATTTTCGTCCGACCAGGTCGAGTGCCTGGATGCCGTTGGTGCCCTCGTAGATCTGGGCGATGCGCGCGTCGCGCACGAACTGCTCGACGCCGTGCTCGCGGATGTAGCCGTGGCCGCCGAACACCTGCTGGGCGGTGACCGCACTGTCGAAGCCCTTGTCGGTCAAATAGCCCTTGATCACCGGCGTCAGCAGCGACACCAAATCGTCGGCCTCCTGGCGCGCTTCCTCGCTTTCGGCGCGGCGCGATAGGTCGACCTGCAGCGCTCCCCACAGCACCAGGGCGCGGGCACCCTCGAGAAACGACTTCATCTCCATCAGCATCCGGCGCACGTCGGGGTGGACGATGATCGGGTCGGCCTTGGCGCCGTCCTCGCGCTCACTGGCGACCAGCGCCCGGCCCTGCCGCCGCTCGCGGGCGTAGGCCAGCGCGTTCTGGTAGGCGACCTCGCCCTGGGCCAGCCCCTGCAGGCCGACCCCCAGCCGCGCCGCGTTCATCATGATGAACATTGCCGCCAGGCCCTTTTCAGGCTCGCCGACCAGCCAGCCCTTGGCGCCGTCATAATTGAGCACGCAGGTCGGGTTGCCGTGGATGCCCATCTTCTTCTCGATCGCGCCGCAGCTGACCGGGTTGCGCTCCCCGACCGAGCCGTCGTCGTTGACCAGGAACTTGGGCACCACGAACAGCGAGATGCCTTTGACGGTGTCGGGCGCGCCGGCGATCTTGGCCAGCACCAGGTGGATGATATTCTCGGACAAGTCGTGCTCGCCCGACGAAATGAAGATCTTGGTGCCGGTGAGCGAATAGCTACCGTCCGGATTGGGCTCGGCGCGGGTCTTGAGCAGCCCGAGATCGGTCCCGCAATGCGGCTCGGTCAGGTTCATCGTGCCGGTCCAGCGGCCGCTGACCATGTTCGGCAGATAGGTCGCCTTCTGCTCGTCGCTGCCCTTGATCACCAGGGATGCGATGGCGCCGGACGTCAGCCCCTGGAACATTTCGAACGCCTGGTTGGCCGACAGGACATATTCGCTAAGCGCGGTCGACAGCACCTGCGGCAGGCCCTGCCCGCCATATTCTTCCGGCGCCGACAAGGTCGGCCAGCCGCCGTCGCACCATTGCTTGTAAGCGTCCTTGAACCCGTCGGGCACGGTCACCGATCCGTCGTCGTTGCGCTTGCAGCCCTGCTCGTCGCCGACCTTGTTCAATGGCGCCAGCACTTCGGAGGCGAACTTTCCACCTTCGTCGAGGATCGCCTCGATCAGGTCGGGCGTGGCGTTGGCGAATCCCTCGAGATTGGAATAATTGCCGACTTGCAGCACCTGATCGAGGATGAAGCGGGTCTCGCGCACCGGCGCTGAATAAACGGCCATCTAGTTGCTCCCATTGTCTTCGATAGTTTGGCGATCGGCGGGGCCGCCAAGCGATTTCAGAAAGTCCTCAAGTTCGGCGATCGTCGTGACGATATCATCTTTCTGGCGGCGCAGCGCGTCGATCCGTTGCTGGCAGCGCTCGATCGTCACCCGCCGCTGGGTCTGCCGATGATCCCCGACATCGTAGAGGTCGAGCATCTCGCGGATTTCATTGAGGCTGAAGCCGACCCGCTTGCCGCGCAGGATCCAGCTCAACCGCGCCCGGTCGCGGTCCGAATAGAAGCGCGACGTCCCGCGCCGCTCGGGGGCGATCAACAGCTCGTCCTCATAGAATCGCAGGGCCCGGGCGGTCACCCCGAACGCTTCGCACAGTTCCCCGATCGCATATCGTGCGCCCGCCGCGCCGTCCGACCTGTCGCCCGCGCTGCCGTCCATCGACTCCATCTTGGGCCTATGCTTTACGTTTCCGTAAACGTCAACTCTCGTGGGTATTGAGCAAATCGGCAATTACCGGCAGTAGGGTGATGCTTCGAGGGGAGTCCTTTTCCATGAATTACCTGCGTCTGCTGAGTCTTGCACTGCTTGCGGCCCTTTCATCGCCCGCCGCCGCGGACGACCCTGCGATCGTCGTCAAGGCGCCCGATCAGCCCGCGAAGAAGATCTGCGTGCGCGAAAACACGGTCGGCACCCGCCTCGCGCCGGTGGTCTGCCTGACCAGGGAGCAGTGGAAGCAGCGCGAACATGCCGACGATGACCAAAAGGATCGCCTGAGGGACCATATCAATCGGCAGGTCCAGGATCGCCCGATGCCCGGCGTGGCGACCGGCAGCGGCGGCTAGGCGCGGATCGAGGGGATGGCCGACTGGCGGGGCGAGACGCTGGCCCGCGTCCGCCGCCTCATCCTGGCGGCCGACCCCGACGCGGTCGAGGAAGTGAAGTGGCGCAAGCCGTCGAACGCCATGTCGGGGGTTCCGGTATGGTCCCACGGCGGCATCCTGTGCACCGGCGAGACCTACAAGGACAAAGTGAAGCTGACCTTCGCCAAGGGTGCGTCGCTCAACGACCCCTCCCGCCTGTTCAACGCCAGCCTCGAGGGCAACACCCGGCGGGCGATCGATCTCCATCAGGGCGATACAATCGACGAAGAGGCGTTCAAGGCGCTCATCCGCGCCGCCGTGGCAGCCAATCGGGCGATCTAAACCCAGGCCCTTGAATTCGGCCCCAGCTATCCCGTCGCGGTTCGCCGCTCGTCCGCAGTGTCGAACTCCAGCGCCAGCTCTTCATAGCGGGCGGCGAGCTCGGCATGAATTGCGGCGGCGCGCAGATCGGCCGCGCAATCGCACATCAGGCGCTCGGCCACCGCGCGCGATGCGAAATATTCCGAATTATTCTGATCTGACATCTCAACCCCCTTCCAGCGGGAGCTCTCCGGATGTCTCTCGGTCGCCGACTCGCCAAAGCTACTGGCGGCGATGCCCCTTATTACGCCTTCAGACGGACGCTGCATAGGGCCTTTAACATAAATCAGGATGCCCCCATTGGGTGGGAATCGAACGTGGGCCATGACTGACGTCATCGGTCCTAAAATGCAGCTGCTGCTTTCTGGATAAGAGAATAGCGGGGGGCTCTCTCTTCGCGCACGTTTGAGTGGCTAGTTGGCTACGGCCGCCTTGTGATCTCGTTTCGAAGCGACGCGAAAGAAGCTCGCCGAAATCAGCCACAGTGCTGCAAAGAAGCCGCTGAACAGCAAAGCCTTGAACGAGCCATCGGGAATGCTTCCTGTCGACGGCGAGGTAGCGGTTGCGACCCCGAGTAACGCTTGCATGATCGCTACGCCGAGCATGGTCCGCGCCATGCCTCCGGGCCGGAACCAGGCTGAGAACGCGCCAACGACTGCCGCCATGATCAGCAGGAAGTAGCCTATACCGGTGCCATCATCGCGAACGATCGTGGTCCACACGGTGAGGGACGATGCCACGAGCGCAACGGCAACTCCCGCGCGGTAGGCCCTGCTCTCGCTCGGTCCGGTCATGCGCTCGTCCCCTGCGGAAACTGCGGTCTTATCATGATGTGAAAGATCTGAAAATGAACTTCGCGAGTGTCCGCAATGGGTGGAAAGCGGACATTGGGTCACAGCCCATTCTCAAAGTAAGCCACTCCCTCAATTTCGGTTCAGGCAAAGGGCGACAAAGCGCGGCGCGGCCCCTATATGACGGGCCAGCTCAGTTTATTGCCCTCAGGGCCGAAGGCGGGGACATGCTGACGACCAATCCGTTCGACGCAGATCTCAACGGGGACAAGCTCCGCGAGGAATGCGGCGTGTTCGGCATCTGGGGTGCCGACAACGCCGCCAGCTTCGTCGCCCTTGGCCTGCACGCGCTCCAGCATCGCGGCCAGGAAGCGGCCGGCATGACCAGCTTCGACGGCGCCTATTTCCATTCGCACCGGGCGATGGGCCACGTCGCCGGCAATTTCGACCGCGACAAGGTGATGCGCGCATTGGCCGGCCGCAGCGCGATCGGCCATGTCCGCTATTCGACCACCGGCGAAACCGCGCTGCGCAACGTCCAACCGTTGTTCGCCGAGCTTGCCGAGGGCGGCTTCGCGATCGCCCACAACGGCAATCTCTCCAACGCCATGAAGCTCCGGCGAACGCTCAACCGCCGCGGCTCGATCTTCCAGTCGACCAGCGACACCGAGGTTATCATCCACCTCGTCGCCACCTCGCAGTACACGACCACCGTCGAGCGGCTGACCGACGCGCTGCGCCGGGTCGAGGGCGCTTACTCGCTGGTCGTCCTGACCCCCGACGGCCTGATCGCCTGCCGCGACCCGCTCGGCATTCGGCCTTTGGTCATGGGCAAGCTCGGCGAGGCGACCATCTTCGCCTCCGAGAGCGTCGCCCTCGACGTCATCGGCGCGACCTTCCTGCGCGACGTCGATCCGGGCGAGATGGTGATGGTCAATGGCTCGGGGATCCGCTCGTTCCGGCCGTTCGAGAAAGCCGATCCCAAGCCGTGCATCTTCGAGCACGTCTATTTCTCGCGGCCCGATTCGATCGTTGACGGCACTTCGGTCTACCAGGTCCGCAAGAACATCGGCGCCGAGCTGGCGCGCGAGGCCCCGGTCGAGGCCGACTATGTCGTGCCGGTGCCCGACAGCGGGGTTCCCGCCGCGATCGGCTTCAGCCAGGCGTCCGGGATCCCGTTCGAATTGGGCATCATCCGCTCGCACTATGTCGGCCGGACCTTCATCGAACCGAGCGACGGCATCCGGCATTTGGGTGTCAAATTGAAGCACAACGCCAACTCGGCGCTGATCGCCGGCAAGCGCATCGTCCTCATCGACGATTCGATCGTTCGCGGCACGACCAGCGTCAAGATTGTCCAGATGATGCGCGATGCCGGCGCCCGCGAGGTCCATTTGCGGGTCGCTTCGCCGCCGACCCGGCACAGCTGCTTCTACGGGGTCGACACGCCCGAGCGCGCCAAATTGCTCGCGGCGCAGATGAGCGTCGAGGGAATGGCCGACTACATCAACGCTGACAGCCTGGCCTTCATTTCGATCGAGGGCCTCTATCGCGCCTTGGGCTCGGAGCGGAACGACGCCCAGCCGCAGCGCTGCGATGCCTGTTTCACCGGCGATTATCCGACCGCCCTCACCGATTTCACCGAGAAGGAGCGCGCCGGTCCCCTGTCCCTGGTCGCCAGCCGCTAACCACTTCGACGGATGGTCAAAGCCAAGCTTCCTTTCGCCGGCAAGTTGGCGCTCGTCACCGGGGCCAGCCGCGGCATCGGCGCTGCGACCGCCGAAGCGCTTGCCGCCGCCGGCGCCCACGTCATCCTGGTGGCTCGCACCGCCAGCGCGCTCGAGGCGGTCGACGACCGCATCCATGACGCCGGTGGCACTGCGACCATTGCTCCGCTCGACCTCACAGACAGCGAATCGATCGCCAAGCTCGCGGCCGCGATCGCCGAGCGCTGGGACGCGCTCGACATCCTCGTCCTCAACGCCGCGATGCTCGGCTCGCTGACCCCCGTCGAGCACATCGACGCCAGGGAATATGCTCGCGTCCTCGCTCTCAACCTGGTCGCCAACCAGGCGGTAATCGCCGCCTTCGACCCGCTCGTTCGCCGCTCACAGCGCGCCGAATTGGTGGCGCTGACCTCTTCGGTCGGGGGCGAGGCGCGCGCCTTCTGGGGCGCCTATGGCTCGTCCAAGGCGGCGCTCGAGACGCTCGTCGGCGCTTATGCCGACGAGACCCAGCACACCGGCCGCATCCGGGTCCATATCGTCGACCCCGGCGCGACCCGCACGCGCATGCGTGCGCTCGCCTTCCCGGGCGAGGAACCGGACAGCGTCAAACCACCCGAAGCGGTCGCCGCGGCGATTGTCGAACGGCTCCAGTCCGACGCGCCGAGCGGCGAGCGGGTGCGGATCGACGCCTAGCTTTTGACCATCGTGACTTGCGCGACGTCGATCGCGCCGCCGCGGAATCCGCCTTCGCAGTACATCAGGTAATATCGCCAAAGCTGTTGAAATTGCTCGTCAAATTCCGCCAGCTCGCCGGCCGCGACGGCCCGGTCGTAGCGGCGCCGCCAGCTCTTCAAAGTGGCCGCATAGTCGTGCGCGAATCCCTCTCGATTGTCCCATGACAATCCGCGCAGTTTGGCCAGCGCGGCGAACTGCGGCTCGTCGAGCAGCATCCCGCCGGGGAAGATGTAGGTCTGGATGAAATCCGCGCTTCCCACATAGCGTTCGAACAAGTGGTGATCGATGCTGATGAACTGCAGCGCCGCCCGGCCGCCGGGCTTCAGATTGCGGCCGATCGCATCGAGATAGGCGCCCCACCACCGCCGACCGACCGCCTCGACCATCTCAACCGACGCAACGGCGTCAAACCGCTCATTGATCTCGCGGTAATCCTGCAGCCGAATATCGATCCGCTCCGACAGCCCCGCTTCTGCCACCCTGGCGTCTGCCCAGGCCTTCTGCTCCTCCGACAAGGTCAACCCGACGACCACGGCCCCGCGATTCGCAGCTTCGATCGCCAGACTACCCCAGCCGCAACCGATTTCGAGCAAGCGCTGCCCCGGCTGCAACTCAACCCGATCCAGCAGGAGCGCAATCTTGCGGCGCTGCGCGGCCTCCAGCGGCTGGTCCGGAAAAGCGAACCGGGCCGAGGAATAAGTCATCGTCGGATCGAGCCACGCCGCGTAGAAATCATTGCCTAGGTCATAATGGGCGGCGACGTTGGCCTTGGCTTTGCCGGGCGCATTGTCCCGCAGGCGATGGGCGAGCGCATTGATCCAGCGAAACGGCCCCTTGGCGCGTCCGGACTCGCCCAGCGCAACGCCATTCAGCGAGAACAATTCGAAAATGGGTACCGGGTCGGGGCTCGCCCATTCGCCCAGCGTCCAGGCCTTGTACCAGCCGACCGATCCAGACGTCGCCAGCCGCACCAGCGCCATCCAGCTCTTGAATTCGACAATCGCTCTTGGCCCAGGCGAACAAAATCCGAGATTACGCCGCTCGCCGTCCGGAAGAGTCGTTTCAATCCCACCACTCAAGAGCCCGGCGTCAATCTCAGCCAACACTCGCTCGAATGCCGGCGCAATCAGACGCGCGACCATGCCGCCGCCAACCGCGAAGCCGCGGTCCGCTTTCACCAGATGCTCGCCCCGACCCGCCATGGCGCCGGTCTAGCAGCCTGCCGAGCCGGTCGGCACCACTGTTTCGCGCATCAGCCGCGATCGGCTGCCGAATTCCTGGTAGCGGGCATCGCCAATTGAAACTGTTGCCGAGCATCGCGACCGCTTGATCTCGGCGAGCGGTAGCACCGACCACAGCAGAAAGCCGCGAAGCTTCGGATCTCGCCGCAGCGCTTCGCGCACCATCGGGTCTCCGAGCAGATTAGGCCGGCAGTTCGTGACCGCCTGAAATCCGCCGCCGAGCGGGTCGTAGTGGCTCCAGCGGTAGCATTCCCCCTCGCGCCAAACGAGCCCACGGCGCCAGAACAGGACCGGTGGCGGCGACGCAAAAAGAGCATCGATGCGCCGTTCGCCCGCCCAGTTCCGGACTGCCGCGTCAGCGCGTTGGGTGATCAGGAAGTTGAGGCCGATGTACGCGAATACGATTGCGATCGCAGCCTGCACCGGTCGCTGCCACGGTCTGCCTTGCTCTTCCCGAATTCGTGACCAGGCGATCGATCCGCCGAGCAGCAGCCAGATCCAGACATCGATGATGAACAACGCGTCGGCGTGAAACCAGGCATTGGAGAAAGGCGACAGGAGCTGAATCGAATAGGTCGTCAGCAGGTCCATGAGGGGATGGGTGAGCGTCGCGAGGTAAGCCAATCCGAGCAACCACACCGGCCGCATCGGCAGCCCGCTCTTGAAAGTCGCTCCGCGCCTTACCTGCCAGCGATCGAGCAGCCAGAGCAGGGCAGCGAGCAACGGCGGCATGACGATCAGGCCGCCGACCAGGCTGTGAGTGAAGCCACGGTGCATTGCCAGCGGCTCCCAGCCGATCCGGCCGAAGAACACGTCGATGTCGGGCATGTTGGCGCTGAGGATCAGCACCGCAAGGCCCTTGCGCGTCCGCGTCTTGAGGCCCGCCTGGCCGAGCGACCAGCCGACCAGCGAATGGGTGATATTATCCACTTATGAAACGCGGCCGGTCAGAGCTTGTGCGGTTCCTTCTCGACCATCCAGCTCTGGCCTTTCGATACCAGCGCCTGGAGATCGGGCGTCTTGCCTTTCGCCGCCGCCTGGTTCTGTTCGATCACGCTGCTCTCGAAGGTCGGCGCGGGGTCCTCGTAGATGACGCCCAATGCCACCGGGAAACCCTGCTCGGGCATCTCGATCAGCATCGCCGCCAGCCCGCGGTTCCTGGGGTCATGGACCAGTACCGCCGGATCGTCGCCTTCGACCACCTTGAGCGTCAGCCGCTCGCCATCCAATGCAATGCCCTTGGTGCCGCCCGCGAACAGCATCTTCTCGCCAGCTTGCAGCCACAATTGCCGTTCGGCCGAGAAGTCGCGCGCGGTGAACGACGCAAACACGTCGTCATTGTAGACGATGCAGTTCTGGTAGATTTCGATGAAGCTCGCGCCCTTGTGGGCGTGGGCTGCCTTGAGCACATCGGGCAGGCTCTTGTGGACGTCGATGCCGCGGGCAATGAAACGCGCGCCCGACCCCAGCGCGAACATGCACGGCGCGACCGGCCGGTCGACCGATCCGAACGGGGTCGAAGGCGAGCGCGTGCCGATGCGCGATGTGGGCGAATATTGGCCCTTGGTCAGCCCGTAGATCTCGTTGTTGAACAGCAGGATCTGGCAATCGAGATTGCGCCGCAGGACGTGCATCGTGTGGTTGCCGCCGATCGACAGCGCGTCGCCGTCACCAGTGATGATCCACACGTCCAATTCGGGGTTGGCGAGCTTGATCCCGGTCGCGAACGCTGGCGCACGACCGTGGATGGTGTGGAAACCGTAAGTCGCCATGTAATAAGGAAAGCGGCTCGAGCAGCCAATGCCGCTGACGAACACGGTCTTCTCGCGCGCAATGCCGAGGTCCGGCATGGTCCGCTGCACCGCTTTCAGCACCGCATAGTCGCCGCAGCCCGGGCACCAGCGGACTTCCTGATCGCTCGCCCAATCCTTGGCGGTGGTGAATTTGGTCATCTCGTTCATCGGCCGGCACCCCACAGCCAGCCGATCAGCACGACGACGACAACCAGCATCAGGATCATCGGCCACGGGTTGATCTGCTTCATGCCAGCGCTCCTTCGATCGCGGATTCGATCTCGGCGATGCGGAACGGCTGCCCGCTGACCTTCGACAGCGGTTGCGCATCGACCAGATACTGGTCGCGCAGCACGGTCTTCAATTGCCCGCTGTTCATCTCCGGCACCAGGATGCGCTTGAAGCCGCGCAGCAGGGCGCCGAGGTTTTTCGGCATCGGCACAATGTGGCGGATGTGGATGTGGCTGACGTCGAGCCCGCGAATGCGGGCGCGGCGCACTGCCTGGTGGATCGGCCCGAAGGTCGAACCCCAGCCGACCACCGCCAGCTCGCCGCTCGTTTCGCCGAGGCAGACGTCTTGGTCGGGAATGGAATCGGCGACCGATGCGACCTTGGCCGCCCGCACCCGCGTCATCTCGACGTGCGCCTCGGGGCTGTAATCGATGTTGCCCGAGCCGGGCGCCTTCTCGATTCCGCCGATGCGGTGCTCAAGCCCGGGCGTGCCGGGCTTGATCCACGGCCGCGCCAGATCATCGTTGCGGTCATAGGGCATGACCTGCTCGCCCTCGGCTGGCGCCTGGTCGAAGAACTGGACCGGGAATGGCGCATAGCCCGCCATGTCGGGCACCTTCCACGGCTC
>JBDTMX010000109.1:0-16301 GCA_039934055.1 Sphingomicrobium sp. | reverse complement strand
CGTGGCCGCGATCAGGGGCAGGTACTTGGTCATGTGAACTCCTCGTTGGGAAGGTCTTGGTCAGCGACGCCTTAGCCGCCGCATCTGACGCCTGCGTGACAAACCGATTGCAGTTTTGTGACACCGATTATCGATCAGGGCGCCAACGGCAGGCGAACCACGACCTCGGTTCCCTCGCCAACCGTGCTGAGTATGTCGAGCGTGCCCTTGTGGCGCTCAACGAGGTGCTTGACGATCGCCAGGCCGAGCCCGGTGCCGCCGGATTCACGGCTGCGGGCAGGGTCGACGCGGTAGAAGCGCTCGGTCACCCGGCGCAGATGATCGCGCGGGATGCCCGGTCCGTTGTCGGCGACCGACAGGCGGATCCATCCGTCGTCGCGAACTGCCGACACCCGGATCGCGCAATCATCGCTCTCGCAGGCATACCGCACCGCATTGCTGAGCAGATTGTCGAGCAGCTGCATCAATTGCGCACGGTCGCCGAGAATCGGCGGCAGGTCCTGCTCGACGTCGAGCCGGATGCTGCATTGCTTCGCGCCCGTGATGAGGCATGCGTTCTCGACCGCGCTGTCCGCAATCTCGGCCAGCGATAGCCGGTCGGCGGGGGTGACGAAGCGACCCGCCTCGATCCGCGACAGGCTCATCAGATCCTCGATGACTCTCAGCATGCGCTTGGCTTCGGCGCGAATGGTCGATCCGAACTTGGTGCGGTGCTCGCTGTCGAGGTCGGCTTCATCGGCGAGCGTTTCGGAGTAGCCGAGGATGGTCGACAGGGGCGTGCGCAGCTCGTGGCTGGCGTTGGCGACGAAATCGACTCGCATCCGCTCCGCCGCGATCGCCGCCGACCGGTCGATCAGCCGGACCAGCAGCAAGCGGTCGTCGATTGCGCGAATCGACAAGGTCCACGGCCGCCCGAACTGCCCGATCCCGGTGATCTCCACGTCCCCGGCGGTTCCGGGCAGGATATGTTCGAGCGCTTGCGGGTGGCGGATAGCCAGGCGAACGTCGTTACCCTCGATTGCCGCCCCGAGCAGTCCCCGAGCTGCCTCGTTGGCGTACTGGACGATGCCGCGGTCGATCACCATCGCCGGCTCGTCGAGCGCGTCGAGGAACGGTCGGATTGCATCGGAAGCCATGGGTCTAGTCTTTAGACGATCGATCCATGCGAGCCATACTCATGCCCACAGAAAATACCCCCGCGCTGACGTGAGCGAGGGGGCGCTTTTCTGCCGGGAAGTGATGCGAAACGTTCTTAAAATTTGACCTGACTAAACACGCCAAACTCGTCGTACGTGCCATCGATCGAGCCGCCGATGTTGCCATTCGACGTTGAGATGACGCCGTTTTTGGCACTGTCGCGCTTATATACCAGCGCCAGGTCGATGTTCTTCACGGGCTGGAGGCTCACGCCCACATTGAAGTAATTCTCGTTGAGCGGGCCGTTGGTTTCCTGGTTCGGATTTACCCAGTCGTAGCGACCGAAGACTGCGATTTTGGGTGTGAACGCGAATGACCCGAACGCCGACCAACCGCTCGTTTTGTCAGTGGCCACAGTCGTAACGTTGTTCCAGTTCTTCGCCGTAAAATACTCAACGCCGGCACGCACTCGGCTGTCGACGTAAGCTGCGACCGCGTTGAGACGCGTGGCGCGATGCTCCGTATTGGGCAAATTAGCGGCGCTTTTTCCGAGCTTGCCAGTGTAGCCACCGACACCGAGCACGATGTTCTTCATCGGCTTGGAGCTGATACGCGCTTCAAGATCGACGGTGTTGGAACTGCGTGACAGCGTCTTGTAGCCGGCACCGTTGATGGCCGAGACGGCGTAGCTGACGATGCCGTCACCAAATGTTCCGCCAGCGTGGACTCCCCAATCGGCTGAAGTGCCATATTTGGTACGATCGATCAGTGTATTCTCGATGTACCGGTAGCCATAAATGTCTTCGACGAATGGCACCCAGGGTAGATCGGCTGAGCCGACGCGGACGAAGAACTCGGGCGCGAGCTTGGCCTGGACATAGGCCTTCTTCACATACACCAGAACGTCTTTGCTCGTTCCGTTGGTGTTGTAACGAAAATCCGTCGTCAGGTTTGCGGAGAACACTTTGTCGAACCGGTGTTCGACCGTGAGATAGAAACGCTTGACGTCGGTCTGGACGCCGTTGTCGGACTGATCGAGGCCATCCGATTTGTGGTTGATGCTACTGACGTTAAAGAACGCCTTTCCTCCAATCGTAGTGTCCTTGGCCCATCCAGGGACGTCCGCTTTGGCTTGCGCTTGGGCTGGCGGGGCCGCGGTTGGTGGAACGGGCTGGGCAGATTGAGCCGCTTGAAGCTTGTCCAGTTGCGCTTGCATGATCTGGATTTGTTCTCGGAGCGCCGCGATGTCATCGGCGGTTGAAGGAGCGTTGGCGACGGAGCTTGGCCCGCTGTTTTGGGCAACGGCGGGGCTCGCGACGGCTGCGGCCGAAGCGAGCAGCAAGATGGATATGCTTCTCATATTTGGTGCCCTTTGAAGTCGCAGGGAGATCATTTGGCGCTGCCGAAGACGAGTGCCGCCGCGAAGGTGAATTTCCGATTGTTCATCCGGGTCCCCCTTTGGCCGGACCATCGCCGTCCCACGACTCGGATTTAGGAAACAAAAGCTACGCGCGAATGACGTCCGCATGACACAATCATGACAGTGGGATCGAGAGTCTGGGAGGCGGCCGCGGCTATTCCAGATAGCTCGGCTGGAAGCTCGCCAGGCGGCGCATTTCCGCCCAGTCGCGGAACCGGATCTCGCGGCCGCTGCGCTCGATCAGGCCCTGCCGCTGGAGATCGGCGAACACTCGGTTGACGTTGACCGAAGTCTGGCCGGTGATGTCGGCAATTTGTTGCTGGGTGAACGGGTTGAGTAGTTGGCCGCTCTCGCCGTTGACGCCGCAGCGGGTCGCCGTTTCGCACAGCAGATGCGCGACCCGGGCGATCGAATCGCGCCTCCCGCAATTGACCAGCCATTCATAGCTGATCGCCTCGTTGCGCTGGACCAGACGCCAGAAGAAACGGCACAGCTTCGGGTGGGCCTCGACGATCGGATCGAAATCCGTCGCGCTCCCGACCAGCACCTCGCTTCGAACGATCGCCTGGATGCCAAAGTCCGCGGGACCCTGGCGCGGCAGGATCCCTTCGCCCTGGAAGCGCAACGCAACGATTTGGCGGTGACCGGTACCATCGATCTTGTACTTGCACAGGATGCCTGAGCGGACGAACATGACTTCGCGGCGTGGCGCATTCGGCTCGCGGAACGGCCGCCGCGGGTCCACCAAGACCGTCTTGTGCGGCATTTCTTCGAGGAGCGCGACGAGGTCCGGGTCGAGGTCAGCGGCAAACAACGCATCGCGCAGCGATACGCCGATGGCCGTCGTGGAACGCCGACTCGCCGTCATCGCATTCTCCCCGCCGGATTGATGCGCCCGTCGCAAGGGCTGCGCAAGGCGTCGAAAGTTGGCTAAATATGCTTTGCAAGGTCGTCTTGTAACGCGCTGATGTGCTGGGGCGAAAGGACAACCGCGGATTTGAGGTCGGGCGGTCCCGGCCAGCCGCGGTCGGGAAGGTCGAGGCCGTTCCATTCGCGCGTTCCCGAATAGCGCGGGATGACATGGAAATGGACTTGGCGGTCGACCATCATCAGCATCAGATAATTGATCCGCTCGTAGCGGCAGAAGGCGGCGAGGCCAATCTCGATCGCTGCGATGACCGCGGCTTGCTCGCTGAACGCCTCGACCGGCAACTCGCGATAGGCGGTCGCGTCGCCCTTTGCCGCCAGGACCAGTGAGCCGAGCGTCACCTGAGCCGGCCGCGCCAGCACCAGCCAATGCTCGAATTCGCGCACCAGCGTCGCCGGATAACCGAACTTCTCGATGGTGGCGTTGATCATCATGGTCCGGGACCGTCGCTTGCCTTCGGGAGGCCCCGACCTTAAGGACCGCGCGCGCCTAAAGGAACCGTCCAAGGTGCGCCGTGGCGATCGTAGCTCAGCTGGTTAGAGCATCGGTTTGTGGTACCGAGGGTCGCGGGTTCAAGTCCCGTCGATCGCCCCACCGGCTGCTCTCGCTGAAAGATGGAATACTCCGCAATATGACTACGCCTTGGCGCCTTCCCGACTACGACGCGCATGAAGTGCTGCATTTCGTCCACGACGAAACTTCCGGTCTCCGGGCGATCATCGCCATCCATTCGACCCACCTCGGCCCTTCGGCGGGAGGAGCACGCTTCTGGCATTATGCCGATGACATGGAGGCGATCACCGACGCGCTGCGACTGTCGCGCGGCATGAGCTACAAGAACGCCATGGCCGGGCTCCCGCTGGGCGGCGGGAAGTCGGTCATCCTGGCCGACGAAGGGCACACCAAGTCTCCCGAGCTGCTGGCCGCGCTCGGACGCGCCGTTGAAGGCCTGTGCGGGCGCTATGTGACGGCCGAGGACGTCGGGATGAGCGTCACCGACATGGTCGAGGTCGCGCGCCAGACGCAATATGTCGCCGGGCTTCCGGCCGAAGGCGGCGTCGGCGGCGACCCTGGCCCGCATACATCTTTGGGCGTGTTCCTCGGATTAAAGGCGGCGGTCCGTCACGCGCTCGGCAAGGACAGCGTCGCAGGGCTGCACATCGCGGTCCAGGGCGCGGGCAGCGTCGCCACCGGGGTCGCGCTCCACGCGGCGGCCGAAGGGGCCCGACTGTCGATCGCCGACATTGATCCGGCCAAGGCCAAAAAGCTCGCTGACGCCGCCGGTGGCGAGGTCGTCGCTCCCGAGGAAGTCCTGTCGCTCGAAGCCGACGTGTTCAGCCCCAACGCGCTCGGTGCCATCTTCGACGAGCAGAGCATCCCGACCCTGCGCGTGCCGGTCGTCGCCGGCGGCGCCAACAACCAGCTCGCCACGCCCGAGGACGGCGCCAGGCTGCACCAGCGCGGCATCCTCTACTCGCCCGATTATGTGAACAACGCCGGCGGCATCATCAGCGTCTGCACCGAATATCTCGGCGACGGCGACGAGGAGCTCGTGCGCCGGCGGATCGAAGGCATTCCCGACCGGCTCGAGCAGATTTGGGCGGAGAGCAAGACTTCGGGGCGCGACCCGGCGGCAGTCGCTGACGCCATGGCGCAGCGGCTGATCGGCAGAGGCTGACGCCTCCGCGCGCGGCCATGCACGTTTTTGCCAACCCGGCGCGCTTCCTGCGCATCGCTCGGCCGGCGACGTCCTGGCTGCTGTGGCTTGGTTTGTTCCTGGCCGCTGCCGGGATCATGGCCGGGCTAACGCTGACTCCGCCCGATTACCTCCAGGGCGAGACCGTCCGCATTCTCTACATCCACGTACCGGCCGCCTGGCTCGGGATGGCCGGGTGGGCGGGAATCGCCGGTGCCTCGGTCAGCCAGCTTGTTTGGCGCCACCCGCTGGCCGCCATTGCCGGGCGCGCGATCGCTCCCGCCGGCGCGACCTTCGCCGCCATTTGCCTGGTGACCGGCTCGATCTGGGGCCGGCCGACCTGGGGCACGTGGTGGGAATGGGACGGACGACTGACCTCGATGCTGATTCTATTCTTCCTCTACCTTGCCTACATCGCACTGGTGTCGGCCGAGCAGGAACGCGGCGGGGAAGGGCGACTGGCCGCGATTTTCGGTCTGGTCGGGGCGATCAACCTGCCGATCATCCATTATTCGGTCTTGTGGTGGCGCACGCTTCACCAGGGCCAGAGCATCGGGCTGACTGGTTCGAGCATCGCCGGCTCGATCCTGTGGCCGCTGCCGCTGACCATGCTGGGCTTCACCGCGATCTTCGCTGCCGTCGTATTGATGCGCATGCGGGCCGGGCTCGCGGAAGCAAAGGTCGAGGCGCGGATGCGACGGGCGGCAAGCGAATGAACCCGTGGCCGTTCGTCATCGCCGCTTACGCGGTGGCATTGATCGCAACCGCGGCGTTGATCCTGTGGGCCTACGCCTCGATGCGTCGCGCCGAGACCGCGGCCGACAAGCTCAAACGCCAATGAAACCCAAGAACCAGCGGCTGGTCCTGGTCGTCGCCGCAATCGCCGCGGTGCTGGCCGCTGTCTTGCTGGCGATGTGGGGCCTCAAGGATCGCGCCGCTTATTTCTATACGCCGACCGACATCACTGCCGGCCGCGCCGTCGAGGGCAAAGCGATGCGGCTCGGAGGGATGGTCGAGAAGGGCTCGGTGCAGCGCGAGCCTGATGGCGTCACCATTCGCTTCGTCGTCGGCGATGGCGATGCTCGCACTCCGGTCACCTATCGCGGCATCGTTCCCGACCTGTTCCGCGAAGGCAGCGGGGTGGTCGCCGAAGGCCAGATACGGCGCGGCACCTTCGCCGCCGACACTATCCTCGCCAAGCACGACGAGCGCTACATGCCGCCCGAGCTCGGCAACCAGGCTGCCGAACACAAGGCCGCAAAGACGGTCGTAAGGTGATCGCCGAGACCGGCCTGGCCGCATTGTGGCTGGCGGCGGCGCTGTCGCTGCTCCAGCTTTTGCTGGCCGTCGGCCACCTGCGCGCCTGGTTCGACGGCGCCCGCGCCATCCGCTCGGTTGCCATCGTCCAGGGCGGGCTGACCCTGATCGCGATGGCGATGCTGATCCTGGTCTTCGCCCGGACCGACCTGTCGGTCGCGCTGGTTGCCGAGAATAGCCACAGCGCCAAGCCGATGCTCTACAAGGTCGCTGGCGCGTGGGGGAATCACGAGGGCTCGATGCTCCTGTGGGTGACTGTCCTCGCGCTTGCCGGTGCCCTGCTGGGTGCAGCGTCGCGCCGCCTCAGCCAGCCGACCCTGGTCGCGGCTTTGGGCGCCCAAGGCGCGCTGGCGCTCGGCTTCTACGCGTTCCTGCTGATTGCCTCGAACCCGTTCGCGCGGCTCGATCCGGCGCCGCTCGAGGGCAGGGGCCTCAACCCCTTGCTTCAAGACCCCGGCCTCGCGTTCCACCCGCCAACCCTCTACCTCGGCTACGTCGGCCTGTCGGTCGCCTTCAGCCTCGCCGTCGGTGCATTACTGACCGGCGAGGTCGACCGTGCATTGGGGCGCGCGATGCGGCCGTGGGTGCTCGGCGCCTGGGTGCTGCTGACGCTCGGCATCACCGCCGGCAGTTACTGGGCCTATTACGAATTGGGCTGGGGTGGCTGGTGGTTCTGGGACCCGGTCGAGAACGCGTCGCTGATGCCGTGGCTGGCGGCGACCGCGCTGCTTCATTCGGTCAATGTGCTCGCTTCCCGCGGAGCCTTGCGCGCCTGGACGATGATGCTGGCGATGATCGCTTTCTCGATGTCGATGGTCGGCACCTTTTTGGTGCGATCGGGCATCCTGACCTCGGTCCACAGCTTCGCCATCGACCCGCAGCGCGGCACGTTCCTGCTCGCCTTGCTCGGCATCTATGTCGGCGCGGCGTTCGCGCTGTTCGCATTGCGCACCGGCAAGCTCAAGGAAGGCCCGCCGTTCGAGCTGGTCAGCCGCGAAACCGGGCTGGTGATCAACAATCTGCTGCTCACCGTCATTCTCGGGATCGTCTTCTTCGGCACGCTCTACCCGTTGTTCGTCGAGGCGTTGAGCGGCGACAAGCTGTCGGTCGGCCCGCCCTACTTCAACGCCGTCGCCGGGCCCCTTGCGTTGCTTTTGGCTGCGCTCGTAGCCATTGGCCCGTTGCTCGCCTGGCGGCGTGAGACGCGGCCGGTTCTCAAGCGGCTGACGGTTCCGGCGTTATTCGCCGCGACCGCGCTGGCCATCAGCCTGTTCGCGGCGCCTGAGATCGGCTTGCTGCCACGGCTCGGGCTGACAGTCGCGGCGTGGCTTGCCCCCGCCAGCATCTTGCCGTTGATCGGGCGCAACCCGTGGCGCACGCCGCTTTCGACCTGGGGCATGGCGCTCGCTCATTTCGGGGTCGCCGTCGCCATTGCCGGCATGGCCACTGACAGCGCTTTCAGCCAGGAGAAGCTCGCCGCCGTGCGCCCCGGAGAGACATTGACGGTCGGTCCATGGCTCGTCCGCTTGCAGGGCCTGGCCCCGGCCATCGGCCCTAACTGGACCGCGATCGAGGCCGAGCTTCGTGCCTCCCGCGGCAGCGGAGTTATCATTCTCAAGCCGCAGTCGCGCTTTTTCACCGACCCGCCGACGGAGACCAACGAATCTGCGATCGCCACCATGCTCGGCGGCCAGCTCTACACCGTCGTTGGCAAGCCGGACGGGGAGGGGCGGTGGCAGCTGCGGCTGTGGTGGAAGCCGTTCGTCACCCTGATCTGGCTCGGCGGCGCGTTGATCGCGCTTGGCGGTGCGCTTGCCCTCGTCGGCCGCGCGTGGCGGCGCTGGCGTAAGGAGCGCTACCTGTGAACCGCTGGCTGCGCTTGTTGCCGGTCGCTCTGCTCGGCTTGCTGCTCGCCGCGCTGGTGTGGCGGCTTGCCCATCCCGAGGACACGACCATCCGCTCGCGCCTCGCCGGCAAGCCGGTGCCGGAGTTCGCGCTGCCGCCCGCGCAACCCAATCAGCCAGGCCTCGCCTCGGCCGATCTCGCGACCGGTCAGCCGCACCTCGTCAACCTGTTTGCCAGCTGGTGCGTGCCGTGCGTCGCCGAAGCGCCGGTGCTGCAGCAACTCAAGGCCCGCGGCGTGGTGATCGACGGCATCGCGATCCGCGACCGGCCGGAGGATCTCGCCGCGTTCCTCGCCGCACGCGGCAATCCGTTCGAGCGGATCGGCGCCGACAATGCCAGCCGGGTCCAGCTTGCGCTCGGCTCGGCCGGCGTTCCCGAAAGCTTCGTCGTCGATGGCCGCGGCATCATCCGCCACCAGCACGTCGGCCCAATCGAGCCGGCCGACGTGCCAGTTATTCTCACCCAGCTGGAGCAGGCCCGGTGAGACTTGGGTTGCTCTTTCTTTCTCTGTTCTTGACGCAGCCTGCGCTCGCGGACTCCTCGCTGCCACCCGCCCAATGGGCCAACCGCCAGCTTCCCGACCCGCGCCAGGAAGCCAAGGCCGAGGCGCTGATGGAGGAGCTGCGCTGCCTGGTCTGCCAGGGCCAGTCGATCGCCGACAGTGACGCCGAACTCGCCGGCGACATGCGCAATCTGGTGCGCACCCGAATTGCTGCTGGCGAAAGCCCCGCCGCGGTTCGCGCCTGGCTGGTCGAGCGCTACGGAAACTGGATCAGCTACCGTCCGCCCGCCGCGCCGATCGGCTGGCCGCTGTGGGGCGCGCCGCTCGTCCTGCTGCTGCTCGGCGTGCTGCTGGTCCGCAAACGCATTCGATTGGGCCGGCAATGAGTAGCTGGCTCATCCTGGTGGCGCTGATCGCGTTCAGCATGGCGGCCTTCTGGCTGCTCGGGCTGCGCGGGGCGATGCTCAAGCTGGCCGCTGCGTCGGCGCTGCTCGGGGCGTCGGGCTATGCGCTCCAGGGCCGCCCGGGGCTGCCCGGGTCACCACCAACCGCCGCCGCATCGAAGGAAGTCATCCCGCTCGCCGGCGCGCGCCACGCGTTTTTTGGCGACTTCACGCCTTCCGAGCATTGGCTGCTGATGTCTGAGTCGCTGGCGAGCAGGGGCCAAACCGCCGACGCGGCGGGCATCCTGCGCTCAGCCGTGCGCGAGCATCCCGGCGACCCGCAGTTGTGGATCGGGCTCGGCAACGCACTGGTCGACCATGCCGGGGTGCTGACACCCGCCGCCCAGTTCGCTTACCAGCGCGCCGCCGAGCTCGCGCCGGGCCATCCCGCGGCTCCGTTCTTCCTCGGCCTGGCATTGGCCCGCTCGGGCGACCCCGCGGATGCGCTCAAGCTCTGGAAACCCTTGCTTTCCGAAGCGCCCGCCGATGCGAGCTGGCGGCCGCTGGTCGAGCAGGCGATCGCGGCATTTAGCCCAAATCCTACTTGATTGGCTCGAATGGCAGGCCAAGCGCCTCGGCGACCGCCTGGTGGCGGATCTTTCCGCCCGAGACGTTGAGCCCGTTGGCGAGGTGCGGATCCCGCTTCATCGCTTCCTTGGCGCCGAGGTTGGCGATCTTGAGCGCGAATGGCAGGGTCGCGTTGTTGAGCGCGAAGGCGCTGGTCCGCGACACCGCGCCGGGCATGTTGGCGACGCAATAATGGATCACTCCGTCGATCTCGTAGACCGGATCGTCGTGGGTCGTTGCATGGCTGGTCTCGAAGCAGCCGCCTTGGTCGATGGCGATGTCGACGATGACGCTGCCGCGCTTCATCGTCTTGAGCATCTCGCGTGTCACCAGCTTGGGCGCCGCCGCCCCAGGCACCAGCACCGCGCCGATCACCAGCTCGGCCTTCTCGACCGCGTTGGCGATTGCGCTGCGCGACGCGTAGGCGGTTTTGATCTGGCTGCCGAAGAACATGTCGAGCTCGGCCAATCGCTCGTTGGAGATGTCGTAGATGGTAACGTCGGCGCGCATTCCGACCGCCATCTGGGCGGCATTGACGCCCGCCACCCCGCCGCCGAGGATCGCGACCCTGGCCGGGGCGACGCCGGGAACTCCGCCCAGGAGGACTCCGCGGCCGCCTTGCTCCTTCTCGAGATAATGGGCGCCGACCTGGATCGACATCCGCCCCGCGACCTCGCTCATCGGTTTCAGGAGCGGCAGGGCGCCGGTGCTCGATGTCACCGTTTCATAGGCGATACAGGTCGCACCCGACTTCATCAGCCCCTCGGCCTGGGGCTTGTCGGCGGCGAGGTGGAGATAAGTGAACAGGATGTGCCGCGGCTCGAGGAGCGCGATCTCCTGCGGCTGCGGCTCCTTGACCTTGACGATCATGTCGGCGGCTTTGAACACGGCGGCCGCATCGAGCAGGATCTCCGCGCCCGCCTTCCTGTACGCCGCATCGGGGCAGTCGATGCCGTTGCCGGCCTTGGTCTCGACGATCAGCTCGTGGCCGGCGACGACCAGCTCGGCGACCGATGCCGGCGTCAGCCCCACCCGATATTCGTTGTTCTTGATCTCCTTGGGCACTCCAATCCGCATCGCAATTCCGCTCCGTCCGTGACTTTCGCGGGCGGGCTATAGACGGGCGGCCGCCCCTTGTCCTCGCAAGATTGCAGCCCCAGATTCCCGGTGCTAGTGCGACGCGCCGCCTCTCAGACGGCAATTCTGGGGCGATATCGATGCGCGTTCGCGGACGCCTGTGGTGCTGTCGAAAGGCGAGGCTGAACTTCACGAAATGAACATCAATGCGACTGGAGGCGCCGAGGCGGCTGCGCCGCACGACGTTCCTGCCCACGGCCACGCGCAAGGTCCGCTCTACAAGCTGGCCATCGGTGCCGTCGGAATCGTCTTCGGCGACATCGGCACGTCGCCGATCTACGCCTTCCGCGAGACCTTTTCCGGGCGCCACACACTGGTCCCCGACCAGCTCCACATTTTCGGCGTCCTCAGCCTGATCTTCTGGTCGATGATGATCATCGTCACGCTCAAATATGTCACGATCATCATGCGTGCCGACAACAAGGGCGAAGGCGGCAGCCTTGCCTTGCTGGCGCTGATCAACCGCACCACCAGTGACAAGAAACGCTGGGCGGGCGGGATCGTGCTGCTCGGAGTGTTCGCGTGCGCGTTGTTCTATGGCGATTCGATGATCACGCCGGCGATCTCGGTGCTGTCGGCGGTCGAGGGCTTGACCACTGTCCAGGCGAGCTTCGCGCCGTTCGTGATCCCGGTGTCGATCGGCATCCTAGTCGGCCTGTTCTGGATCCAGTCGCGCGGCACCACCCGGGTCGGGTTGATGTTCGGGCCGGTGATGATGTTCTACTTCGCGACCCTCGCCGTGCTCGGGGTGATGCACATCGTCGACCATCCGCCGGTGATCCTCGCCTCGATCAACCCGCTTAATGCCTTTCGCTTTTTCGCCCAAGAACCGTTTCGCGCGTTCTTCGCGATGGGCTCGGTCGTCTTGGCCGTTACCGGCGCCGAGGCGCTATATGCCGATATGGGCCACTTCGGCCGCCGCCCGATCAAGGTCTCGTGGATCTACTTCGTCCTGCCCGCTTTGCTGCTCAACTATATGGGGCAGGCGGCGATGCTACTGTCCTTGCCCGCGGCCGAGGCGATCGAGACGGTCAAGAACCCGTTCTTCTATCTGGCCCCGGAGACGCTGCGCCTGCCCCTGGTCCTGCTGGCGACCGTAGCGACGATTATCGCCAGCCAGGCGGTGATCTCGGGCGCCTTCTCGGTCACCCAGCAGGCGATCCAGCTGGGCTTCATGCCGCGCCTGAGGATCGCCCACACCAGCGAGAGCGCCGCCGGCCAGATCTACATCCCGGTGATCAACTGGGCGTTGATGGTCATGGTCATCCTGCTCGTCCTGACCTTCCGTAACTCGTCCAACCTCGCCGCCGCTTATGGCATCGCGGTGACCGGCGCGATGATGATCGACACCGTGCTGATCGCGGTCGTCCTCATCACCATGTGGAAATGGAACCGCTGGGCGGTGGCTGCGCTGCTCGCGCTATTCTTCACCGTCGACCTCGGCTACCTGTCCGCCAACCTGCTCAAGGTCCCGGCCGGCGGCTGGTTCCCGCTGCTGGTCGGCGCCATCGCCTTCACCTTTTTGACCACTTGGGCGAAGGGCCGCAAGCTGATGATCGACCGGATGCAGGAAGCCAGCCTGCCGATGGAGATCTTCATCAAGTCGGCGGCGTCGAGCGCCACGCGTGTGCCCGGCACCGCAGTGTTCATGACCAGCTCGGGCAGCGGCGTGCCGCACGCGCTGCTCCACAACCTCAAGCATAACAAGGTGCTCCACGAGCGGGTCATCCTGCTCACCGTGCGGATCGAGGACGTGCCCTACGTGCCCGAGGAGAAGCGGGTCGAATCGCGCGAATACGGCTCGGGCTTCTTCCGCTTGAAGCTGCGCTACGGTTTCATGGAGGAAATCGACGTCCCCGCGGTGCTGTCAAACCTCAAGGAATGCGGACCGGTGTGCAAGATGATGGACACCAGCTTCTTCCTTGCTCGCCAGACCCTGATCGCCTCGGCCCGGCCGGGCATGGCGATCTGGCGCGAGAAACTGTTCGCGTGGATGCTGCGCAACGCGGAAAGCGCGATGGAATTCTTCAAGTTGCCCACCAACCGCGTGATCGAGCTCGGCAGCCAGCTCGAAATCTGAACTTTCGCTTGGCCCTGCGGTTTGCGAGCCATGGAAAACAGCCTTTCGTGGACTGCCACCGTCGCGACCATCGTCGCGGCGTCGATCACTGCCTCCAGCCTCGGCAGCCGCATCACCGGCTACGGGTTTGTCGTGTTCACATTGGGCTCGATCGCCTGGTTCGGCCTCGGCATCGTGACCGGCCAGCCGGCGCTGGTGTGGACCAATGCCGTCCTGACCTTCTTGAACCTGTTCGGCATCTGGCGCTGGCTCGGCCGCCAGGCAGCGGTCGAGGACGGCTCGCGGGCGGCCGCCCGGGCGAGCGAGGCGACCCCCGGCGAGGCCCTGTTCCCGGTCTCGCTGCTGACCCGCGCCAGCGTTGTCTCGCGACGGTCCGAGCTCGGCAGCTGCGTCGATGCGATGGCCGGCCGCGAGAGCGGGCGGATCGCTTACGTGATGGTCTCCCAAGGCGGCATCGCCGGCGCCGGCGAGACCCTGCGCCGGGTGCCATGGAGCGAGCTCCATGCGGAAAAGGATGAGATCGTGGCGAAACTGGACGAAGCCCAATATTGCGCGCTTGAACCGATCCCGAAGGACGAATGGCCTGCTCGCTGAATAGTGGCAGGGTGAGCGCCGCGCTGATCGTCACCGCGGAGCTGGGCGGCGAGGACTTCGCCTGGCTCGATGCGCTGCGCCGCCGCCATTTCCCGCTGGAGCGCAACCAGCTGCCGGCGCATCTGACCATATTTCACGCGCTCGCTCCGTCGGCCGAGCACGAGTTGCGCGGCCGTCTTGCCGATCTCGCTGCCAGTGCCGCGCCAACCGCCCGCATCGCGGGCCTCATGGACCTAGGCGGCGGAGCGGCGTTCCGTGTCGTTTCCGACGAGCTGGACGCCCTCCGCGATGCACTGGCCCGCGACCTCCACGGGCTGCTCGGCGCACAGGATGCGGGTGGCTGGCGGCCGCACATCACCATCCAGAACAAGGTTGCGCCCAAGGCCGCCCGCGAGCTGATCCGTTCGCTGGAGCGCGATTTCCAGCCGCGGCCGCTGCGCATCGCCGGCCTTGGCCTCCACCGCTATCTCGGCGGCCCGTGGGAGAAGATCGCGGTGTACCCGTTCCGCGGGGCCTAGCTGACGTCGCCGATCCCGTCACAGCTCAGTTCGAACGCAGCGAGCCCGGCTTCGAGCACCGACGCCAGCATCGGCATGTCCAGCAACTCATCGATCGCCGTTGCACCGCCGCCGCTGACAAGCGCGGTGGCTTCCTCCATTGCCTCGTCCCAGTCGGCCACTTCGTAAGTGCCTTGGCCGACCCAGCAGAAGGCGACCACCTCGGCCAATTGGTCCTCGCCCAAATCCTCGAGGATCGCCCGAAGTTCTTCCTCGACGCTGTCGTTGAGGGTGTCGTCGAGCACCGACAGCGTGCCTGCGTCCTCGTCGTCGACATCGTCGGGCGTCTCATTGCCGTCATAGTCGCTCGGCGTCTGCGCCTCATATTCGCGTCCACGAAGGATAATCCGGCACAGCGTGTCGAGCGGTGTCAACGGGTCCATTCAATGCGCCTCCACTTCGCTCGCTCAACGAGAGCGGCGGTAAGCGGTTCCTCGCGTTGACCGGCTGGATGCCGGGACCTATATCCCCCGCCGCTCCCGCTGAGACGGGCGCGACCGAAAGGCCTGCGAAATCCGCGGTTTTTGCCCAAGGTCGATTGAATGGGGCGGAGTAGCTCAGCTGGTTAGAGCAGCGGAATCATAATCCGCGTGTCGGGGGTTCAAGTCCCTCCTCCGCTACCAAGCCGCCGCAGGCGTCGCACTCAAGCCAATAGCTTGATCAGGCACTCGCGCAGCATGTTGGGCGTATAGGGCTTGAGCAGGCGCGGCTGCTCCTGCCATTCGTCGGGCATCGACCAGTCCGCATAGCCGCTGGTCAGGAGGAACGGGGTGCCGCGGCCCTCGAGGATCTTCAGCACCGGGAAGGCCTTGTCGCCGCGGATGTTGATGTCCACGATCGCTGCATCCAGATCCTCAGCGGCCGCCATCTGCAGCGCGGCCGCCATGTTGGTCGCCGGTCCGATTACCACGCAGCCCATATCGCGCAGCATGTCGTCGCTGGCCGCCGCGACCACCGGGGAATCCTCGACGACGAGGATGCGGCGGCCGTCGAGCGAGATTGCAAATCCGTCGGGTCGGGGTTCATGGATGGTCATGGGCGCGTAACGAACGCCGCAACCCATCGTGCCCGTGAACCGTTGCGCGCTCGGGAGGAATTTCTGCCCACCATGGCATTACCGCGCTTTCTCAACTTCGCATCGCGCGCGATTGCGATCGATCTGGGGACGGCCAACACCGTCGTATACCTGGAAGGCCGCGGCATTGTGATCAGCGAGCCCTCCGTGGTGGCGATGGAAATGCACAATGGCATCCGCCGGGTACGCGCGGTCGGCGCCGGCGCCAAGCTGATGATGGGCAAGACCCCCGACTCTATCAAGACTATCCGGCCGTTGCGCAATGGAGTCATCGCCGACCTCGAGGTCGCCGAGCAGATGATCAAATATTTTATCGAGAAGGCGCAGGGCGGCCGCAGCCGGTTTTCGCGCGGGCCCGAGATCGTGTTGTGCGTGCCCTCCGGCTCGACCTCGGTCGAGCGCCGCGCGATCCGCGACGCCGCATCGCATGCGGGCGCCAGCTCGGTGCTGCTGATCGACGAGCCGATGGCTGCCGCAATCGGCGCCGGCCTGCCGGTGATCGACCCGATTGGCTCGATGGTGGTCGACATCGGCGGCGGCACCACCGAAGTCGGGGTGATCTCGCTGCGCGGCCTCGCCTACGCCCAGTCGGCGCGGGTCGGCGGAGACCGCATGGACGAGGCGATCACCTCCTACGTCCGGCGCAATTACAATCTGCTGATCGGCGAAGCGACCGCCGAGCGGGTCAAGCATGAGATCGGAACCGCCAAGGCGCCCGACGACGGCAAGGGCCTGATCGCCCATGTCCGCGGGCGCGACGTGGCGCGGGGCGTGCCGATGGAGGTAACATTGAACCAGGCCGAGATCGCCGAGGCGCTGTCCGAGCCGGTCGCGCGCGTGGTCCACGTCGTCCGGGTGGCGCTCGAGCGCTCGCAGCCGGAAATCGCGGCCGACATCATCGACGAGGGCATCACCATGACCGGCGGCGGATCGCTGCTGCGCG
>JBDTMX010000108.1:0-4540 GCA_039934055.1 Sphingomicrobium sp. | reverse complement strand
TCCATCAGCCGCGGATCGAACGGTGCGGGAATGATGTAATCGCGGCCGAAGCTTTGGGTCTGGCCGCCATAGGCCGCGGCGACCTCCTCGGGCACCGCCTCGCGCGCCAGCTCGGCGAGCGCGTGGGCGGCGGCGATCTTCATCTCGTCGTTGATCGCGGTTGCCCGCACGTCGAGCGCGCCGCGGAAGATGAACGGGAAGCCGAGCACATTGTTGACCTGGTTGGGATAATCCGAGCGGCCGGTGGCGATGATCGCGTCGGGCCGCGCGGCGCGCGCATCGGGCGGACTGATCTCCGGATCGGGGTTGGCCATGGCGAAGATGATCGGCTCCTTGGCCATGGCGGCGACCATCTCGGGCTTGAGCGCTCCGGCCGCCGACAGGCCGAGGAACAGGTCGGCGCCGTGCAACGCATCGGCCAGGGTGCGGGCGTCGGTGTCGGCCGCGTGCGCCGACTTCCACTGGTCGACGTCGCCGCGGCCCTTGTAGATGACGCCCTTGCGGTCGCACATGATGACTTGGTCGCCGCGCACGCCCATCGCCTTGATGAGTTCGGTGCAGGCGATCGCCGCGGCGCCGGCGCCGTTGACCACCACCTTGAGGTCGGCGAAGCTGCGGCCGGTCAGAAAGCAGGCGTTGATCAATCCAGCGGCGGTAATGATCGCGGTGCCGTGCTGGTCATCGTGGAACACCGGGATGTTCATCTGCTCCTTCAACGCCTGCTCGATGACGAAGCAGTCGGGGGCGGCGATGTCCTCGAGGTTGATGCCGCCGAAGCTCGGGCCCAGGAGCGCGACCGCGTCGATGAACTTCTGCGCGTCATCGGTGTCGATCTCGAGGTCGATCGAGTCGACGTCGGCGAAGCGCTTGAACAGCACCGCCTTGCCTTCCATCACCGGTTTTGCCGCAAGCGCGCCGAGATTGCCCATGCCGAGGATCGCGGTGCCGTTGGTGATCACCGCGACGAGATTGCCCTTGGCGGTCAGCTCGTAGGCGCGGCCGGGGTCGTCGGCGATCGCCTGGACCGGCACCGCGACACCGGGCGAGTAAGCGAGCGACAAGTCGCGCTGCGTGGCCATCGGCTTGGTCGCGATGATCTCGATCTTCCCCGGCCGGCCGCGCGAGTGATACTCGATCGCCTCGCTCTCCGAGAATTTGACGTTGCTCTCGCTCATGCCTTGCTCCCTAGCGCCGGGCTTTAGCCAAAGGGTGTGGGAAGAGTCACGCTTAGCCGCTACCAATTGTCCGATGGCGCGAGCGGACGAACCGACCCCGATGATGGCCCAGTACCGGCGCCTCAAGGACGAGGCCGGCGAGGCCTTGCTGTTCTACCGCATGGGCGACTTCTTCGAGTTGTTCTTCGACGACGCCAAGGCCGCCGCGCAGTGTCTCGACATCGCACTGACAAAGCGCGGCACGAGCGACGGCGAGCCAATCCCGATGTGCGGCGTCCCGGTGCACTCGGCCGAGGCCTATCTCGCCCGGCTGATCCGCGGCGGCCACCGCGTCGCCATCGCCGAGCAGATCGAGAACCCGGCCGCGGCGAGGAAAGCACGCGGGTCGAAGGCGCTGGTCGAGCGGGCGATCGTGCGGCTGGTGACTCCGGGCACGCTGACCGAGGAGGCTTTGCTCGATTCGGGGGCGAGCAACTGGCTGGCGGCGGTCGGACGCGCCGGGGAGGAATTGGCGATCGCCGCCGCCGATATTTCGACCGGCCGCTTCGAGTTGATCGCCTGCGGGCCCGGCGAACTGGCCGCCGAGCTGGCGCGGTTGGCACCGGCGGAGACCATCGCCGACGGGGCGATCCCCGGTGTCCCTACGTCGGGCGGCAAAGGCGGATTCGACAGCGTGAGCGGCGAACGCGCGCTCAAGAGCCGCTTCGGGCTGGCGACGCTCGACGGCCTCGGCGCGCCGTCACGCCCGGAATTGGCGGCCGCCGGCGGATTGCTCGCCTACCTCGACGCGACCCAGAAAGGCACCGGTATGCTGCTCGACGCGCCGCGGCGGATCGCGCGGTCGAGCCATGTCGCGATCGACACCGCGACCCGCGAAAGCTTGGAGCTCACGCGGTCCGCGTTGGGAAGCGTCGCCGGTAGCCTGTTGGCCGAGATCGACCGCTGCCAGACCGCGGCGGGACGGCGGTTGCTGGCCGAGGATATTTCGGCGCCGCTGACCGAACGCGCGGCGATCGAGGCGCGAGTGGCGCTGGTGGCGTGGTTGCACGAGGACGCACTTCGGCGCGAGCGAGTGCGGGTCGCCCTAAAGGCAATGCCGGACTTCGCCCGCGCGCTGGCCCGGCTCGCGGCGCAGCGCGGAAGCCCGCGCGACCTCGCGCTCCTGCGCGACGGGCTGTCGGCCGCCGCTGCGCTGCAAGGCGAACTGGCGGCCGAGCCCGACCAGCCGCCGTTGCTACAAAGCCTGCTGCCGCACCTTGGCGGGCACGATGCTATGGTTGCCAAACTGGCTTCGGCCCTGGTCGAATCACCACCACTCGATGCGTCGAAAGGCGGCTATATCGCCGAGGGCTATGACGAGGCGCTCGACATCTTGCGCGCCGCATCGTCGGATGGCCGCCGGGCAATCGCCGCGCTCGAAAGCCGCTACCGCGACGCGACCGGAGTCGGCTCGCTCAAGATCCGCCACAATGCGGTGCTCGGTTATCATATCGAGGTGTCGGCGCGCCACGCCGAGCGACTAATGGCGTCCGATTCGGGCTTCACCCATCGCCAGACGCTGGCCGGCGTGGTCCGCTTCAATTCGCCCGACCTCCATGCCGAAGCCGCGCGGGTGGTCGAGGCCGGCGGCCATGCGCTCGCTGCCGAAGCCGCCCATGCCGAGGAGCTGACCGCACTCGCCGTCACCGCTGCCCCGGCGATCACCGCCACCGCCGATGCGATCGCCCGGATCGACGTCGGCGCGAGCCACGCGGGGCGCGCCGCCGAGGGCGGCTGGACCCGGCCGCAGCTGACCGACGAGCCGTGCCTCGAGATCGACGGCGGGCGCCACCCGGTGGTCGAAAGCGCGCTGACGGCGG
Organism: Sphingomicrobium sp.; assembly: GCA_039934055.1. Classification (GTDB taxonomy): domain Bacteria; phylum Pseudomonadota; class Alphaproteobacteria; order Sphingomonadales; family Sphingomonadaceae; genus Sphingomicrobium. Next base: position 1,506 of record JBDTMX010000108.1, on the reverse strand, counting down.
CGGGCGAACGCTTTGTCGCCAACGATCTGGCGATGAGCGCCGACGACCGGCTGTGGCTGATCACCGGCCCCAACATGGGCGGCAAATCGACCTTCCTGCGCCAGACCGCGCTGATCGCCGTGCTTGCGCAGGCCGGCGCATTCGTTCCCGCCGCCCGCGCCCGGATCGGGCTGGTCGACCGAATGTTCAGCCGCGTCGGCGCGTCGGACAATCTCGCCCGCGGCCGCTCGACCTTCATGGTCGAAATGGTCGAAACCGCGGCGATCCTCGCCCAGGCGACGCCGCACAGCCTGGTGATCCTCGACGAGATCGGCCGCGGCACCTCGACCTACGACGGGCTGGCGATCGCCTGGGCGGTGGTCGAAGCGATGCACGACCAATTGCAATGCCGCACGTTGTTCGCGACCCATTATCACGAGCTGACGCGATTGGCCGGGCGTTTGGATTCGCTCTCGCTCCACCATGTGCGGGCGCGCGAATGGAAGGGCGACCTGGTGCTACTGCATGAAGTGGCGGATGGCGCGGCCGACCGCAGCTACGGCATCGCGGTGGCCAGGCTCGCCGGCCTGCCGCCTTCGGTCGTCGCGCGGGCGAAGTCGGTGCTGTTGAAGTTGGAAGCGGGGCGCGACGCGACCGGTGGGATTGCGGCGGGGCTTGACGACCTGCCGCTGTTCGCCGCCGCCGGCGAAACCGAGCCGGCGCGTGACCCACTCGCCGATACGCTAGCGGAGATCGAGCCCGACCGGCTCTCGCCGCGCGAGGCGCTCGAGCAATTATACCAGTTGAAACGGTTGGCGGCCGAACGGGACGGCGGATGAGCGCGCTCGAGCCCGTCGCCGACCGCCGGGCGATCATAGACCGCCGGGAGCTGGCCGACCGGATCGCCGCCGTGCGACCGGGCAAGCGCCGAACCGGGGAGATCGCCAAGGTCCTCGCCGAAGCGCTGGCTTCGGGCCGCGAGGAAATCGCCCGGCGGCTGTCGCAGGCACCCGGCCGCGGCCGCGCCGCCGCCCGCGCCACCGCCTTTCTCCACGACCAGATCGTGCGCCTCGCTTATGATTCAGTTGCGCCCGACACACGAGAAATCGCCGTGGTCGGGTTGGGCGGGACCGGCCGCGGCGAACTGGCGCCGTTCAGCGACGTCGACCTGATGTTCCTGACCGCGGCCAAGCCGTCGGCGGACGACGAGCGGACGGCCGAAGCCGTCCTTCACCTGCTGTGGGACCTGAATCTCAAGGTCGGCCATTCGCTGCGCTCGGTCGCCGAGCTGATCGCGCTGTCGAAGAAGGACATGACCGTTCGCACGGCGTTTCTCGAGGCGCGGCTGCTGTGGGGCGAAGAGCGGCTGTTCGACCTCGCGCTGCGGCGGTTTCGCAAGGAGGTGGTGGCCGGCACCGCGGCGCAGTTCGTCGCCGCCAAGCTCGCCGAGCGTGACGCTCGCCACGTCAAGATGGGCGACAGCCGCTATGTCGTCGAGCCCAACGTCAAGGACGGCAAGGGCGGGCT
>JBDTMX010000107.1:0-2911 GCA_039934055.1 Sphingomicrobium sp. | reverse complement strand
GGATCGACGCCGAGGATGAAAGCGGCCTGATCGTCTACACCCTGCCGTTCAAGCATGCCGTGAACATCATCCCCGAAGCGGCATAGGGCGACACGCGATGACCAAGCGCGAGCGCATGATCGCCCTGGGACTGGTCAAGCGGTCCGATTTCGGAGCGCTCGGTCCTGCGCGATCCACCCTGTCCGGTCCGCAAACGGTTCGATTCGGCGAAGCCCTCAAAGTGATCGAGGACGCCGAACAGCAGGCCTGGGGCAAGCGCGAACCCGCCAACGACACGGCTGAATAGCTAGTTCCGCGGCGCCTGGCGGCGGTAGCTGAGTGCCTCGGCAATGTGGATCCTGCCGACCTGCTCGGCCCCGGCGAGATCGGCGATCGTGCGAGCGACCCGCAGCACCCGGTGGAAGCCGCGCGCCGAAAGGCGCATCGCCGCGGCCGCGTCGGCCAGCAGCTTGCGCCCCGGATCGTCGGGCGTTGCGACCCGGTCGAGCAGCTCGCCGTCGGCTTCGGCATTGGTCCGGACGCCCTGGCCTTCATAGCGACGCGACTGGACCGCGCGGGCTTCGGCGACGCGGCTCGCAACCTCCGCGCTGCCTTCGGCCGGCGGCGGCAGGGTGAGATCGGCGGCCGACACGCCTTGGACGTCGACGTGGAGATCAATGCGGTCGAGCAGCGGCCCCGAGACCTTGGCCTGGTAATCGGCCGCGCAGCGCGGCGCACGGCTGCAGGCCAGCGCCGGATCGCCCAAGTGGCCGCAGCGGCATGGGTTCATCGCCGCGATCAGCTGGACCCGCGCCGGGAATGTCACATGGGTATTGGCGCGCGCCACGCTGACGCTGCCGGTCTCGAGCGGCTGGCGCAGCGAATCGAGCACTGCGCGCTGGAATTCGGGCAATTCGTCGAGGAACAGCACGCCCAGATGCGCGAGGCTGATCTCGCCCGGACGAACCCGCAACCCGCCGCCGACCAGCGCCGGCATCGACGCCGAGTGATGCGGCGAGCGGAACGGCCGGCGGCGGCGGATCTTGCCGCCGTTCATCTCCCCCGCGACCGAGGCGACCATCGACACTTCGAGCGCTTCCGACGGCTCGAGCGGCGGCAGGATCCGCGGCAGGCAGGCGGCGAGCAGCGACTTGCCGGCGCCCGGCGGCCCGCTCATCAGCAAATTGTGCCCCCCGGCGGCGGCGATTTCGAGCGCGCGCTTGGCGACCTCCTGGCCCTTGACCTGGGCGAGGTCTGGCCCGTGGCCGAGCGGCTCGACCTCGGCCTCGACCGGCGGCGCGAGCAACGCCGTGCCTTTCAGATGCGCGAGCAGCGCCAGCAGGTCGGGCGCCGCGGCGACCTCGAGCTCGCCCGCCCACGCCGCCTCGCTGCCCTGGACGGCGGGGCAGATCAGCCCCTTGTCGTTGGCCGATGCGTGGAGCGCCGCGAGCAGCACGCCGGGCGAAGCGGCGATTCGGCCGTCGAGGCTGAGCTCGCCGACCGCGACATAATGCGACAGGCTTTCGGCGTCCGCCGCACCGATCGCGGCCAGCAGGCCCAGGGCAATCGGCAGGTCGAAGTGCGAGCCCTCCTTGGGCAGGTCTGCGGGCGACAGATTGACGGTGATTCGCCGCGGCGGCAGTGCGAGCCCGATCGCCGCCAAGGCCGCGCGGACGCGTTCGCGGCTCTCGGCGACCGCCTTGTCGGGCAGACCGACGATGACGAACGCCGGCAGCCCCGAGGAGAGCTGGACCTGGACCTCGACGGCTCGCGCTTCAAGGCCGAGATATGCGACAGTGGCGACTGTAGCGGTCATCTAGCGACACACCGCGGCCGACCGTAATCTGTATTCAGGGTTCCCCCTAGCTCGGCGCAGCAACGCCTAGACCCTGCCCGCTCCTATCCACAAGCTCCCTTGTGCAGCCCGCAGTTGGCAACCACATGCACGGCGATGTTTACGCGCGGCCAATGGCGAAAATTCATCGACCGCCCGTTGGTCGAGTGGGGAATGCTCGCCCTGGGCGTCCTCCTGATCATCACGGGAATCTTGATTGCGCCCCTGCCCGGCCCGGGCGGGATATTTTTCATCATCCCCGGCCTCGCCCTGGTGTTGAAGACCAGCATGTGGGCGAAGCGCCGCTACGTCCGGTTCAAGCGGTGGCAGCCCAAGGCCGGCCACTGGGTGGACAAGGGGATGAGGCGCGGCAGCGCGAAGCGCCGCGAAGCGGTCCGCAAGGCCGAAGTGAAGCCATTCGATCCCCCGCGAGCAGGCATCGACAATTGACTTCGCCGGCCCCCTCCACTATCGGCGCACACCACAACGGCTGCCCCATCGGCGGCCCTTTTTCATTGAACTTTTAAGGCATGAGCGATGAAGCGCACCTTTCAGCCGAGCAATCTGGTCCGCAAGCGGCGGCACGGGTTCCGCCACCGCATGGCGACGGTCGGCGGGCGCAAGCTGCTGAACGCGCGCCGCGCACGCGGTCGCAAGAAGCTCAGCGCCTAACCACAATCCGCAAACGCGCCGACTTCCTCGCCGCCAACGGCGGGCGCCGCGCATCCACCCCAGGCTTCGTCCTCCAGGTCCGCGATCGCGCCGACGGCGACCAGGCCAAGCGCGTCGGCTTCACCGTCACCAAGAAGATCGGCGGCGCGGTCGTCCGCAACCGCATGAAGCGCCGATTGCGCGCGCTCGCCCGCGAAACCCTGCCCAGCGGCGGCTTTGCCGGCTGCGACCATGTGCTGATCGGCCGCTCGGGCGGCATCGAACGCAATTTCGTGCTGCTGCGCGAGGATCTCGACCGCGCGCTGGACAAGCTCCGGCGATGATCACGCGCCTGCTGATCGGAGTCGCTCGCGGCTGGCAGCTGGGCCCGTCGAAGGTCCTGCCGCCAAGCTGCCGCTACACGCCCAGCTGCTCGGCCTATGCGAT
>JBDTMX010000106.1:0-26823 GCA_039934055.1 Sphingomicrobium sp. | reverse complement strand
CACGGTGCAGCTTAGCCAAAACTGCAATGTCTGCAATGGGTCGAAAGCGGACATTGGCATTGTTGATCTTGCCGCTTCCGACGGCCAGCTTCAGCAGTCCCTCGCGTCCGAGGTCTTAGGCGACTCTACGTACGCCAATAGCGTTCTCGGTACCTAGCAGTAGATCGACGGCTGCCGCCGAGATCGGCTCGGAGAACAGGAACCCCTGGACTGACGAGCAGCCATGCGAACGCAATTCGCTGAGCTGCGCGCTTTCCTCGACGCCTTCCGCGGTCGTTTCCATGCCGAGCGCGGTGGCCAATTCGGTGATCGCGCGGACGATCGCGCTGGCGCCGGGGCGGGTCAGCAGATTCTGGATAAAGCTGCGGTCGATCTTCAATTTGTCGAACGGGAAGCTCTGCAAGTAGCTTAGGCTGGAATAGCCGGTCCCGAAATCGTCGAGCGCGATGCGCACGCCCAATGACCTGAGGCTGTGGAGTAGCTTCAATGTGCTTTCGCCGCCGTCGAGGAAAATTGATTCGGTGATCTCGATTTCCAGCCGCGCTGGGGTCAGACCGCTTCCGGCAAGTGCCTGCAGGATGGTGTCCTGGAGGCCGCCGCGATGGAATTGCACCGCCGAGACATTGACCGCGATGCGCAGATCGCCCGGCCAAGTCACCGCGCGACGGCAGACCTCGCGTATCGTCCAGGCGCCAATCGGGACTATTAGCCCGGTATCCTCGGCGACAGGGATGAACTCGGTCGGCGAGATGACGCCCCGGGTCGGGTGGTTCCAGCGCAGCAGGGCCTCGAACGAGCTGATGCAATTATCCTCGAGGTCGTACAGGGGCTGGTAGAACAGCTCGAACTCGGAGCGCTCGAGCGCGAGGCGCAGGTCGGTTTCCAATTGGCGGCGGATCTGGGCGCGCTGGTTCAGGCTTTCCTCGAAGAAAGCGAAGGTCCCGCGACCCGCCTCCTTGGCGCGGTACAGCGCAAGGTCCGCATTCTTAAGCAGGGTTTCGCTGTCGCCTCCGTCGAATGGGGCGATGGCGATGCCGATGCTAGTCGACGGCGCAAGTTCGTTGCCTTCGATCTTGAGCGGCCGGCCGACCGCCTCGATCAAATCGTGGGCGAGTCGGTCGATCGCGTTGCGGTCCCCGCTGACGCTCTGCAAGACCACGAATTCGTCGCCGCCGAGCCGCGCGACGAAATGCCCCTTGGCGACCTCGCGAATGCGCTGTCCGGCGGCGATCAGCAGCGCGTCGCCGGCTGGATGCCCGAGCGTGTCGTTGATCGACTTGAACTGGTCGAGATCGAGGCAGTGCAGCGCGACCAGCGTTTTGCCGTCGTCCAGCGACCGATACAAATGTTCGAGCTGCTGCTGGAACATGGTCCGGTTCGGCAGGCCCGTCAGCACGTCGTTGAACGCGAGGTGGGTGATGCGCCGCTCGCGCTCCTCGATCTTTTCCGACATTTCGTTGAAGCTGGCGGCGAGCCGCGCCAGCTCGTCCTCGCCGCGTACCTGGACCTTGACGTGCTCGCCCGAAGCCAGCCGGCCAGCGGCCTCGTCGAGCCGGGCGAGCGGCTGGGTGATGCGCCCCGCGGCGCGCCACGTGCCAAAAGCGGCCAGCGCGAGACCAAGTACGGTGATCAATGCCAGCGCGAGCTGCAGCTTGTGGGCCGAGGCCAGCGCCTCGCCTTTCGGATAGGCGAGAATCAGGATCGCGCGGTCGCTGTTGAGAAAGGTCGCGAGTGGCTTGGCGAGGGTGATCGACGGGCGGCCGTCGAAACTCATCTCGAACGCCGAACGGCTCTTCAAATGCGCTTCCAGCGCCCGGGCCGAGCTACGGTCGAGATGCATTGAGGCGGCGGCCTGGGACCAGCTGTCGTCGCTTTCTACGACGACGTTGGCGTGCAGCGGGATGGCCGAGAGCCGCTCGAGCGACCGCATCTCGCGTTCGTCGAGGTCGGCCGCGAACACCACCCAGCCGATCAGCCCGGGAGTCATTACCGGCGCCGCGACGACCTGCTGAGGTTGCCGCCCAAGCACCGCAACCCCCGCGAGCCGGCCGGCATCGAGCGGCGCCCACAGCCCGGCGGCCTGGCGCGCCAGCGCCGGATCCTGGATCCCGTGCAGCGAGCCGTCGAGCGACACGATGAACGCATTTTTGACACGCAGCCGCGCGGCGACATTGCTAAGCGCCGACCGCATGGTGGCGGTGTCGTTGGTGGCGACGGCGGCGCGGAAGCCGAAATCGCGGGCAAGCAATTGGGCGGCGCCCTGGAGCTCAGCCTCGCGTTGCTGCCACAGCCGGTCATAGACCGCGCCGCTCGATTGCAGCTGGCTTTCGACCTGATGCGAGGCGGCGCCGGCTATGAAGGTCGAAAGCGCCGCCGAGACGCCGAGCATGGCGACCGCAAACAGCAACGCGAACTGGACCGTCAGCCGCGCGCTCAGCGAGCGGAAGCTGCGGGCGTTAATAGTCATTGTTCATCGCCATCGGCGGCGGCCGCAGGTTGAGCACAATGCTCTCGCTGCGTTGCCCGGCGGCGATGCGCTTGCCGAGCGAGTTGGCTGGGGCGCGAAGATACGGGTGCCAGACGATCAGCTGGGCCGATGCGTTGGGAACGTTGGCGAACTGCGCGACGCCCTGGCCGTCGGTACGCGCCGTCCAGGCGCTGTCGGTGACGACGATGAATGCCGTCATGGCGTCGTGGATGTTGCAGCCCAATGCCACCACGCCCGGCTTGTCGAAGCGGACGCTGCGCGATTGGTCGCGCGCGAACAGCTTCAATTCAAAGCGCTTAGCCGGGGAGAAGGAATAGACATGGTGCTTGGTTGCGTCGCGGTTGGGGAATGAGACATTGGCTCCGACCGGGACGACCAGCACGAACGGATGGAACTGCAGGTCCTTTTGCGAGACGCTATAGTTGCCCGACGGGGCGGGACCGCGCATCGCAACGCCGACCGGCCGCAATGTGACGACCGCATCGCCGACCGGCCGCCCGTGTGCATCGACGACACGCACCGACAGCGGCGCTGCCGCGGCCGGCACCGCATGCACGGCGACTAGCAGGATGACGATGATCAGCCGCAACATGAGCGAACATTAAACGCGCAAGGTAAACGCCGCGTCCTCCGAGATGGTTACCAGTGAAATCGCAACTCGCCCTGAAGTCGGGTCTGGCGCTGGCGCGGGGCGAGATCGGTGTCGGGGTGTTTGGCGCGCTTCGACGACACATGAAGCAGTTCAAGAAATGCGGTCACCGGGCCGAAATCGCGGTGGCCGGCGACGGTCGCGGCCCAGCCGGTCTCGCTCGCTTCCGCGGTAACCAGCGAGCCGTGCTGGCGGGTGTCGAACGCATCGACGCGGGCGGCGACGCCACCGTTGGTGAAGCTGTGGCTGGCGAGGGCGAATGCCGCGTGGAAGCGGTTGTCGACCCAGATGCCATTGTCTTCGGTGATGCCCATCCGCGTGCGGCCGGTGAGCGCCTGCAGCTTCAATTGATTGCCGCCGCCCAGATCGGCTGCAATGCCGAGATGGTTGAACTGGGTATGCCAGCCCCATTCGAGGTCGTTATTGACCGCTTCGGGGTCGGCGCGGTTGTCGTAGCGGAACAGCTCGATGCGGACCGGCACCGGCGGCTGCCATATGAGCTTCGCATAATAACCCGGCCGGTGGGCGAAGCCGGGGCCGACGTCGAGCAGCGGGTGCGTGAAACGCGGCTGGAGATATTCGATCTCCTCCGGGAGATGCGGCAGCGGTTGCCGCCGGAACGCCAGCGTCGTGCGGTCGTGCAGCCCCCAGCCGCGGAAGGTCAGCAGCGCGCCCGCTGTGTCGTTGGCTACGAAGATTGCCGCGGTAGCGCTCAGCCGATGCTCGCCGGCGCTGGTCGACGCGGTGATCTCGGCGGCGAGCGGGCGGACTTCCTCGCCGATCCAGCTGTTGATTGCCGACGGCGTGATGGTGTCGCGGACATGCCAGTCGGCACCTTCGTGCTCGAGCGACACCGCGGGCCACATCAGGCCGGCGCGGGCGGAGATGCGGTGGCGCTCGCTGCGCATCGGCTTGAAGCTGACAAAAGCCTGCTCGAGCCCGGCTTCGGTGCGTTCCCCGCCTTGCAGCGAACCGACCACGGTCGCGGACAGCGACCAGCTGAAGCGCGGCTGCCAGACGAGGTTGACCTGGCCAAGCTCCGGAATAACGCGCACGCGGTCGCCGTGACCGCTGGTGTCGAGCTTGCCGAAGCCGCCGTCGACCCAGCTCTCTTCGCCACTGGTCGCGGACAGGCGGACGTTGCCGGTCAACGACAGCGTGTCGGCGGACAGGAAGTCGAGGTCGGATGCGGCGCACGGGGTCGCCGCGAGCAGCGCCGACAGCGCCGCAAAGCACCGCCCGGCGGCCGCCGACGATCGTTTACCCGAACTGTTCACCCATCAAGGTTAACCCGACAAGATTAACATCCTCCGCCCGCTGACGATGAACGATGAAGCTTTCCTCGCGAGGACCAATAGGCTGTGCGATCGCCGAATTTGCTAATGTCCGCAATGGGTCGAAGGCGGACATTGCCTAGAGCGTTGTCGACATAGGCAACTTAACGGCTAGTTGCGCGCTGAACGCGCCTGATGGAACAGCATGGCGGCATCGCGCAACAACTCAGAGCGGCAGTAGAGAGCTCTAGGCGCTTGAAGGGCCACCCGGTTCACAGGGACACCCTTCAATTCTGGTCGGAGCTCATCCACAAGGCGCGGGAGAGGCGTGCTGCCGGCGAGCTTCTCGACGATGCTGAAGTTGCCCAATCGATTGCGGAGCTGGAAATCGTTCTCGCTAACGCCGTCGGGTAGCTGCCCGCTTGCTCATCAATACCGCGCATCGTCGCTCATTTAGAATCGTTCATCGCAAACGCCCGCTTGAACCGCTGGCGCCTACCAAACAAACCGGATTAGAATCCGGCTTCACCTCGTGAGCAGCAAGCTGTGATAACCCGGGGAACTATGCCGTGGTTTCAAACGAAAGGTTTTACCTTAGGCGCGCCGCTGAGGAACGAATGAGGGCAGCTCGGGCACTAACGGAAGAAGTTAGGGAGCGGCACCAAAGGCTAGCCAGCCAGTTTGCGGCTCGCGCGCAAGAGCGGGAGGTGCCTGATGCCGCTTCGGGTAAAAAGCAGACACTCGCCTAATGTCCGCAATGGGTCGAAAGTAGACGTTCAGCGGTTTCCGCTGCCTTGCTTGCTCCGCCACCAATGGAACAGCGCCAAGACCAACGCTGCCGCAACGGTATCCGCCACCCAGTCCACTGAATCGCTGTCCCGATTCAACCCGGGGATTGCCTGAAGTATTTCAATGAGCGCTCCAAACGCCGACAGACCGGCGAGCAATCTCACCAATGGAGTGGAGGGATAGGCAACGGATCCAAGGGCCGCGAGCGTCGCAAAGGCCGCTACGTGCTGTACCTTGTCGGATAATGCGCCTGGCAGCTGCGGGGGCTGCGGTAGCAACGCCATGACAAAGGTGAACACGAGTGCTGCCCAGAAGCTCGCTCGGGAGAGGCTTGCCACCACCATGTCCTACCGGTGTTGCTGCAATGTCCGCAATGGGTCGAATGCGGACGGCCACTTGCGTTTGCAATGGTGGAAAGCGGTTGAAAAGCCGTCCGCAATGGAACAGAGCGCCAAGTTAACCACCCGAAGTTTTGTGGAGGAGCACCATGACCGATCCACGGCGCTCGACGGAAGTGCCTGATTGCGAGGAGATCGATGAAGCTCGGCGATCGTTTCTCAACACCTACGCCAAGGCGGGACTAATCGCCTCTCCGGTGGTCACCGCATTGCTCGTCACCTCGATGTCCTCACGGGCCATTGCGGCGTCGACGGGTGGCAGCGGCGGCGCGGTTTGGCTGCTCGGAGGCGCTGAAGGAGCGGTGGTTGCTGTTGCTGCAGAGAAACGCAACAAGGTTGCGCCTGCTGCCCAGGAGCCGCCCCCAGCGCCGCCAGAGCCCCCGGCTGCAATTCAAGTTCCTCCAGTCCCACCGCCGCCTGTGTCGACGCCCGAACGCGGCTGAATGAGAGAGCAAAAATGAAGAGGCGAAGTCGACGGTGCTGCCGCCGGCCTAATGTCTTGTTTGGGTGGAAAGCGGACACTAGGGGGCAGAAACCGTGATTTCACGATCATAATTTGATTTTAATCAAACTATCCTATTCGGGCTGAATGGCCGCCGCCCAATCAGACCGGCGCAATGCGCCCCGAAATGACGATCCCGAGCTTCGGGGACGGAGAAGCGAGCCGCGCGCATACATTCTGTTGCCCGCTTCCGTCGAAGCTCTTGGCGGCCGCAACAGCGTCAGCCTTTTGGACGTTTCTCGCACCGGTGCCCGTCTGGAGGCCGCTGACTTGCCAGCAGTGGGAAAGGACATCATCCTAAAGTGTGGCGTGATCGATACGCTTGGGACGGTCGTTTGGAGCATTTGCGGACGATGCGGGGTGCATTTTGATGAACCTCTTGGCGGACAGGATCTCATTGCGCTTCGCGCCCTCGCAGTGGCGACAGAGCGTTCAGGGATGACGCCCGAGGAACTGCAAGCTACGGCAGACTGGGCGAGCGGTTTGGCCCGGTAAGATGAACGCCCGCGTGCCAGGGCTCGCTCGCGGCCGTTAAGGGTGGAAAGCGGACATTCCGATCAGCTCCGTGAAGGAAAATTCAGCTTATTGAGCAAAGTGGCGTAGCGCGGGTCGTCGCGGACCGGGTCAAGGAACGGGTCGGTCCTGAGTGAGGTCAGGCCCGGGTCCTTCGCCTCGAACGCCTTGGTAAGCGCGGCGAACGCGCGATCATTGTCTTTCGCCTGAGCGTACACCTGCGCATATTGATAGCTCGCCGCATCTCCGAATTGTTCGCGCATGTGCGCGACGGTACGCTGGACCGCGCCAATGTTGCCCGAACGTGCATCGACAATTGCCTCGCCCGCCAGTCTGAAGACATCGTCTGCTGGCACGTTTTTGTATTCGGCTCCGGCTCTGGTCGGCTGGTTCATGAGGACGAGCGCGTCGCCAATCAACTGGTGCGGATAGGAGCGGCCCGGAGTGAGCTGGAGCGACTTGCGAGCGGACTCGATCGCCTCAGGATATTGCCGCAAGACCAGCAGCACGTCGGCTCGCCTCGTGTAATTGACACCTTCGAGCGGATCGAGCGCGATCAGGCGATCGGCGAGCTGCAGGGCCTTGTGCGGATCGCCAAAGTAGCGAGTGACGTACATCGCCGATGGAATAACGAGCGGATCGTCGGGCGAGAGTTCGAGAGCCCGCTCCATAAATCGCCACGAACTCGCGTACCGGAATCGGTCTTGTTCGATCAGCGCCAGTTCCGCGTAGGCGGAGCCAAGCTTTGGCGCGATCGCAATTGCGCGTCTGGCAGCCAGTTCCGCTTGCGTCAGCGTGGCGGCCATATCGGCGGGACTCTTGGGGTACGACGTCGCCAGCAACTCGAGCGACCTCGCCTTCAAACGATAGGCATTCGCATAGTTCGGATCGCGCGCAATCGCGGCATCAAGGAGCGACGCCGCCTCGCGCAACGCAACCTCACTGGTATCCTTCAGGTAAAGCGCCGTGGCCCGGAGAAAAAGGTCCTGGGCCGGGCTGTCCGCCGTGCCGCCCAGCGTCAGCGCGGCGCGCGCCGCCATGCCGAGCGCGACGCTGAGCGCCTCTGCGACATTGGCCGCGATGTCGGTCTGGATCTTGATCGCGTCTCCCGGCGCCCGGTCATAGCTTTGCGCCCAGCGCTCGACCCCGTCATCACCGCCGACAAGTTGCGCGCCGATGCGGATCGTTTGGGACGAACGACGGACGCTGCCGGTCAGGATGTTCGCGACCCCCAACTTCGATGCCGCAGTCTTGGTATCCAGGTCCTTGACCGCGTTGGACGAGGCACGGCCGATTACCTGGAGGCCGATGCGAGACAAGGCGCCACGCAGTTCCTCGGCGACGCCTTCGGCAAAATAGGCTTCGTCCTGATCGTTCGAGAGGTTGGTGAACGGCAGCACTGCGATCCGCTTTACCTTCGCCGATCCAGGCTTCAGCAGAAACCAGCCGCCTGCCGCTGCGGTGACCGCGACTCCGGCGCAGCCGGCCACGAGGACGCGTCGCGAAACGCCCGACCGGTCCGGGTCGAAATGCGGGTAGTTGAGGTCCTCGCCGGCGATGCGGCTTCGAACCGCATTGACGACTGCGCGAAATCTCGGGTCGGCAGGGTCGCCCTTCCAGCCCCGCAGCGAGAGCGCCTGCACCTCGCCAAAGCCAAGCGGCGGCTCAACGGGGTCGAGGCGGACCGGCAAATAGGCACCGCGCCGTTGCGCTCGAGTCGCTTCGTCGCGGACGAAATTACCGTCGCGGCCGACGGAGCGCTTGGTCCAGGCGACGATGACGCATTTGGCCGCTTCAAGATGCTCCTGGATGTCCTCGCGCCATTGCGTTCCGCCGCCGATGTGGGCGTCCCACCAGACGGTGAATCCTTCGGCCTCCAGTGCGGCGACGAACGGCTTTAGCCGTGTCCGGTCCTCGGCCTTGTACGACAGGAAGACGTCCGTCGCTGGACTTCCCATTGCGGCCCCCGAATTAATGTGTCGCCGAGCCGGCCCTAGGGCAAAGCGGCCGACAAACAAGCTCGATCGCTTCGCACCGACCAACCGTCCGCATCCAATGTCCGCAATGGGTCGAAGCCGGACGGCAGGTTTGGGTGGAAAGCGGACATGAACTCCGCCGCCGTAAACTGACCGCTTACGTAGTACCTGCCTCGCTAAGTCGCCCGAATACCGTTAGCTTCGCGGCAAAAGGGGAGCATATGCGCCTACTACGGAGCGCTGCTGCGCTGTTGGTGTTGGCCGGATGCAGTCCAGAGCAAGGCGAGCGGAAAGCCGCCGAGCCTGATCAAGTCACCTTCGACGGCGCCGTAGTGAGCAATGCGGCCGCCCAAGCAAAGCATGGCGAGCGTCTGACTTGGGTGCTCGGCTGCCGCGGCTGCCACGGGAAGAACCTCCAGGGCCACCGGTTCTACGAGCGATATGCGTCAAATCTGACGCGCGAGCTTCCAAACTATAGCAAGGCTGAGATCGAACGCGTTATCCGCACCGGTGTACCAAGGGATGGGCGCGAGCTGTGGGGCATGCCGTCCGACATTTTCCAGCACCTGAGTGGCGCCGATATGACTGCGCTGATTGCCGAACTGCGCGCGCTTCATCCGGCTGGGAAGCGTACGCAGCCGCCCTTGCCTTGGACCAAGGACGGACGGGACGAGATTGCAAAAGGGAATCTCAAGCCCGCTGCCGTGTTCGTGCGCGAGCGAAAGACGCAGACGCCTGTTGATCTTGAACCGAGCCTCTCGCGTGGCCGTTACATTACCATGGTGACGTGCGCCGAATGTCACGGGCCGCAGCTCAAAGGCGTGGCGAAATTTACACCGGACCTGATCGTCGCCGGTGGTTACACACGCGAACAATTTGAGACGCTAATCACGACTGGCGTTCCGGTGGGCAGTCGCAAGCTCGGGCTGATGGGCGAAGTGGCACGCGAGCGCTTCGTGCATTTCACTCCGCACGAGCGTGATGCACTCTACGCATACCTCAGAGCTCGTGCCGAGCGAGAGTAACGTCGAGAATGGGTGGAAAGCGGGCGTACGGCCAAATGCACCATTGCCGATACGATCCACACCGAGACCTGAACAAACACAGTGGCGCGTTGCCTAGGCAATCGCCGAAGGCTGTACCAACTAGGTTTAACGGTTCGAAATGCCGCTCATCGCTGTCCGGGACGCGGAGGTTGATCTGCAAAATTTCACTTAGGTGGAGGCCGGCCGCGGCAGTTTTGGGTGGAAAAGCGGAAGTTTAGACCTTCTTTTCACACGCCCAAGATCTGCTTCGCCGTCGCGTGCCACCACGGCGTGTCCCACACCGCGTTCACGAACAGTATAGTCGGCACCACGAACGCCAGCCAGAGCCAGTAAGCGCGGTGGACGCTCCGATTCCGGACTAGGTCCCACACCAACATAGGTGAGATCGCCAGGAGGATGTAAAGGTCCGTCGCCAGCGGGCTAGCTGGCATCGTCGTCGGCAGCCAGGCGATCCGGTCGATCCCCGCCGGCAGCGCCATCGCGGGGGCAAGAATCATCATCCTTTTGTGCAGTCCCGCATTCGCCCCCCGCGCCCTGAGCCCGATCGTCAGGAACAGCGGGAAAAGCAGGCCGATCCGCATCTGCAGCAACAGGATGTTCTCCTTGAAGGAGAGCAGGTCCTGCAGCTGTCCGCGCTGAGCCGGCGGAGCCACCCTCAGCGCATACCATGTTTCGTGATACATGGTCGGCGCGAGCACTGCTCCGACCAGCACCAGGGCCGGTGCTAGCACGAACGCGGCAACGCCGAGCTGCATGTGCAGCGCCTTGCGTCCGGTCGCCATCAGCCATGTTTGCGCCAGCAGCACCACCAGGAACGATCCCATCAGCACCGCATGCATGTGCAGCACGATCGGGAACGGCGGCCGCGCTCCCGACTGGACCATCCCGACCTTCATCACGGAATCGGGGATGAATCCGGTCAGCGTGATGACGACAAAGCTCGCCGCCGTGAACACGTAGATCCAGCGGTCGATCGCATGCGCGCGGGGCGTCCCGGACAGGACGTCCGGCCGCATGTCGGAACAGAAGAATTTCCCTGCTGTAGTCGCCATGGCGCTTACCCATCGCCTCAGACAGCGAGGCCTGTATCACAAGCAGCAGACAACAGCATCCCCGTTGAAGTCCTGATCCCGCCGCAAAACGCCGCGTCTTATGTCCGCTTTGGGTCGAGAGCGGACATACGGCGAATGTCCACTTTGGGTGGAAAGCGGACACTGAGCCGCTCAGCTGGTTTCTGCGGCTTAGCTCAGTGAATGATCAATACCTTTACAAGAGCTGCAATGCCCGAGACCGTTGCTGGACATCGCGGTTGCTGTAAAGTGGGATTCGAGGGAGAGTTGCGTGGCAAGTCTGGAGCTGAACGGCGTCCGGAAATCCTTCGGCGCGACGCCCGTGCTGGACGACATTTCGCTTGTTCTGGATGCGCGCGAGTTCGTCGCCTTTCTCGGACCTTCTGGTTCGGGAAAGTCGACGTTGCTCCGGATTATTGCCGGGCTTGAGACTGCCGACGCCGGCGAAGTCTGGCTTGAAGGCCGCCGGATCGACTCGCTGCCGCCCGGCGAGCGCGGGGTGGCGATGGTTTTCCAACATTATGCGCTCTACCCACATATGACCGTTCGGGAGAACATGGCGTTTGGACTTCGAAATGCGCGCGTCCCCGCCGATGAAATTGAGCGCCGCATTGGCGATGCCGCGCGAGTGCTGGAGATGGACCAGTTGCTCGACCGCAAACCGGGCCAATTGTCCGGCGGCCAGAGACAGCGCGTCGCGATCGGCCGGGCAATCGTTAAGCAGCCCAAGCTGTTCCTGCTCGATGAGCCTTTGTCCAACCTGGACGCTGCCTTGCGCCTACGCACTCGGGTTGAGCTCGCACAGCTCAAGCAAAAGGTCGAAGCGGCGGTGATCATGGTCACCCACGACCAGGCGGAAGCGATGACTCTGGCCGACCGGATCGTGGTGATAAACGACCGCACCATCCAGCAGGTCGGCCCGCCGATGGAAATCTACGACCGGCCGGCGAACGTGTTCGTCGCGCAGTTCGTGGGCTCGCCGGCGATGACCCTAATCCCCGCGCAACTGACCGAGAACGACAGCGAACGAGCTAGATTGAAGCTCGGCGACGGGGCGGAGGTCGAGACCGCAGTGCCGCGCGCCGGCTTGCGCGCCGGCGGCGAGCTTCGGCTCGGGCTTCGGCCGGAAAGCGTGCGCGTGGTCGCCGCCAGCGACAGCATGACCAAGGCCAAGGTCGAGCTGGTCGAGCGGCTCGGCGAGCGAACGCTGGTCTACGCGCGCCTGGCCAACGACCAGGCGATCATCGCCGAGGACGAAGGCAACAGCCGCGTACGGATCGGCGACGAGGTTGGCCTCAAGATCGATGGCTCGGCGGCGTACCTGTTCGGGCCCGACGGCACCGGTCATCACCGGCTCGAGTCATGAACCGCGGGCGGGACTGGCGTGGCCTGCTGTTCGTGGCACCGTTCCTCTCGCTCTATTCGCTGATCCTGATCTTCCCTTTGTTTCGCGGCGCCTGGCTTAGCCTCAACCAGGTCGACCTGTTCGGCGACGGCCATTTCGTCGGCACCGGCAATTACATCCGCCTGGTCCACGACCCGATTTTCGGCAGGTCGCTCATCAACACCTTCAAGGTGACGCTGATGATCGTGCCGGTGCTGACCCTCATCGCGCTCCTGCTGGCGCTGGCGCTCAATCGCGCGGGCAAAGGCGCGGCGGTCCTGCGCGGAATATTCTTCTCCTCGGCGGTGCTGTCGGTGACCATCGTAACGCTGATCTGGCGCTTCGTACTGGCGCCCGACGCGGGCCTGCTCGGCGAGCTGTGGAAATCGTTGGGATGGGAACCACTGGCTTTCCTGAGCGCGCCCAACCTCGTGCTTCCGGCGATTGCCATCACCACCATCTGGTGGTCGGTGGGCCTGCCGATGCTGCTGTTTCTCGCCGGCCTCCAACAGATCCCCGAGGACATGTACGAAGCCGCGGCGCTAGACCGAGCGACCCGTTGGACGACATTCTGGCGGATCACGCTGCCGTCGCTGACCCGAACGGTAATCCTGGTCGTGATGCTGCAGACCGCGGCCCAGCTGCAATTATTCGGGCAAGCCCAGTTGCTGACCGCCGGCGGGCCGAGCGGCGCGTCACGCACCGCCGTGCTGTTCCTCTTCGAAACCGCGTTCGGGCGGTGGGAGCTCGGCTACGCCAGCGCTGCGGCCGAAGTGCTGTTCCTGATCATCCTCGCCGTGACGCTGACCCAATATTGGGCGACCGGCCGCGCCAAGGGGGCTGTCGGTGGCCGCTAGCACCGAGCGCGGCCGGCTGACGCCGCTCGGCTGGGCGGCGCTGCTACTCGGCGCGCTGATCATGATCGCGCCGATCGCCTGGACGCTGCTGCTGTCCCTGAAGAACAACGCCGAGCTTATCGGTCATAGCGGTGCCGCGCTGCACTCCCCCTACACGCTCGAGAATTACGCGGCGATCTTCGGCAACAGCTCGACTACCCGCTGGCTGCTCAACAGCGCGATCGTCGCGCTCGGCACGACCGCGGGCGTGCTCGTGCTAGCGAGCCTCGCCGGCTATGGTTTCGCGCGCCTCGATTTCCCGTTCCGAAAGACCCTGTTCGTGATCGTCCTGCTTGGCTTGGCGGTCCCGAGCCAAGCGGTCATCCTGCCGCA
Organism: Sphingomicrobium sp.; assembly: GCA_039934055.1. GTDB lineage: Bacteria > Pseudomonadota > Alphaproteobacteria > Sphingomonadales > Sphingomonadaceae > Sphingomicrobium. The sequence continues at coordinate 13,505 of JBDTMX010000106.1, read as the reverse complement.
GCACCAATTGTTCGCCTGGCTGCATCTCCACAACAGTTACCCGGGATTGATCCTGCCCGGGCTGATCGCGCCGTTCAGCGTGTTCTTCATGACCACCTACATGCGCGGCATACCGCGCGAGCTCGACGAGGCGGCGATGCTCGACGGTGCGTCGCGCTTCACCATCTTCCGCAAGGTCATCCTGCCGCTGACCATCCCGGCGCAATCGACGCTGGCGGTGTTCACCTTCCTCGGCAGCTGGAACGATTATTGGTGGCCGCTGATCTCGGCCACGCACAGCAACATGTACACGCTGACCGTCGGTCTCGCGGCGGCGCAGATGAACTACGCGCAGACCAGCGGGCTCGGCTATTTGATGGCCCAGGCGGTGTTCGCGTCGATTCCGATCTTCTTGGTTTACATCGTGTTCCAGAAGCAGATCGTGCGGGCGATGGCCGGGACCGCGGTCCGATGATGCGAGCGCTGGCCGCGGTGCTGGTCGCGTGCGCGCTCGGCAGCTGCGCGCCAAACGACCACAAGACCCACATCTACCTGCAGCGTTTCTTCGGCGAATGCGGCGCCGAATATGGCGCCAGCATAGATGTCGCCAAGGCCGAGGGCGAATGCGGCATCATGACCACGCTGATCAACCGCTTCAACGCCGAGAACCGCGACGTCCAGATCGACGTCAACGTCGTTGCCTGGCCGGGCTATCCCCAGTTGACCGCGCAAATGGCGGCGCGCGACCCGCCCGACCTGGTGACGATGCACGAAGGCGTCATCTCCGATTATGCCGCGAAGGGCCTGCTCGATCCGGTCGAGCCCTATCTACGCGCGGCCGCGATCGACCCCGCCAGTTTCACCGAGGCGAGCCGCCGCGGGGTGACCATCGGCGGCCACATCTACGGCTTGCCGTGGGACACCCACGGCGGCCTGTTCCACGTCAATACCGCGCTGTTCGTCAAGGCCGGCCTGATGCGCGGCGGCGAGCCGGTACTGCCCACCTCGCCCGAGGAATTGCTCGCCCAGGCCCGCCAGTTTTCCGCGCGCACCGGCAAGCCATATTTGATCCAGAGCCTGGTCGGCGATCCCGCAGGCGCTGCGCGCAATCTCTACACCTACATGATGGCGCAAGGCGCGGTGCTGTTTCCAGATGCCAAGCACATCAAGCTCGCGACACCCCAAGGCGTGCGCGTCGCCGAATTCTTCCGCCGCATCAATGCTGAGCATGCGGGCACGCTTAACATGGACACGCCGGCGGCGATCGCCGCGTTCGTCAGCGGCGAAGGCGGCATCTACCCCACGGGCACGTGGATGATCGGGTCGTTCGAGGAAGAATCCAATACGCCGGGGCGCCCGCTGTACAAAAGCTATGCAGTGTTTCCCTATCCGCGGCTGTGGGGGCAGCGGATCGAATATGTCAGCGGCCACAGCTGGGTCGTGCCGGCGCGCAAGCGCAGCCCCGCGCAGCGCCTGGCGATCGCGCACTTCTTCCGTTTCATGGCGGCTCACAATTTCGACTGGGCGCGGACCGGGCACCTGCCCGCGTTCAAGCAGGTTCTCGACAGCCCGCAATTCCGGGCGCTGCCCGAACGCCAGGACATCGCGCTGCTAGCATCGATCGGCCGACCGCTGCCGAGTTACGTGCAACGCCAGTCGGCAATCGAAGGCATCGTCGGCGAAGAAATGGCCGCGGCGTTTACCGGGCAGAAGCCGGTCGGGAAAGCGCTCCGCGATGCCGAGCACCGGGTCAATCAACTGCTGGCGGAAGTCGACTGATCGCCATGTGCGCCTTTGCGGCCACAGCGGAGAGGCCGCGTAAAACCCTTGCGGACAAAGCGCTTGTAAGCGGAAGTGACGAACGGCATACATGAACCGCCAAGCTCGGGAGAGGCTGGGCTGAATATTGCTCGGGGGGTCGTTCATGCGGCGCAATTCACTCATCCTTTGGTCGACATCGGCATTGGCGCTGGCGCTTGCGGCGACGCCCGCAGCGGCCCAGACCGATCCTGCAGCTCAGCCCGATCCAAACGACGTCGCCCAGACCAATCCGGCCGACCCGGCGCAAGTCGCCGACGCGCCTGTCGACGACAGCGCGATCGTTGTCACCGGCCTTCGCAAAAGCCTTCAGTCGGCCCAGACCATCAAGAAGAACAGCGTCCAGCAGATCGATGCGATCGTCGCTGAGGACATCGGCAAATTGCCCGACATCGCGGTGTCCGATACCGCCGCGCGCATTCCCGGCATCCAGGTCGAGCGCAACGGCGGCGAAGCCAGCAGGGTGCTCGTCCGCGGCCTCGATCGCTTCTATTACACGACGACCTATAACGGGCGCGAGATCTTCACCGCCGAAACGCGCTCGGTCGCATTGCAGGATTTCCCGGCGGGTGGCATCAGCGCGATCGAGGCGTTCAAGACGTCGACCGCCAATTTGGTCGAGCCGGGCATCGCCGGACTGATCAACGTGCGTTCGCGCCGCCCGTTCGATTTCAAGGGTCTCGAAGTTGCCGGTTCGGTGTGGGGCGTCTACGGCAACCAGTCCGAAAAGTTCAATCCCAACGCCCAGCTGCTGATCAGCGATCGCTGGAGTGGCAGCGGCGGCGAGTTCGGCGCCCTGCTCAATTTTTCCTACACCCGCTTCCAATATCAGGACTCGGTCCGGCGGCACGGCTTCTTCATCGCCGACCTCGCCGGCGGCCGTTCCCCGGATTGGCCGGAGATCCATTACAACCAGGCCAAGCGCTGGCGCCCGTCGCTCAACGGCGCGCTGCAATGGCGTCCCTCGCCCGATCTCGAATTTTACGCCGAAGGCCTGTGGCAGGGCTATCGTGAGGAAGTCTCGGACAACATGTGGGCGCAGCCCTTGTGGGGCGGTGCAAGCTATTCGAATCTGGTCTTCCGCGACGGCACCAACGAGATCGTCAGCGGAACCGTCACCAATCCGATTGCGTGCTGCGGCGGCAACCAAACGTGGGGCTTCCAAGGCGCGACCAAGCGCAAGACCAACACCTATCAGTTCGCGGTCGGCGGAAGCTGGGATGCCGGACCGCTGCGCGTCACCGGCGATCTTGCGCGCACCGACAGTCAGTTCGATCTGCGCACCGAAAGCGTCGATTATGAGATCAACACCAATAATTATACGGTCGACTGGTTCACCGGGCTTCCAGGCGGTTCGGGTCCGACGTTCCAAATCAGCGGAATCGATCCGACCGACCCGTCGATCTACAATTACCGCGGCTTCTTCGAGGACTACCTGACCGCCAAGGGCAAGGATTGGCAGGGGCGGCTCGACTTCGAATATGAACCGGCGGGTCTCGACTTCCTGCCCAAGATCCAGTGGGGCGTGCGCTATGTCGACCGCGACGCATCGGCGCGCGGCGGAGCATTCTATTGGAACCTGCGCGACCAAGGGATTCCGATCAGCGCCGTGCCGCTTGATTATGAGCTGTTCCACCCGGCGTTCCATGGCGACAACCACAAGCCCTACCCGCTGACCTGGTTCGCGCCGACCTACAACAGCGTTCACAACAATCTCACCGAGCTGCGGCAATTCAACATCGATCTGACCGGACAGGGGGCGATCGACGGACCGGCGGTTGACCCGGCGCGGACATTCGCGATCAACGAGAAGTCGCTGGCCGGCTACGCGCAGCTCAACTTTGGATTCGACCTGGGCGGCCCGACAGTCGACGGCGTGGTCGGCTTGCGAGCCGTCCAAACCAAGGACAATATTCGGGGCACGTCGATTCCGCCGGGCGGTCCAGCAGTGCCGATCGTCCTCAAGAACAAATATACCGATTGGCTGCCCAATGCGAACATGACGATCCACTTCAGCCCGGCTTGGCAGCTGCGCCTCGCGGCGACCCAAACCCGGACCCGTCCGACATTCCAGCAGCTGAATCCGGCACTCGTCCTCGATTCGCCACCGGGCTGCCCGGTCGGACAGGCCGGCTGCATTCGCACCGGCCACGGCGGCAATCCGTTCCTCAAGCCGCTCACGTCCAATAATTATGACGCAAGCCTCGAATATTACTTCTCCCGCACAGGCTTTGCCTCATTCGCCGTATTCCGCCGTGACATGAAGGGGTTCATCGCGGATTCGAGCTTCCAATATCCCGACCCGGATCCTGCAACCGGCCTGCCGTTGGTGGTTTCCGGCCCGGTCAACACGCGCAAAGGCAAGATCCAGGGCTTTGAAGCGCAGGTCAGCACTTTCTTCGATTTCAACGGCCTGCCGGAGTGGATGCAAGGCTTCGGTGCCCAGGCGAACGTGACGTACCTCGACGCGAAGGCGGACTTCGCCCTATTTTCCGGAAACAATGCAACAGTGCGCAGTTTGACCATCCCCGACGTCTCGAAGTGGACGTACAATCTGGTCGGAATGTACGAGCGTGGCGGCTTCTCGGCGCGGCTCGCCTACAACGTTCGCACCGCCTACCCGGAAGGCGACCTGTCGCAGCGAGATGGATTCTACACGCTCCAAGGACACGGCAACAAGGTGTCGAGGCTCGACTGGTCGAGCAGCTACACGTTCAATGACAATGTGACGCTGTTCTTCGACTGGACCAACCTGCTGCGGAAGCCGTTCAAGTCGGATATCGTGCGGGTCAATTATACCAATGGTCAACCGAGCTCGCGCGAGATCTTCCCGATGGTCGTACGGTTCGAGGAATCAGTGATGTCGGGCGGCGTTCGCTTCCGCTTCGGTGGCGGCGCCCCACGGCTCGCGGCCGCACCGGCGCCGATGCTCCCGCCGCCGCTGCCGCCCGTCGTCGAACCGGCTCCAGCGCCCGAGCCGGTGCCTCCGCCTCCGCCGGCAGCGGGCGAACGGGGTTAGCCAACCTCTGAGCAGGCGGTGAAGTCGGGGGTTGGGCGCTCCCCCGCCCGCCGCTTGCCGGAGCCGCCGCCGGATGCAAGATGCCGCAATGAGCGACCACGCCATCGGCAAGATCGTCATTGTCGGCGGTGGCACCGCCGGCTGGATGGCCGCGGCGGCATTTTCGGCACTGCTCGAAAAAGGCGCGGTCGACATCGTCCTGATCGAGTCCGACGAGATCGGCACGGTCGGCGTGGGCGAGGCGACGATCCCGCCGCTCGTCGCCTTCAACAACATGGTCGGGATTGCCGAGGACGAATTTCTCGCGGCGTCCCAGGGCACGTTCAAGCTCGGTATCGAGTTTGTCGATTGGGGGGCGAGGGGCGAGCGCTACTTTCATCCCTTCGGCCCGCACGGCCAGGACTTCCGCGGCGTCCATTTTCATCAGCTGTACCTGCGCGAAGCCAAGCGGCGTTCGCTGCCCGATATCCGCGAATGGTCGATGAGCGCCACGGCGGCGGCGCTCGGGCGCTTTGCGCGGCCCGCACCCGGAGCCGCGCTGCCGCTGTCGCAACTCGCTTACGCGTTCCATTTCGACGCGAGCCTCTATGCCCGGTTTTTGCGCTCCCACGCGGAGCGCAATGGCGTGCAGCGCATCGAAGGCAAGATCGTCGACGCGGCGCTCGACAGCGAGAACGGCCACATCCGCTCGGTCAACCTTGCCGAAGGCCACGAAGTGGAAGGCGAGCTATTCATCGATTGCTCGGGGTTTCGCGGCCTGCTGATCGAGGACAAGCTCGGCACCGGATATGACGACTGGACCCGCTGGCTGCCGTGCGACCACGCGGTCGCCGTGCCGAGCCGCCTCGCCGGCCCGCCCGATCCCTTCACCCGCTCGACCGCGCGCGCCTTCGGCTGGCAGTGGCGCATTCCGCTCCAGCACCGGATGGGCAATGGCCTCGTTTATTCGAGCGCGCACCAGTCGCGCGACGATGCGGAGGCGCTGCTGCTCACCAACCTCGAAGCCGAGCCGCTGGCGCCGCCGCGGCACCTGTCATTCACCGCCGGCCGGCGCCGCTTGGCCTGGAACGCCAATGTCGTTTCGCTCGGCCTGTCGAGCGGCTTTGTCGAACCGCTCGAGTCGACCAGCATCCACCTCATCCAGAGCGGCATCGCCAAGTTGCTCGCGCTATTTCCCGACCGTCGTTTCGATGCGGTCGAGCGGAACGAATATAACCGGCAGATGCAAGATGTCTTCGAAGACGTCCGCGATTTCGTGATCCTTCATTACAAGGCCACGCGGCGTGACGATTCGGAATTCTGGAATGACTGCCGGACAATGGACGTGCCGGACAGCCTCGAAACCAAGCTGGAGTTGTGGCGATCGAAAGGCCGCTTGTTCCGCGAGGGGTGCGAATTGTTCGAAACCGCGAGCTGGGTCGCCGTCCTGCTTGGCCAGGGGATCGTGCCGGACGAGCAGGAACCCGCGGCGAACGCCATCGATGAGGCGCTGGTTGTCGATGCGCTCGACAAGATGCGCCAGAGTTACCGGAGCATGGCCGAGCATATGCCATCCCACGCCGAGTTCATCGCGCAAGCCTGCCCGGCGGCCTAGGCAGGCCGGGTTAGCGAAGGGCCGTTAGCGCAAGCTGGGCGCGATCTGCGGCTTGCCGTCCTTCCAGAAGATCGGCGCGATGTAGAGCTCGCGCTTGTCCGCGGCCTTGCGGCAACCCTTAGTCGCCTGCCACGCGTGGAAGCTCATGAAGCTTCGCGCGCCGACCTGGAAGATGCTCTGGTGACCCGGCCCGCTGAGGCAGCCTGCGGCCGAATCGCGGTAGCTGTGGAGGATCGGGTTGTCGGGCGACTTCTTGCACGGCCCGAGCGGTCCAGCGCATTCCGAATAGCCCATCCCATACGGCGACAAACGCTGGTCGTCGTTCCAGCCGAAATAGGCCGCGGAGAAGAACAGTTCATAGCCGATCGGCGAGCGCACCATGGTCGGCGCTTCGACGAGCCTTTGCTCCCATTCCTTGTCGTCGTGGATCAGCTCGACCGGCGCGCCGACTACCGACAGCCCGTCCGGACCGAGTTGCTGGCCCCAGATCGACGAGCGCGTGCGGACCGAGTTGCCGTCGTTCTTGAAATATAAATAGAGCTTGCCGTCGGTATCCCGGAACGGGTTCGCGTCGATGCTCCCGCCGAGCTCGACCTGACACACCAAGGGCTGCGACGATGGATCGACGAACGGCCCCGTCGGACCGGCCGCGCTGGCGACGCCGATGCACTGGTGGTTCCGCCTGGCGTCGTGCGCTGTATAATACAGCAGCCAGCGGTTACCGACCTGGATGACTTCGGGCGCCCAGGTAAGCCCCTCCTTCACCCACGATGCGAGCCGCGGCATGCCGTCCAGGCGCCTGCCCGGGTTGGCCGGGTCCGCGACCGGCGCCCAGTGGACGAGGTCGCGCGACGCCAGCATCGGCACGTTAATGCCGTCGTTGGTCGCATATGCGATGAAATCGGCGCCGTTGCGCGTCACGAACGCATCAGGAAAATTGTCGCGATAGACCGGGACAAACGCGGGCTCGGCGAAGGCGGCAGCGGACAGGCCGGCGAGGACGATGGCGGCGAAGCGGCGGAAATTACGCAGTGCTGGCATCGCGGGATCCCTATCGATGCTGTTGGAATCGCAGAGATAGCACAATCTTAGCCGATCGTGACCGACGATTCGGAGAAGTGCAGCGGCACCGTCAGTAACGCACGGAATGTGTTGTAGCCGCCGGTGCCGGGATGGAAGGCGTGGAAGAACAGTTGCGGTTCGTCGTCCAGGCCCGGAGCCACCGAGGCATGGCCCGGCGCGGTCCATTCCCGGGTCGACTTGAGCAGGGGTTCGGTTTGCTTGGTGTAGGGCCCGAGCGGATGGTCGGCGACCGCGACCCCGATCCCGTAGGCCGGGCTGGCGAAATCGTTGCCGGCGTAGAACAGCCAGTAGCGGCCCTGCTGCAGCGTGACGAAAGGGCCCTCGATCAAATGGCCTTCCCACGGCAAGTCGTTGGTTAGCACTTGCGTCGGCTCGCCGATTAACGAATCGCCATCGTCCGCCAGCCGCTGCGCCCACACCGGGGTGGTCATCGCCGCCACGATCTCGGGCGCGTCGCCAAGGTCGATGAGCGCCTGTTTCGCTCGGTCCCAATTGGCAAGGACCGCAGCGATGAACGGCTGCATCAGGAAGAACCGCTCCATCGGCTGGCGCCCATTGGCCCAGGCGACGATCGCTGCGGCGAAGGCGGCGGTGCGGCGATCGCGCTCGGGGTCGAACATGCGTTCGATCAGCTGCGGGCGGTCGTGCAGCAGCCCGGCGAGCGGCCGCGGCCAGACCCCGTTGCTGTCATCCTTCCAGAACAAATAGCGGTCGCCGGCGGCGTCGATGAAGATGTGCGCGTCGATCACTCCGCCGCTGAGCAAGCCGTTGGCCTGCCCGGTGGTGTTGACCGGATTGCCGGTCAGCAGCGGTCGGCCGATATCGCGCCACGGGCCGTCCAGGCTGGCGCTCTTGGCCAAGCCGATGGCAAGCGCGTTCGACGCCTGGCGGGCGGTGAAGCACAGCCAATATTCGTCGCCGACGCGGGCCATCTCGGGCGCCCAGAAATCGGCGACGTGGCGGCCCTTCGCGGTCCACGCCGGCTGGTGCCCGTCGGGAAAGGCGAAGCCGCTATGCCGCCAATGCTCGAGGTCGTCCGAGTGGAGGATCGGGAACGCGTCGGGTGCGTCGTTGGACGTCGCGACGAGGGTATACCCATTTTCGGTCTTGAGCACCGCCGGGTCGCCGTAGCCGCACAGGATGGTCGGCGCGATGTTCTCGGTCAGCAGCGGAGTCCAGTGGGTCGCGCTCGACGGATATTCGGCCGCGCCGGCCCTGATGTGCGGCAAGCCTGTGCCGAAATCCCGCGCCAAAGCCGCGAAGAAATCCGCCGCGTGCTGCTGGTCGCGGCCGCCGATGGTGTAGATCCCAGTGCTACCGTCGGAACCGCGAACGACGAAGTGCGCGCCCTCGCCGGTCTCGGCGGCATCGACTTTGAAGGAGAGCGGGCTGGAATCGGTCATCTCCGCGGGCGATAGGTGCGCCCATGGGGGATGAGAAGCCCTTCCGGGACGGGGGATCACCGCTTATGGCGGTTGGAATGCAGACCGCGCCGCTTAAACTGATCGCCCTAGCGACGTTTGCGCTTTCGGGCTGCGCGACGCTCACTGGCCCGGCGACCTACGCCAACCCGGTGATCGACGCGGACTTCCCCGACCCCGCCGTGATCAAGGCGCCCGACGGCTTCTATTATGCCTATGCGACGCAGACCAAGGCGGGCGACAAATGGATCAACATCCAGCTGGCGCGGTCGTCCGACCTGGTGACGTGGCGGCAGCTCGGCGATGCGTTGCCGGCCAAACCCAATTGGGCGGCGAAGACCCAGGATTTCTGGGCGCCGCACGTTTCGCGCCATGGCGACACCTATTACATGTATTATTCGGCCAAGCCCGATGCGGCGCTGACCGACGACAAGCGCGGCCTGTGCCTGGGGGTGGCGACGGCGGGCGGTCCGCTGGGGCCGTTCGTCGACATGGGCAAGCCACTCCGATGCGGCGACGGCTTCGTCAACATCGACCCGATGGCGTTCGACGATCCGGCGACCGGCAAGCATTTGCTCTACTGGGGCTCGGGCTTCCAGCCGATCAAGGTGCAGGAGCTTGGGCCGGACTTCATGTCGTTCGCAGCGGGCAGCGCGCCGACTGATTTGGTGCCGGTGATCAAGAGCGATCCGGCGCGCTACCAGGAACTGGTCGAAGGTAGTTGGGTAACCTTGCACGGTGGTTTTTATTATCTGTTCTACTCGGGGGATAATTGCTGCGGGAAGAACGCGCATTACGCGGTCATGGTCGCACGCTCACGGAGCCCTACTGGACCGTTCGAAACGCTTGCCCGGGCGACCGGAGCGTCCACCAGTGTGATCCGCGCGGCGCGCGGACACTGGGTCGCTCCGGGTCACAATTCGATCGTCACCGATGTGCGTGGCCAGGACTGGATTGTCTATCACGCAGTCGATGCGCGCCGGCCGCGAACCTTACCGAGTGACGAGATCTACACGCGGCGGGTCATGATGATCGACCAGATCACTTGGCGCGATGGTTGGCCACAGATCGACGGGCCTTCGTCTGAACCGCGCCGGCGCCCGTGACGAGTTGAACTAAAGCCGTCCGAGATCTGCAATGCGGAACGCGAGCATGCTCATTCAAGAGTTCAAACTGTGGAGCCTAATGTCCGGAATGGGTGGAAAGCGGACACTAGAAGCGCGGGGCGTGGCGTATGCCTCCGAAGTTCATCCCGCAGGCCCAAATATCCAGCTGGCCAGTGCTCACCACGTAAGTTGCCTGCGCCCCGAAGTATTGACTGTCATCCAAAATGTCTTCCGCCTCAGCCTCGATAAAGCGGCCCGCCGGCAGCCCGCGATGTCCCGCCTCCATGATGTCGACACCGATTAGGTTCCGGTCGATTTTCCCTCCGCGCATCCTGAAGTAATAGGTACGTCGTAGCGAGTTGAGGTTGCGCAAGCAGGGGTCTTGCGAGAGTCGCCGCTCGATTCCAGCAACGACATTCTCGGGTGGCTTGCCCGCCGAACAACCTGCCATGAGTAATGCAGCTACGGCGACGAGGCGCTTCATGAGTGCTTCTTGAAACGACCCGCGAATGTCCGCAATGGGTCGAATTCGGACATCAGGAATCGCCGCAGGCGATCTTCGCAATTGTGTGACCCACAGACCGTCGCCAATGTGTCTTAGAGGCTCGCCGCCTGGCCAGTTCGGCAAACGCGACGCGAAGGCTGGTCGAATTCCCGCTTGGCCGTTCGGCAATCTCAACTGACTCGGAGAAGCCGAACCAGGCTTTCCAGTCCCGCCAGGTAGCATCCCACGGAGAAAGCTGATCCAGACGCAATACCCACAATCCAGAGCAGTCGAAGTGAAATGCTCATCTCGTTGCGCGGATGATGTCCGGTCGCGAATGGGAGAGGAAAGGGCTCTCTTCGCTGAGTGGAGAACGGTCGGACCTGGTATTCAACAAAAGGCTCGGTGCGGGCCGGCTGCCACTGAAACATTGCGGTGGTCGTGAAGCGGGAGGCGACGAGCTGTGCTGCGTGAGCTCTCCGTTTCATGCCCAGGATCCTAAGCGCGCCGCGGATCCGCTGATCGACGGTGTGCGGCGAGATGCCTAGCCGCGGCCCAATTTCCTTCGATGTCAGGTGCTGATTGACGAGCACCAGGCACTCAATCTGGCCTTGTGTGAGCTGTTCGATCGCCGTGTCGACCCCGTCAGTCATCACAAGAGAGCCCCTCCCAAACGCTGTTCAAAACCTAGGCATTCCGCTAGCTGCTCCCGCGCCTACCGGAATCCCCGCCATCAAGGTGCAACGCCGCGCTTTCAATGTGGTTGCGATGTAGAATTTTGGCTGGCAAATGCGATTCATCAGCGGTCCGAATCAACAAGGGCGGGTGCGGCTCGGCGCGTCCGCCCTTGCTAATTGGGAGCGGCGCTCTCCGAACAAGCGTCTGACCGTAATTTGCCACTGTCGGTGGTGATCTGCTCGAGCGATAGTGACACCGCTCCCATCCTGAGCTAACCGGCAAAAGCCGAATCTGATGACCCCGTAAGGCGGGAGAGGATTTGTGGCGCAATCGACAAAGAAGCCTTGGACAACGCCCAGTGTTCGGCGTTTCAAGACGCCGGAGGAGCTATTGGCGCTCTATGGCCCAAAGGCCTCGGACGCTGAGAAAAAGAAACTGAAGGCGTTGGTGGAAAGGGCGCGTAACTCTCGCGGAGACACGTCACCTCGGGCCCAGGTGCGGAGGTCCGCAAAAGGATGAGCGGGCGCTGTTGGGGGCTGTCGAGCTACGAAGCGCTTCCGCGAAGAGTTTGCTCATGATTGACGCTGCGGACGGCGAGGGGGATGATGAGGCTGAGGATACTCCCAAGACGATCACCCTGAGTGATCGTGAGCTTCAAGCCGCCGCTCATCTCCTGAATGTGATCATGGGATTGGAGGACGATCGCGGCCAAGAGATGACAAGGATGGCTCAGGCGAATGTCCCAATGGCCAGCAATCTGGATCGCACGTTTCTGGTTGAGGCCGCCCGCCAGACATTTGTGAGCCGAACGCGCCGTCGGCGGTACTTCAACAGTGCCATGTTCGGAGAGGCGGCATGGGATATGCTGCTTGCGCTCTATGTCACCGAGCAGTCGGGCGCGCGTCACACAGTGACGGGGTTGACTAGCCTCTCGGCCGTCCCGTCGACGACAGCGCTTCGCTGGCTCAAGTTTCTCGAAGAGGAGGAGCTGGTCATTCGAATGGCTAACCCCCTGGATGGACGGGTTTCCCTGATCAAGCTCAACAGCAAAGCGCGAGCCGCGCTCGATGCGTACTTTTCTGGGACGGCCCCACCGGTCATGTAGACTGCAGGAGCATTATGCTATTCAGACCGACGAAAGTAGGCATCGCCAGCACGGATGTTGTCGAGCCCCATTGCTCGGGGATTTGGAATGTCGGCAGAATCAGCCGTTCAGGGCTCGAACGGCCCGACAGGCGATCAAAACACCGTGCGGGTACTCGCGCTTTTGACCGAGGCGCTTGAGATTGTTGATGCTTCGAACATGCGCGCTGAGATCGGTGCTAAACTCCACGAAGCAATCAGCGCGCTCGAGGAAAGCTCCGGAGGTTAGTGAGTCTCAACGCAGCCCTAGTCCAAGTTGTGGGCGCGGCAATGGCAGCCGGATTCAGAAGGCTTGTTCGACCAAAATATCCTCGACCGCCGCTTCCCCGTGCGCATGGCGCTCCGCTGCCCATTTGGCACCATTCGCGGTTGGCTGCTTCTCGGCCCGCGCCCCGATGGTAGCTTGTACGGCAAGGACGATCTCGATGCGCTCGCCGAGATCGCCTCGCCGCTCCGGCGCGCCCTCCTCGCATCTCGGCACCGCGAGCAGGAGCAGGTGCAAGAAGCGAGCTGGCGGCGCGCAGTCGCGCGTTCGACCAGGCAACTGTCAGCCCGCATCGAGCTGTTGGAAACCCAACTGAAACGAGAACGAGATTCCACCCACTCGAAATGAAGGCATTTAGCACCCAAGTGGGACGAGTGAATGGGTGCTTACACAATGTCCGCTTTCGGTCGAACTCGGACATTCCGCCCGTCCGATTCTGATCAGTTCGACCACCCCCAATCCTCAGACGGACATCAGAAAACCCCCGCCGCGATCGCTCGCGGCGGGGCTTTTCTTTAAAGGTCGCCGACGAAGATTAGTCGTCGCTGGTGTTGTTGAGGAACGCGGGGGCGAATTCGGGGGCTGGGCCCTCGGCATTGCCGCCTTCCGAGCGCTCGCGGCGGGGGCCGCGATCGCCGCCGCCATTACCACGGGGACCACGGTCGTCACGACCACGGCCACCGCCGCCGCCTTCGCGACGCGGTCCACGGCCGCGGTCGCCGCCACCATCACGGCGCGGGCCGCGATCGCGATCGCCGCGGGGCCCACGGTCACCGCCCTCGCGCGGCTCTCTCGGCGGGCGGGTGTCCTCGAGCTCGGCGCCGGTTTCCTGGTCGACGACGCGCATCGACAGGCGGACCTTGCCGCGGCTGTCGACCTCGAGCAGCTTGACCTTGACCTCCTGGCCTTCGCTCA
>JBDTMX010000105.1:0-11210 GCA_039934055.1 Sphingomicrobium sp. | reverse complement strand
GGAGGGCGAGTCCGTGCAAACGATTTGCCCGCGATGTGGCCGTTCGATTACAGCGATACGAGGGCGCCGATCAAAAGCGCAGAGTCGATATTCTAGCGCCCCGCGAATTTGTCCGTGGCGCGGATGAGGCCGTCGAGCACGCCGGGCTCGTTATACAGATGGCCGCCGTCGGGGATGATGTTGAGCTCCGCCTCGGGCCACACCTTGTGCAGCGCCCAGGCTGCCTTGGGCGGAGTGCAGCAGTCGTGGCGGCCCTGGACGATCACGCCCGGGATGCCCTTGAGCTTGCCCGCATCGCGCAGCAGCTGCCCGTCCTCGAACCAGCCCCGGTGGTGCATGTAATGGTTCTCGATCCGGGCGACGGCGATCGCCTTGTCGGGCTCGGTGAACTCCTCGATCACCTCGGGGTGGGGGAGCAAGGTGACGGTTTCGCCTTCCCACTTGCTCCACGCCTTGGCGACGCGGAGCCGCTCGTCGCGATCCTCGCCGGTCAGACGCTTGCGGTAGGCTTCGACAAGGTCGCCGCGTTCGGCTTGCGGGATCGGCGTGATGAACTCGTCCCATTTGTCCGGATAGATCGAGCTCGCTCCATCCTTGTAGAGCCAGTCGAGCTCATACTGGTCGAACAGGAAGATGCCGCGCAGCACCAACTCGGTCACGCGCTCGGGGTGGGTCTGGGCATAGGCCAGCGACAGGGTTGAGCCCCACGACCCGCCGAACACCATCCATTTGTCGACTCCGACCAGTTCGCGCAGCCGCTCGATGTCGTCGACCAGATGCCAGGTGGTGTTGGCCTCGAGGCTCGCGTGCGGGGTCGAGCGGCCGCAGCCGCGCTGGTCGAACACCAGGATGTTGTAGCGCTCCGGGTCGAACTGGCGCCGGTGATTGGGGTTGGCGCCGCCGCCCGGGCCGCCATGTAAAAAGACCACCGGCTTGCCCGACGGATTGCCGCACAGCTCCCAGTAAACGCTATGCCCGTCGCCGACCTCGAGGTGGCCCGACTTGTAGGGCTCGATCTCCGGGTACAGGTAACGTAGCTGGCGCGTCGGAATGTCCATCAGAAGTTCGTTTCCTCATAGATTCGGCTGACGTCACCGCCCCACTCGCCGTGATATTTGTTGAGCAGGCGATCGGCCGGAGTCATGCCGCTTGCGACGACCTCGCGCAACGGGTCGAGAAACCCGCCTTCATTGTCGCCGGCCGCGTTGAGCACAGCGCGGCGGGTCAGGCCCAATGACGCGATCTCGATCACTTCGCGGGCGAGGTCGTGGACGGTTCCGCCGCCAGGCAACTGGGCCTCAAGCGCGAGCTTGGGGACGTCATGGCGGAGCTGCTCGCGCTCGGCGATGGTCCAGTGCTTGACCCGGTCCCAGGCGGCATCGAGCGCCTCGTCGGCGTAGAGCAGGCCAACCCACAAAGCCGGAAGTGCGCAGATCCGGTCCCAACGCCCGCCGTCTGCGCCGCGCATCTCGAGAAAGCTCTTGAGGCGCACTTCGGGGAAGGCGGTCGACAAATGGTCGGTGAAATCGCTCAGCCGCGGCTTCTCGCCCGGCAGCTGCGGCAATTTCCCGTCGAGAAAATCGCGGAAGCTTTCGCCGGCGACGTCGATATATTTGCCGTCGCGGAACACGAAGTACATCGGCACGTCGAGCGCATAATCGCAGTAGCGCTCGTAGCCGAAGCCGTCTTCGAACACGAACGGCAGCATGCCGGTGCGGTGCGGGTCGGTGTCCTCCCAGATGTGGCTGCGAAAGCTCTTGTAGCCGTTGGGCTTGCCCTCGGTCAGCGGCGAGTTGGCGAACAGCGCCGTTGCGACCGGTTGAAGCGCGAGGCCGACGCGGAACTTCTTCACCATGTCGGCCTCGGACGCATAGTCGAGGTTGACCTGGATGGTGCAGGTCCGGAGCATCATGTCGAGGCCGAGATTGCCGACCCGCGGCATGTGGCGGAGCATGATTGCGTAGCGGCCCTTGGGCATGATCGGCAGCTCGGCGCGGGTTTTGTCGGGCCACATCCCGAGCCCGAGGAAGCCGAGTCCCAGCCGCTCGCCGACCGCCTTGCACTGCTCGAGGTGCCGCGCCGCCTCGCTACACGTCTCGTGGAGGTTCAACAGCGCCGCGCCTGACAGTTCGAACTGGCCGGCGGGCTCGAGGCTGACGGTGCCGTCGGGACCGGCGAGAGCGATGATCCTTCCATTCTCCTCGATCGGCCGCCAGCCGAACTCCGTGAGGCCGAGCAGCAGGTCGCGGATTCCGCCGGGCTCCTCCCACGACGGCGCGTGGTGGTCGTCGCAGCGGTAAACAAACTTCTCGTGTTCGGTGCCGATGCGCCAATTGTCGCGTGGCTTTTCGCCGTCGATGAACACCGACAACAGATCGTCGCGGCTCTCGATCGGCCGGTCGTTGGAGCTGTCCTGGTCGGTGCGTTGGGTCATGGCCCGCGCCCGTAGCCGCGTGCCACAGGCGACGCCAGCTATTCCGCTTGGGGACTATCCTTGCGCCAGCGACCGTTGTGCGGCGGCGGTCTTGAGGCCGCCGAGCATCACTTCCCAATTGCGGCGGAAGGCGTCGACGGTCTTGTCGTCCGGCCGCTCGTCGCCGAGCGGCGTCTGGCTCAGCTTGACCCGGGTGCGTTCGCCGAGGGGCTCGAGCCGGACGTCGACGAGGTTATAGCTGTCGGGAATGTCGGGCTTGCCCGACGTCGGGCTGTAGTGGGTGAAGGCGAGATGACGGCGCTCCTCGATGTCGCGGATTTCGCCATGATCCTTGAATGCCTTGCCCTGGAACTCACCGGTGAAGCCGATCGGCGAGCCCACGCCCCAGTCGGTCTCGACGTCGGCGCCCATGAACATCGCCGACTTTCGCGCGGTCAGCGCATCCCACACGGCCGAAACGGGAGCCTCGACCAATGTTTCGACTTCGACGAGCGGCTTGTCCATGGTGCGGTCCTCCAACTGCTGCTCAAGTAATGGATCGCAAGCGCTGCGGTTCCCTTCAGCGCCAGTCCCCGGCGACCGTCATATATGCCGCCAGCGCGGCCAGCGCAGCGGTTTCGGCGCGCAGGATACGCGGTCCGAGTGAAATCGGGACCGCGTTGGGCGCGGCGCGGATCGACGCCCGCTCGTCGTCGGTGAAGCCGCCTTCGGGGCCGATCAGGATCACCGTGCTTCCCGGCTTGAACCCGCTCGCCGCCGGCTCGCCGCCATTCTCGTCCGCGAAATAGAGCGTTCGAGTCGCGTCCCGCTGCTCGAGGAAGCGCCCGAGCGGCAGCGGCGCAGCGAGATCGGGCAGCCGTGTCCGGCCGCACTGTTCCGCCGCCTCGATAATGTGGGCTTGCAAGCGCTCGAGGTTGAGGCGCTCGACCACCGTGCGCTGGGTCGTGACCGGGATCAGCCGCGCGGCGCCGAGCTCGGTCGCCTTCTCGACCAGCCAGTCGATCCGCGCCCGCTTGACCGGAGCGAACGCCAGCCACACGTCGGGGATGGTTTCGGGTTCGCGGGTGCGGCGCTCGACGGTGAGCGACATGCGTTTCTTGCCCGCCTCGGCAATGCGCGCCAGCCACTCGCCGCTCGCGCCGTCGAACACGAGCAGTTGGGCGCCCTCCTTCATCCGGAGCACATTGCCGAGGTAATTGGCCTGTCCTGTGTCGAGATCGACGCGCGCGCCGGCGCCCAGCGCTTGCCGGACGAACAGGCGCGGCAGGCTTTTCGGCGGCCAGGCGGGCGTGGCTGGCATAAGCGCCCATATCCGTTCGCCCCGAGCGTCGTCGAGGGTCGTTCTCGACTTCGCTCGAACCGAACGGCTAGGGTAGGGAAGTGACCGCAACCACCGACATCGTCCCCGACAGCGAGCGGCGCGGGTTGATCGGCGCGCTGCCACCGCGCCTGCGGCCGTTCGCGTCGCTGATGCGGCTGGACCGGCCGATCGGCAGCTGGCTGCTCTACTGGCCGGGCGCGTGGAGCGTCGCGTTGGCCGGAGTCGACGGGCGCTGGGACCTGTTCCTGTGGCTCGCTTTGGGCGCGTTCGCGATGCGCAGCGCGGGCTGCGTCTACAATGACATCGTCGACCGCGAACTGGACGGACGAGTCGAGCGCACCCGGTTGCGCCCACTTGCCAGCGGCCGGGTGTCGCTGTCCGCTGCGTGGGCTCTGACGATCCTGCTGTGCAGCATTGGACTCATCGTCCTGCTCCAATTCAACCGCACGGCGCAGGCGATCGCGCTCGCCAGCCTCGTTCTGGTTGCCGCTTACCCGTTCATGAAGCGGATTACCTGGTGGCCGCAGGCGTGGCTCGGACTGGTCTTCTCGTGGGGTGCATTGGTCGGCTGGCCGGCAGTGACGGGCAATCTCGAAGCGCCGGCACTGTGGCTTTACGCCGGCAGCGTCGCTTGGGTGATCGGCTACGACACGCTCTACGCGATTCAGGACAGGGAGGACGACGCGCTGGTCGGGGTCAAGTCGAGCGCCCGGCGGCTCGGCCAAAGCGCAGCCCTCGGCGTCGGCATCTTCTACGCGCTGGCGATTATCCTGTGGGGCGCGGCGATCTGGTCGGTGCGGCCGGACTGGCTGGCGCTGCTCGCGCTGCTGCCGGCCGCCCTCCACCTCGCCAACCAGGCGTTACGCGCCGACCCTCGCGACGGCGAAGGCGCGCTCCAGCTGTTCCGCTCCAACCGCACCTGCGGCCTGCTGGTGTTCCTCGGCATGCTGGCGGTCGGGCTTTCCAGCCGCTAGGCGCTCACGCGATGCTCAGTGTCGATCAAGCCCGCGAGGCGGCGCAATCCCTCGTCGAACGCGCCACCGCCGCCGGCGCCGATGCCGCCGACGCGATCTATGTCGGCGAACGCTCAAGCAGCGTCCAGGTGCGCCTCGGCGAGCTCGAGCAGGTCAACCGCTCCGAAGGCGAAGAGATCGGTCTCAGGCTGTTCCTCGGCCAGCGCTCGGCGACCGTCGCCTCGTCGGATCTCGCGGACGAGGCGCTGGCCGCGCTGGTCGAGCGGGCGATGGCGATGGCGGCCGAGGCGCCCGAGGACGAGTATGCCGGTCTTGCGCCGGCCGAGATGCTGCACCGCGGCGAGCTGCCGTCGCTCGACGCCGACGACGGGCAGGACCCCGATCCGGCGGTGCTGCACGCGCGAGCGCTGGCCGCCGAGCAGGCCGCGCTGGCCGTTCCCGGAGTGACCAATTCCAGCGGCGGCTCGGCGGGCGCGTCGGCCTCGACCCTCGCGCTGGCAACCTCTGCGGGGTTCGCCGGCGCCTATCGCGCAACCGGCTACAGCTGCTCGGCCGGAGTTATCGCCGGCGAAGGAACGGGCATGCAGCGCGACCATGCGTGGCACAGCGCGCGCCACCTCGACGACCTCGACCCGGCCGATGTTATCGGTCGGCTGGCCGGGACGCGTGCCGTCGCCCGGCTCGATTCGACCCGTCCCAGGCCGGGCCGGATGCCGGTGCTGTTCGACCCGCGGGTCGCCGCGACCTTGCTCGGCCATTTCGCCGCGGCGATCAGCGGCGGGTCGGTCGCGCGCAAGGAAAGCTTCCTGCAGGGACGAATGGGCGAGAAATTGTTCGCGCGCGGAGTGACGATCCGCGACGATCCGCTGCGTTTGCGCGGGCTCCGGTCGCGGCCGTTCGACGGCGAGGGGCTGGCAGTTGGCCCAATTGACCTCGTCGCCGACGGAATCCTCCGGACCTGGTTCGCCGACAGCGCATCGGCGCGCCAACTCGGTATCCGCCCGACCGGTCACGCGGCGCGTGGGAGCGGCGGCGCCCCCGGCGCGGGGCCGAGCAACATGTATCTCGACGCCGGAGCCCGCAGCCGCGAGCAATTGCTTGCTGACTTCCCCGAGGCGCTGCTGGTGACCGAGCTGATCGGCCAGGGGGTCAACCGGGTGACCGGCGATTACAGCCGTGGGGCCGCGGGGTTCATGGTCCGCGACGGCGCGATCGCCGAGCCGGTCGCCGAAATCACCATCGCCTCGAACCTCGTCGACATGTTCGCCACGCTCGAGCCGGGCTCGGACCTCGAGTTTCGCCGCGGCGTCGACGCGCCGACCGTGCTGGTCCAGGAAATGACGGTCGGCGCGGCTTAGCCTTAGCGGCTCGGCCCTTCGCCGATCGCCCAGAACACGTGGGTCAGCACGCTGTGCCCCGGAGCGAGCGTGCGTTTGAACACATCGGGCCGTCCCTGTGCGTCGCTGTGGACCGCGCGGCCCCATTCGGACGGGCTGTCACCGGATTCCTTGCTGAGCTCTTGCGGAACCGCCTTGCCGACCTGGCGGATGCCGAAATTGGTCTGCGGCGACGTCGTCGAGAACCCATCATCGTGATTGTAGATGATGTTGAGCTCGTCATAGTCGTGCTTGTTGGGGTGGCGGTTGGACGGCCCGTAGTTGAACCCGCCGACGATCCCGCCGTCGGGCGCATTGGTGTAATCCATGCAGGTCCCGAGATTGACGTTGTTGAACGTCTCGTCCTGGTGGTCGAGGCCGAAGTCGTGGCCGATCTCCTGGCAGGCGACCAGCGCTCGCCAAGCTGCTGTGTTGTAGGTGCCCGAATTGAAATAGCTGTCGTTGAGCTTGGTCGTCGCCTGGCTGATGTGTCCGTTGGTCAGCCAGATCGAAGCGATGCCGAGCCAGCCGCGCTGGCCGTAGGCGGCATTGCAAACGAGGATCTGCCCGGAGATCGCGCTGCACTTCTTGGTGTTGGCCGAAGAGTTCTGTTGATTGAGCGTCAGCTCGTTCGAGGCGTTCCAGTCGGAAATCGCATCTCCGACCGAGGTGGTCCACTGCGACGTGATGGCCTTGTTGACCATCAGAGTCAGGTTCGTGCCGTTGCCGGCCCAATGGTAGCCGCCCCAGCTATGCGTTGCGAGCGCCGGCGTCAGAGCGGTCAGCGCCGCTCCCGATACCAACGCGACTCGGAAAAGAGATTTCATGATTACGGGCCCCCTAAAGTGTTGATTCAGCACTCATCCCCCGCCGCCGCGCCAGATTGGCGGCGAGCCGTGGTAGAAGGCTGTGCCGATTGCCTTTTCGTGTCAAGCGATTGAGTTTTTGAGTCTTTCGACGCGAAGCCGCAGGATTTCGATCTTGATGCAGTGATCCATCACCACCTTGAGCCCGGCCGCCTCGGCCCGTTCGGCTGCTTCCTCGTTGACGATGCCCAATTGCAGCCACACCGCCTTGGCGCCAACCGCGATCGCCTGGTCGACCGCTTCGCCGGCAGCGTCCGGGCGGCGGAAGATGTCGACGATGTCGATCGGCTCGCCGATCTGAGACAGCTCGCGCCACACGAATTCGCCTTGGAGATGCTCGCCGGTGATCTGCGGGTTGACCGGCAGCACGCGATAGCCGTGCGACTGGAGGAATTTCATCACGCCGTAAGAGGGCCGGTCGGGCCGGTCAGAAGCGCCGACCATGGCGATGGTGCGGGCGCCGGCCAGTAGCTCGGCGATGTCCTCGTCGCGGGTCAGCGGCATGGCAAATCTCCTGTTCGGGACCTCAATGCGTCAGGCGGCGGCAATATCCAGCGCGGCCAGCAATTTGTCGGCAAGGGCGGCGAACGCCGCGGCGTGCGGGCCGTCGCCGGCGGCCGGCGGCGTGCCCGCGTCGGAGGCTGCGCGAAGCTCGCCCGACAGCGGCAGCCGCCCGAGAAAGGCAATGCCGAGTTCTGCCGCGGCAGCTTCTGCGCCGCCGCTCCCGAACGGGTCGGAGGTCTCGCCGCAGTGCGGGCAGACGTAGCCGGCCATGTTCTCGACGATCCCCAGCACCGGCACCTTGGTCTTGTTGAACAGGTCGATGGCGCGGGTCGCGTCGATCAGCGACAGGTCCTGAGGGGTCGAGACGATCAGTGCTCCGGTCGGGATCGCCTTCTGGATCAGCGACAGCTGGACGTCGCCGGTGCCCGGCGGCATGTCGACCAGCAGATATTCAACGTCGCCCCAATCGGCGTCGATCAGCCGGCTTAAGGCTCCCGTCGCCATCGGCCCGCGCCACGCCAGCGCATGGCCGGCGGAGACCAATTGCCCGAGCGAGAGGAAATGCAGCCCGTGCGCGGCGACGGGGATCAGCCGGTCGCCCTTCGCGGTCGGCTTTTCGCTGCTGCCGAGCAGTGTGGGCTGCGACGGTCCGTAGATGTCGGCGTCGATCAGCCCGACTTTCTTGCCGGCGCGGGCAAGCGCGATGGCGAGATTGGCGGCCACCGTCGACTTGCCGACGCCGCCCTTGCCGCTGGCGATCGCGATCAGCTTGCGGCCCGGCTGGGAAGCGGTCAGCGCGACCCGCGCCTGCTTGACGCCGGGCAGTGCGAGCGCCGCGGCCCGCAGGTCGCGCTCGAGCGCCTTGCGCTGGGACTCGTCGAGGCCCGTCGCATCGACCACCAGCGAGGCGATCGTGCCGACCAGCTTGCGCGACCGGATCCTTGGCGCGTCGGGGAACGCGTCGAGGCTGCTCAGCGGGTCTTGCGGGTCGGCCATCGCGGGCGACATAGGAAGTAACCGTGCGCTTGCCACTGTTTTTCGGACGTGACGCCACCTATAGTAAGGCGATGAGCATCTTTGCGGGGCTGGGCGCACGCGCTCGCGGCCTATTCAGCGACACCAAGGGACCGTGGGGCCCGAGCAGTGGTGGCGACGGCAACGAACCGCCGTCGGACGGCGGCAGCGGCGGTCCGTGGGGCGAGCCTCCCAAGCGCGGCCGGCGCTCGCCGCCGCCATCGGGCAATGTCGCCTCGTTCGAGGATTTCATCCGCCGCAGCCGGGCCCGCTTCGGCGGCGATGGCAGCGGCTTTCCGGGACGGCCCGACCGCTCGATTGTTCTGTGGGCGTTGCTCGCCCTCGTAACCCTGTGGCTGCTACTGACGACTGTGCACAGCATCGCCCCCGAACAGCGCGGCGTCGTCACTCGCTTCGGCCGGTACAGCCACACGCTTGGACCGGGGGTCAGCATGACCTTGCCGTCGCCTATCGATCGGGTGCGCAAGATCGACGTCGAAAATATCCGGGTGGAGAATTTGCCTACGCAGCCGGATGCGATGATGCTGACCGGAGACCAGAATATCATCAACATCGACTATTCGGTGCGCTGGAACATTCGCGATCCCGACCTTTTCATGTTCGAACTGGCGGATCCGCAGGAGGCCATCAAGCAGGTTACGGAAAGTGCGATGCGGGCGGTGATCGCGCGCGTCACCTTGAGGGACGCGATGGGCGACAAGCGCGGAATCATCGAAACGGAAGTGATGGAAGAGGTGCAGCGCATTCTCGATCACTACAAGGCCGGAGTCCTGATCCAGGGCGTGGCGATCAAGCGCGCCGACCCGCCGGAAGCCGTCAACGCCGCCTTCAAGGAGGTCAGTGCCGCCCAGCAGGACGCGCAGAGATATGTCAGCCAGGCCAATGCCTATGCGCAGCAGCTGACCTTCAAGGCCGCGGGCGAAGCCGGAGCGTTCGACAAAGTCTACGAGCAGTACAAGCTGGCGCCCGAGGTCACCCGGCGGCGCATGTATTACGAGACGATGGAAGAGGTCCTGCGACGGGTCGACAAGACGATCATCGAAGCGCCCGGCGTGATGCCCTACCTGCCCCTGCCGCAGGTCGAGAAGTCGCAGCCGGCGCAGGAGCCGGCGCAATGATCGAGCTGGCCCGCCGCCGCCCGCTGCTGACCGGGATCGCCGCTTTGGTGCTGCTGTTCATCCTGCTCGGCAGCTTCCCGATCGTGCCGGAGACCAAGCAGGCGGTGATCGTCCGGTTCGGCAAGCCGGTGCGGATTCTCAACCGCTATGAAGCCAACCACCCGATTGGCGGGCACGGTGCGGGCATCTCGTGGCGCCTGCCGTTCGCCGAAAGCGTCGTGTGGATCGACAAGCGCGTGCTCGATGTCGATATGGACCGGCAGCAGGTGCTGTCGACCGACCAGCTGCGGCTCGAGGTCGACGCCTTCGCCCGCTACCGCATCGTCGACCCGCTCAGGATGTACATC
The DNA here is from genome assembly GCA_039934055.1 of Sphingomicrobium sp. Lineage (GTDB taxonomy): Bacteria > Pseudomonadota > Alphaproteobacteria > Sphingomonadales > Sphingomonadaceae > Sphingomicrobium. The sequence goes on along the minus strand of JBDTMX010000105.1, from coordinate 1,235 downwards.
CGCGCGCGCAGCGAAGGACGGGTGAGCCAGGCGCTGCAGCCGATTCTCGGCTCGGAGCTCCGCAACGAGCTCGGCAAGCGGCCGTTCGCTTCCCTGCTGTCGCCGGAGCGCGAGGGCGTGATGGAGAATGTCCGCGCCGGGCTTGACCGCGTCGCGCGGCAATATGGCGCCGAGATCATCGACGTCCGCATCAAGCGCGCCGACCTGCCCGACGGAACGCCGCTCGACAGCGCCTACGAGCGGATGCGCAACGCGCGCGAGCAGGAAGCTCGCTCGATCCGCGCCGAAGCGGCCAAGAAAGCCCAGATCATCCGCGCGGAGGCCGACGCCCAGGCAGCCAAGACCTACGCCGCGAGCTTCGGCAAAGACCCCGCCTTCTACGATTTCTACCGGGCGATGCAGAGCTACCAGCGGACCTTCATCGGCGATCCCAGCGACCGGCCCGCGCCCTCGACCATCATTCTGTCGCCGCAGAACGACTATTTGAAGGAATTCTCTGGACGTGGGCACTGAGAAGGCTTGTTCAATCGGCATTAAGGCCAATGCGGATTAAGGCCCTTTTGATTAAACAAGCCGTCCACATTAACTTTGCATCCTCAGACCAAGTTATGGAGTATCGATGAGTTCGAAGGAGTCCGGAAAAGTGCGCTATGCCTATGGGGTCGCAATGGCCCTGCTGCTGGGGGGAACTGCATTCTCGATCGCCAGCGGCCCAGTCGGCGCGCAGGTCGCCCAGAATGCCCCGTCGGCGATGGCGCCGCGCCCCGGCGCACCGCTGTCGTTCGCCGATCTCGCCGCGAGGCTGCAGCCGGCGGTGGTCAACATCTCGACCAAGCAACGCGTCCCGGTGCGCACCCAGGCCGATCCGTTCGAGGAATTCTTCCGCCGCTTCGGCGGGCCCGACACGCCGCAGGGCGGGGCCGGCCCACAGGGCGGCGCTGCCCCGCCGGGGGTCGCTCCGCGCACTCGTGAGGCCGAATCGCTCGGGTCCGGCTTCATCGTTTCGCCCGACGGCTACGTCGTCACCAACAACCATCTGATTACCGGCGCGACCGGCACCGGCACCGTCGATACCGTCACCGTCACGCTGACCAACCGCAAGGAATATACCGCGCGGATCGTCGGCCGCGATCAGACCTCAGACCTCGCGCTGCTCAAGATCGAGGGCTCCAACCTGCCGTACGTCAATTTCGGCGACAGCACCCGCAGCCGGGTCGGCGACTGGGTGATCGCGA
>JBDTMX010000104.1:0-7083 GCA_039934055.1 Sphingomicrobium sp. | reverse complement strand
GCGCCCGCTGGTGGCTGACCGATTATGGCCCGCTGATCGCCGGCGCCCTCGCGCTCGTAGGCCTCGTCGCTTTCTATTATATCGCGTGGCAGCGCGCCGGCCGCAATCCGCGCCCCGGTACCGTGGTGCCGATCTTCGCGCCGCCGGACGACCTCAGCCCTGCCGCCATGCGCTACGTCTGGAAGATGGGCTCCGACAATCGCGGCTTCGCGGCGGCCCTCGTTGACATGGGCGTCCGCGGCCATGTCCGTATGGTCGAGGAAGACGGCGGTTGGCTGGCCAAGGACCGGACCCGGCTCGAGCGCACGGTCGGCCCGGCCCCGCTTCCGGACGAGGAGGAGGCCGCGCTGCACAAGCTCATCGGGCCCGGCGAATCGATCGTCATGGAGCAGAAGAACCATGTCGAGTTCGCCGCCGCCAAGAAAGCCTTGGACGATGCCTTTACCAAACGCTTCGACGGCAAGCTGTTCCTGCGCAACTGGGGCTGGGCGCTGGCCGGAGTGGCGCTGTTCCTGGCCGCGCTGTGGCTGACAGCGGCGGCGGTAGTGGCGGCGACCGGCGTACTCGAGGTGACCATAGTTCTGGTCGCGCTCGGCGCGATCATCGTCACCGTGCTGCTATTGCTGCTGGTGCAGGAGATGCGGGCGGCCGGCAAATGCCTGGTCATCATCGGCATCATGGTCTCCGGCGCAGTCGCCGCTGTGGTTGGCTTCCCGGTAATCGCGGCGGCGTTCGCGTCAGGCTGGTTGGCGCCCCTCGCCTTCCCCCTGCTCGGCCTGCCGCTGGTCATTTCGGCCTTCTTCTGGATCGCGGCGCCGACCCGTGCAGGCCGCCTTGTGCTCGATCACATCGCCGGTTTCCGCCAATATCTGTCGATAACCGAAGGCGAACGCCTCGACCGCATGACCCCGCCCAAGGACACGCCCGAGCTGTTCGAACGCTATTTGCCCTATGCGATCGCGCTCGGGGTCGAGAACCACTGGGCCGACCGTTTCCAGTCGGTCCTCGCCCAAGCCGCAGCGCAAGGCCAACAGGGTTTCGCCTGGTATGCAGGCAGCAATAGCCCGTGGAGCAATACCGGCGGGTTCGTGAATGCGGTTGGCTCGTCACTGGCCAGCACCGTCAGTTCCGCGTCCACGGCGCCAGGATCGAGCAGCGGCTCGGGCGGTGGTGGGTCATCGGGCGGCGGTGGCGGCGGCGGCGGCGGCGGCGGCTGGTAGGCGTCAGCCGCGCTGCCGCGGCCGGCGGAACACAGCGATCAGCTCGTCGCGGTAGGTGGCGTCGGGCTGGCGCACGAAGCCGAGCCGCTCGGCCAGCCGCATCGACGACGCATTCTTGATCGCAATGATCGCCGGGATCGACGCCGGTGGCTGGGTCCGGTCGAACCAAGCGAGCGCCGCCTGGCACGCTTCGGTGGCGTAGCCCTGCCCGTGCGCCCGGGGATTGAACACCCAGCCCATCTCGGGTTCGCCGGCAATACTCGGCCGCATGTCGCGCTGGAATTCGAACAGGCCGACATGACCGATCAGGCGGCGATCCGAGCGCCGTTCGACCGCCCACATGCCGATTCCGATCAGCGACCAGAAACCGGCCCCGGTGAGCATCTTGCGCCACGCATCTTCGCGGTCGTTGGGCTCGCCGCCGATGTGACGCACGACATCGGGGTTGGCCATGGTCTCGGCGAACGCATCGAGGTCGCTGGCGTGGAAATGGCGCAGCGTCAGCCGCTCGGTTTCGAGCTGCGGGGCCAGGCTCAGGACAGCCGTGCGCGTCGCGGTCCGTCGCGGTCGACTGCCGGCTGGATGCCGTCCTCGCCGAGCCCCTGGCGCGACGGCGCGGGTCACTTCTTGCCGAGCGTCAGTCCGCCAAAGCGCTTGTTGAAGCGGGCGACCTGGCCGCCGGTGTCGAGCATGCTCGACTTGCCGCCGGTCCACGCCGGATGGACCGAGGGATCGATGTCGAGGTGAAGGGTGTCGCCTTCCTTGCCCCAGGTGGAGCGCGTGGCGTAGCTCGTGCCATTGGTCAGCTGGACGGTGATCATGTGATAATCGGGGTGGGTGCCGGACTTCATAGGTATGTTCCTGAAAATATGGGCCGCTGGTTTCCGACCAGCCGCCAGGGTGTCGCGCGCCACTAGCGAAAGTGGGCCAACTTGACAAGCTGCGGGCCCCCCCCTTAGCCCGGTAATCGGACCGAGGTCCGGCGGTTACGGCCGCTGGCCAAGAAGGAAGTCGGTTTGAAACCGGCGCTGTGCCCGCAACTGTGAGGAGAGGCCAAAAGCCGCTCCCAGTCAGACACTTGCCCTGGTCCGTCGTTCGTTTCCCCGGCCGGGACCAGCCGATGGAACGTGGGCCGAGCCTCGAGGAGAGGCGCGCATCCCTCTGTGACGGCATGTTCGTCAGTCAAACAGGGATGAGCCATGGACCACATAACCCTCGAACCCAGCGAAATTGTCGTTACCGCCGCGCGTGCTCCCGAGCCGATCACCGACAGCGCCGCCAGCGTCACCATCATCGATGACAAGCGCATCAAGCGGCTGGGCGAGCCGCTGGTCCCCGCCTTGCTGCGGCTGGTGCCATCGACGGCGGTGGCGATGTCGGGGCCGGCCGGATCGCTGGCCGAAGTGCGGATTCGCGGCGCCGAGGCCTATCATACCCTGCTGTTCATCGACGGCATTCGGGCCAACGATCCCGCTGCCGGCAATGCGCCGCGGTTCGAGCTGCTCAACGCCGACCTGGCATCGCGGATCGAGGTCGTGCGCGGGCCGCAGTCGGCATTGTGGGGCTCGGAAGCGATCGGCGGCGTCATCGCGGTCAGCGGCGATCCCGGCGAGGGCCGCTCCTTCTCGGCCGCGACCGAATCCGGCTCGTTCGGCTTCCGCCGCGCCACCGCCTCGGTGTCGGCCGCACCGGGACAAGCCAAAATGGCGCTGGCCGCCGGCTGGCAGCGGGCCAGCGGGATCGACATCTTCGGCGGCGGCGACCGCGACGGCTATCGCAACCTGTCGGGCCGGCTGCGTGCCAGCTGGAGCATTTCGCCGATCGTCGAACTCGGCGTGTCCGGCTTTGCCCTCACCGGGCGCAATGCGTTCGACGGCAACGATCCCGTGACCTTCGCCAAGACGCAGGATTTGACGAGCAGCAACCGGCTGGTCGCCGGGCAAGCGTGGGCCAAAATGGGCTCATCGAGCACGGCTTGGAGCGGTCATCTGTCGGCATCCCGGCTGGGCTCGGCCAAGCATAATTTCTTCGAAGGCGCGCCGATCAACCAGACCAGCGGCGGCCGCACGACGTTGAGCGGCCAGCTCGAGCATCGCTTTTCGACCGGCGGCGTCGATCATCAGCTGATCGGCGCGGTCGATCACGAAAATGAGACCTTCAAGGCGCACGATACCGTCTACGGCGGCTTCACCGGCCAGGACCGCACGCGGCAACACCAGTCGCTGACCTTCGAATGGCGGGCCAAGGCTGGGCCAGTCATCGGCGACGTCGAGCTCCGTCACGACCGCTTCAACCGCTTCAAGGATGCGACCAGCGTGCGCGCTTCGGTTCTTGCCAACCTCGGCCGCGGTGTCTCGCTCGCAACCTCCTACGGCGAGGGTATCGCCCAGCCGACCTTTTTCGACCTATATGGATTCTTTCCAGGAAGTTTCGTTGGTAATCCGTTGCTTAAACCGGAAAGCTCACGCGGGTTCGAAGCATCAATCCGCTATCGCAATGCCCGTTTGCAAGCGTCGCTCACCGCCTACCGGCAGCGTCTCAAGGACGAGATCGTCGACGTCTTCGACCCGTCCACATTCCTGTCGAGCACCGTCAACCGCGGCGACAAGAGCCGCCGCTCGGGCGTCGAGGCCGAGTTGGGCTGGGATCTGGGCGAAGCCCTCCGGCTGACCACCAATTACTCCTGGTTGAAGGCGACCGAGCCGGGTTCGATCGGTTCCTCGCAAGTGCGCGAGTTGCGGCGCCCCAGGCATAGCGGCTCGGTCGCGCTCGACGGCGCTTGGCGGCGGCTGAGCTATGGTGCTTCGATCGCCTACACCGGCACGCATGACGACATGAATTTCGACGCGTTTCCGTTCCAGACTGTCCACCTCCACTCCTACTGGCTCGGGGGTGCGCGGATCGCCTATGCGGTGAGCAGCCGGGTCGAGCTGTTTGCCCGTGCCGCCAACGCCTTGGATCAGCGCTACCAGGACGTGTTCGGCTACCGCACCGAAGGGAGGAGCCTCTATGCTGGCATCCGCCTTGCTGATCGGCGCTAGAATCGCCTCGTTGAACCTGTGTACAGACGAGTATCTGCTACTGCTCGCTCGGCGCAACGAGATCGCCGGTGTCAGCTTCCTGTCCCAAGACCCGCTCGAATCCCCGCTGTGGCGGTCGGCACGGCGCTTTCCCGCCAATAGCGGGTCGATCGAGGACGTCCTCGCTCGCCGGCCAAGCGTGGTGCTGACGATGGGCGGCAGCGGCCGCGCGACCCGGCTGCTCGCCCGCCGGCTGCACATCCGCCCGGTCGAGTTGGCGTCCCCCGCTTCGCTCCAGGACGTCGCCGCCAACCTGCGCGCCGTCGCCGGCGCGCTCGGTGATCCCCGTCGGGCGACGCCGTGGCTGGAGAAACTGGCTAGTTTACAACGAACTCGGCCGGCATCTTCGAAAGACACTTTGTGGCTGTCGGGCGGCAGCCAGTCGCTGGCGGCAGGCTCGATCGGCGCGCAGTGGCTGCGCCTCGCCGGCCTTGAGCAGCGCACTTTGCCCGGCGGGCGAGCCACACTGGAGACCTTGCTGGTTCGGCCCCCGGCTGTGCTGGTCCAGAGCCGGTACCGGGCCGCCCAGGTCTCCAGCGGCACGCGCTGGCTCGACCATCCGATCGTCCGCAACGTCAAATCCGAGCGGGTGACGACCGATGGCCGGGCTTGGACCTGCATGGGCCCGCTGATGATCGGTGAGATCGAGCGCTTGCGAGCGGCCTTGTGACGCGGCCGACCGCCCTCCTCCTCGCCGCGCTGTCGCTGCTGGCCGCATTGCACTTGCTGGCGCCGCTCGGGCCATTGCTCGAGCTGCGGCGCACCGATCCCGGCCTTGCTTCGCTGCTTTTGACCGAGATCCGCCTGCCGCGCACCTTGCTTGCGGCCGGCTATGGCGCGGTGCTCGGAATGACCGGCGCTGCGCTGCAGGCGATGTTTGCCAACCCACTCGCCTCGCCCGACATCACCGGCAGCAGCAGCGGCGCCGCTTTGGGCGCGGTCGTCGGCGCTTACTGGTTCGGGATCATCGATCCGCTGGCTTTGGCGGCCTTCGGAGCCGGCGGGGCGGGGCTGGCCCTCGCCGCCTTGCTCCTGCTCGCCGGCCGCCGCAGCGACACCGCCACCCTGCTCCTCGCCGGCGTTGCGATAGCGCTCGCGGCCGGTGCGGCGACCAGCCTGCTGCTCGCGCTCGCCCCCTCCCCGTTCGCTTTCTACGACAGCTTCGAGTGGCTGATGGGCAGCTTCGTCGACCGCAGCCTGCCCCAGGCGGCCGCGGCGCTGGTCCCGGCCGCGCTCGCCTGCGCAATTCTGGTGCGGCGGTCCCAGGCGCTCGATTTGATGGCGCTGGGCGAGGATGTCGCGGCGTCGCTCGGCTACCCGCCGCGGCGGCTCGCGGTCGAGGTCGTCGCTTTGAGCGCGATCGCGGTCGGGGCCTGCGTCTCGGTCTGCGGCGCAATAGGATTTGTCGGGCTGATCGCGCCCTATGCCGCCCGGCGCCTGACCGGCGGCCATCCCGGTCGCGCACTGCTCCCGGCAGCACTCGTCGGAGGCATTCTGGTCGTGCTCGCCGACCTCTCCGTTCGCTTAGCTCCAGCGGGCCGAATCGTTCCCGTCGGCATCGTCACCACTGTCGTCGGCACGCCTTTGTTCATCTGGCTGGTGGTCGGCATGCGCCAGAGGATGACGGGGCGGCTGACGTCATGACGTCACTGCTCAAGGCGCGCGGAGTGGCGATTGACGGCCGCCTGCATCCGACCGACCTCGACCTCGCCGCCGGATCGCTGGTGGCGCTGATTGGCCCCAACGGCAGCGGCAAGACCAGCTTGTTGCGAGCTCTCGCGGGCGTCGAGCTCAGCAGCGGCAGCGTGGCCGTCGACGGAGAGGACGTTGTGACCGCTGTCCCTTCACGGCGGCCCCAGCTGCTAACTTTCCTGCCCGCCTCTCGCGACCTCGCTTGGCCGATCCGCGCCCGCCATATCATTGCACTGGGCCTGGCCAGAGCAGACCCAGACCGCATCGAGCGGCTCCTCGGCCTGCTGGAGCTGCGCGACCTGGCCGAACGGCCCGCCGACCAGCTTTCGACCGGCGAGCGATCCCGGGTATTGCTGGCGCGGGCTTTGGCGCCGTCTCCACGCCTGCTGCTGCTCGACGAACCGCTGTCGAACCTCGACCCTTATTGGGTGCTGAAGACGCTGGACCTGCTGCGTGAGACGGTTCGAGCCACCGGCTGTTCGGCAATCGTCTCGCTCCACGACATCGACCGCGTCGGCTCGTTCGACCGGGTGCTGCTTGCGGATGGAGGACGGATCGTGGCCGACTTCGCGCCCCAGGACATGCTGGCGAGCAGCGACCTTGCGCGAAGCTTTCGGATTGAACGGCGCGATGGTAACTGGCGGGTGGTCAGGCCGCTGGAGGGTCCGCGATCATCGCCGTGAACTGAGCCTCGGCGACAACCTTGTCGCCAACCAGGGCGCGCCCGGAAAACTTGCAGACTGTGGTACGCTTCTGGACGAACTCGACTTCGAGCCGCAGGAGTACGCCGGGCTCGACCGGGGCGCGGAACTTCGCACCCTCGATTGCCATGAAGTAGACCAGCTTCCTGGTACCAGCGAGGCCAAGCGATTCGACCGCGAGCACGCCCGCGGCCTGGGCCAGCGCCTCGATGATCAGCACGCCCGGCATGATCGGCCGGCCGGGAAAGTGTCCCTGGAAAAAGCCTTCGTTGATCGTCACCGCCTTGATGGCGACGATCGAGCGGTCGCGCTCGAGCGCTTCGACACGGTCCACAAGCAGCATCGGATACCGATGCGGCAGCGCCGCCATCACCCGCCCGATATCGAGCG
>JBDTMX010000103.1:0-2375 GCA_039934055.1 Sphingomicrobium sp. | reverse complement strand
TCATCGGTGTCGCCTGGATGTTGGCTTCGGGCATCGCCAGGTTGAGCATCTCGCCAACCGAGCTGATGTTGTTGCCGACGCGGACGTTGGCGGCATAGACCACCCGCCCGTTGGGGCCGGTCGCATAGACCGTGGTTTCGCCGTGGCCCTTGCCGAACACGTAGAGCTGGGTCGACGAGCGCACCTGAACATCGGCGATCGCGTCATTGGCGACGAATACGTCGCTCATCGGCGAGGAAAGCCGGACCATGGCGCCAGTGCCCTGGCTCAGGTTGAGCGTCTCGGACGGCCGCGCAGCGGTCTGCTGGGCGAGCGCCGGAGTGGATCCGGCGACCGTGCCGAGGCCGATGGCCAGCGCGGCCATGGCGGTGCCGAGGCGAGCCCGGCGAGTGTTTGTACGACTGGTCATGTTAGTGTGCTCCCACCGGAACGACGGTGATGGTATTGCCACGAGCGACGCGTACGACCGGGCCGACGTAGGCTGCGGTCATTCCTGCTGCACCCGCCGGCCCGCCGCGCTGGGCGTTGGCGAAGGATGAAGCACCATCAGACGACGACGGTGCACGGGCAGGGACGGTCCGGCGCTGGAAGCGCGAGACGTCGCCACCCGTAGTGTAGGTCGTGTTGGTGTCCGCCGGGCGATTGGCGACCGCCAGCAGCAGGCGCCGCTCGTCGGCCGGGTTGGTGCCCTGCGGAAGCTTGACTTCACCCGCCGCGACCGCACGCTCGAGCTCGGCGGTGTTGTCGGCGATCGAGCGCAGTGACAGCGTCAGCGTGCCCATGCTTTGCGAGACCGCGATCTTTTCGGCGATCCGCGGTGTGACTTCGATCGTCACGTTGGAGAAGGTCTTGACCTCGGTCTTGCCGTCGTCGCCCTTGCTGTCGATGCGCTGGTCGGTGGCGAGCACGCGGATGTTGCGCACAATCGTCTCCGAGACCTTGAGCGGCGGGCCTTCGCCTCCGCCCTGGACCTGCTGGGTGAGCACCATGTCGACGCGGTCGCCCGGGAAGACAAAGCCGGCGACGCCGCTGGCGGTGTTCACCGGGACCGTGACGGCACGCATGCCCGGGCCGAGGGCCGCGGCGAGGAAGCCGCGGTCGTTCGGTCCGACCAGAGCGCCATGAGTCAGTGGCTGGCCGGCAGTGACCTGATAGCGGACGACCGTGCCAAGCAGCTTGGTCATGTCGGAGTCAGGCGAGCCCTCGGTATAATAAGCGCTCTGGATCAACTCCTTGGGCCACGGCTGGTAGGCGAGGCTTTCGGCATCGACGATGGTGCCGACTGGAAGCGCCTTGCGCGCCACCAGCACCTTGGGTCCCAGGGGAACCGCGGGCGCGGCCGACGCTTGATCAGCTCCGGCCCCGACAAACATATTCTTGGCCATGACCGCAGTAACCACCGCAATGACCAGCGCTCCAAACAGCAGCGCAATTTTCTTCACGTTCATGGCGCGATCGCCTCCCCTAAAGGGCCCCGTCTATGTTTCCACACATCAGGCAAATTGGTTAAGAAACCGTTGGGTTAGAATGGCGAAACCGCCAAAAGCGATTGCAACGCCATAAGGAATTTCGGGTCGGCCGACTTTTCCGCGGAAGCGGTGGATGCCGATCGCGGCCAGCGTCACCAGGCCGCCGGCGATCGACATCAGCACCAGGAATTTGAGCGTCGACGCGGGCGAGAACCACAGCGCCAGCGCGGCCGCCAGCTTGACGTCGCCGCCGCCCATCATGCCGGCATAAAAAGCGCCGGCGAGCAATGCGAACACTGCCGCGCCGACGCCGATCTGGATCGCGGCATCGGGCCACAGGGGCAGCGCGATCGACAGCCAGTAGAGCGGCGCGAGCAGCGCCACGGCGAGATTGAGCCGATTAGAAATAGTGAAGGTGCGGACGTCGATAACCGCCGCGACCACCAGCAGAATCGCCAGGAGTCCCAACAGCATCTCGGGAAAGTATTGGGTAAATCCGGCGTTGATCATCCGTCGACCACTAGACGGTGCGGCTTTCCAAAACGTAACCAGACGGCGAAATGACCATGTCCACGACCAATCCAACCGAATGCGACGTGCTGATCGTCGGCGGGGGGATCGCCGGCGCGAGTCTCGGCGCGCGGCTGGCCGGCGGCGCGCGCGTGATTCTGATCGAGGCCGAGGACCTGTGCGGCCGTCATTCGACCGGGCGCTCGGCCGCGTTCTGGGAGGCGAGCCTTGGCGCCGGCCCGGCACGCCGCCTGAGCTTTGCATCGAAGCCGATGTTCGACGCCGGCTGGCCGGGGACGCCGACGCCCTTACTTCGCCGCCGCGGCACCGTCCATTTGACTGGCCCGCATGGCGACCGAATCGAGGGCGCCGAGGAGCTGGTCGGCGAACATGCGC
>JBDTMX010000102.1:0-40442 GCA_039934055.1 Sphingomicrobium sp. | reverse complement strand
AGCCGGTCAACGACACCTTCGGCCACCCCAAGGGCGACGCCGTGCTGCGCGCGGTCGCCAAGCGGCTGGTCGACGAGGTCGGCGGCGACGGCCACGTCGGCCGGATGGGCGGGGACGAATTCGCGATCGTCGTGATCGACGCGCAAAGCCGCCGCAACATCGAAGGCATGGCCGACCGCATCATCAAGGCGGTCGCCGAGCCGTACATGATCGACCAGACCGAGATCCGCATCGGCGTTTCGATCGGCTGCGCGTTCGGCCCGATCGACGGCGCCACGGTCGACGACTTGATCCTCAAGGCCGATCTCGCGCTGTATGAAGCCAAGGGCGCCGGCCGCGGCATCGCCCGCTACTTCTCGTCCGAGCTCCAGTCCGAACAGGAGGACCGGGTTCGCCTCGAAACCGACATTCGCCAGGCGATTGTGGCCAAGCAGTTCCACCTCGCCTTCCAGCCATTGGTCAACGCCAAGGACCAGAAGCTGACCGGCTTCGAGGCGCTGATCCGCTGGAACCACCCCGAACGCGGGCTGGTGCCGCCTAACGTCTTCATCCCGGTCGCCGAGGAGGCTGGCCTGATGCCGGTGATCGGCGAATGGGTGATCGAGGAAGCCATCCGCGCGGTCGCTACCTGGCCCGAGCCGATCACCGTCGCGCTCAACATTAGCCCCAAACAGATCATTCTGGCGGGGCTTCCCAACACCGTTAGCGAGGCGCTTGCCCGCCACAAGGTGCCCGGCAACCGCATCGAGCTCGAGGTCACCGAGGGCATCTTCCTCGGCGACAGCGGCACCACGCTGGATGTCTTGAAGCGCCTGCGCGCGCTCGGCGTCGGCATCGCGCTCGACGATTTCGGCACCGGCTACTCGTCGATCGGCTATTTGAACAAGGCGGTGTTCCACAAATTGAAGATCGACGGCAGCTTCGTCCGCGAAGCCGGCACGCGGCCGGAGAACGTCGCCATCATCCAGTCGATCGTCCAGCTGGCCAAGAGCTTCCGCATGTCGGTGACCGCCGAGGGCGTCGAGACCGCCGAGGATTTCGAGCGCATGCGCGACCTCGGCTGCGACACCATCCAGGGCTATCTGTTCGGCCGGCCCCTGTCCTACGAGCGCGCCAACCAGATGGTCGTCGGCTTGCGCGAAAAGCGCATGGCCGGCTGAGGGTTTCCGCCGGGAGCGGCGGAAGCTCACACTAGGTAAGTTGCTCGCGGACTTGCTTTATTCGTACATAGCGACACATTGCGCCGGCCGAATCGCGCACATTGGGGCGCGCAAGATTGAAAAAGCTGATCCGGGCCATCCCGGTTCGGGATGAGCGCGGCGACGAGCTGACGCTGGTTGAGTTCCAGCGGTCGTTTCTGCGTGCCTTTTCCCGCAGTCGGATGGTGCTGGATAGCGGCGAAGCTGTGAATCAGGTGGACGACGAGACATTCATCGTCGTTTTGACTGGCGAGAAGCTGTCCCGGAACAAGCCGTAGCGGCCGCGGGCTCGCGGGAGCGACTTAGCCTCCCGAAAGTGCTCGGCGTACCGCTTTGTCGAGCGCCTCGGCGCGGAACGGCTTGGTCAACAGCGGCGCGTTGGGCGCGACCTGCCGCACGGCCTCGGTCTCGCTATAGCCGGACACGAACAGGATCGTTTGCTCGGGATGCTCGGCGAGAATGCGGTTGGCGACTTCTGCACCCGATAGTCCCGGCATGATGAAGTCGACGATCACCAGGTCGGGCTTCTCCTGGGCGATCGCCTTCAAGCCCTTGCGGCCGTCGCTCGCTTCGCGCACCCGATAGCCCTGCTCCTCCAGGCTGGTGACGATGAACCCGCGCACGTCCGGGTCGTCGTCGATTACCAGCACCGTTGCGGTCCTGGGATCGATCTCCGGGTGGTCGTGGTCGGGATCGTCCGCATCGGCCGCTGCCGCTTTCTGCTCCGCCAGCCGGAAGAACAGCTGGACCGTGGTGCCGACGCCGGGCTTGCTGATGATGCGTGCGGTGCCGCCCGATTGCCGCGCCATTCCATAGACCATCGACAACCCGAGACCGGTCCCCTTGCCGACCTCCTTGGTGGTGAAGAACGGTTCGAACGCGCGGGCCGCGACCTGCTCATCCATCCCGGCGCCGGTGTCGGTGATCGACAGCTCGACATAGTCGCCGTCTTCGAGTTCGGGGTCCTGCTCGATTTTCACCGGCCGCGTCCGGAAGGTGAGAATGCCGCCGTCGGGCATCGCGTCGCGGGCGTTGATCGCGAGGTTGAGCACCGCGACCTCGAGTTGGGTCGGGTCGGCCATCACCGGCAGCTCGTCCTCGTCGAGGTCGAAGCGCTTCTCGATGCCGGGGCCGAGCACGTTGCGCAGGAGCGGTCGCATGTTGGCGATGATCGGCACGACCGGCGTCGGCCGCACCTCGAGCCGCTGGACCCGGCTGAAGGCCAGCAGCTGGCCGGTCAGCCGAGCGCCACGCTCGGCCGCCGACAGCGCGTTCTCGGCGTAGCGCTTGAGCTTGGGGTCGTCAGCGCGTTTGGCGACGATATCGAGCCCGCCGACGACCACCGTCAGCAAATTGTTGAAGTCGTGCGCGATGCCGCCGGTCAGCTGGCCGAGCGCCTCCATCTTCTGGCTCTGGCGAAGTTGCTCCTGCGCCGCTTTCAGGTCGGTAATGTCGCGCGCCTCGGCGAGCAGGTAGATGATCTTGCCGGCCTCATCGCGGACCGGCTGGATCGAGTAATCGAGGTAGGCGGTCGGCACACCCTCGCGCTCCATCGTCACTTCCCGGTTGAAGCTTTCGCCGCGCGCGGCCCTGGCCACCGCGTCCTTGATCAGCGGGATGTGCTGCGGGTAAGCGAGCAGCGTCGGTGCCTCCCAGATCTTGACGCCAAGCGCGCGGCGCGGGTCCTTGTCGCGCCACACCGCCTCTTTCCGGTTCAATTCGATAATTGTCCCATCAGGCTCCAACAGGACCAAGACCTCCAATACCGTCTCGAAGATCGCGCGGAACTGGGCTTCGCTCCGGGTCAGCTTGGCGGTCCGCTCCTCGACCTGCGCCTTCAGTTCGAGCTCGGCCTCCTTGGCCAGCGTGATGTCGCTGGCGGCGCCGATGAACCCGGCCAGCTCGCCATCGGCCCCGAAGCGCGGCGACGACACACTCCTCAGCCAGCGGTACTCGCCGTCGTGGCGGCGATAACGGGCCTCGAGCGGGAACGGCTGCAAGGTCGCTTCGCCCGCCAGGCTCTCGCCGATCAGCCGCTCGGAATCGTCCGGGTGGATGATCTTGCGCCAGTCGTAGCGCCGCGCCTTCTCGCGCGGCATCCCGAGAAACTCGGCATAAGCGTCGTTGACGAAATCGCGGCTGCGGTCGAGCCGCGTGACCCACATCATGACCGGCGCCGAGTCCGCGATCCGCCGGAACCGCGCCTCGCTCTCGCGCAGCGCCTGCTCCCCCGCGCGCTGCTCGGTGACGTCGGTCATCAGCCCGATGAAGCCCTGCACCTGGCCCGCAGCGTCGCGCCACGGAATATATTGCGACTCCAGCGCCAGCACGCCCCGGGTGGGATGATCGAAGGTCGCGCTCACGGATTGCCGCTCACCGGCCAGCGCCGCCCGGATCAGCGGCTCGCGCTCGCGATACGCCTCCTCCCCGGCGATCTCGCGGACGGTCTTGCCGATGATCTCCGAGCGCGGCCGCTCGAACCACTCGCCCAGCGCCTTGTTCATGAAGCGGTAGCGCAGGCCCTTGTCGACAAAGGCGATCATCACCGACAGCTCGTCGGCCAGCCCGAGCATTCCGGCCGGCGTGAATATCTCGGGCGGAAGCCCCGCGGGGAATGCGAGCGCGGCGAGATCGTCGGGTGCCGCTTCTGCTTCCTCATCCATCCGCTTCGCCATGTTGCGGAGATAGCGCCATTTTCTGCGCCAAGTTAGCCCTAAGCCAGCAGAAGATTCCGCTTTCCTACTTCGAACCTATCTGGTTTAAACTGCTGGATGACCGACTCTGACATCGACGCTTCCGCCATCCCCGTGATCTGCGACCGCTGCCGGATCACCGGCATCGCCGGCCTCGGCGACTTCTCCCACCTCGGCGACCTGCTCGACTTCACCCCCGTCCCGCGCGCGGTGGAGCGGGTCAACGGCTGGACGCCCGACAGGCAGCGCGGGTTCATCGCCGCGCTGGCCGCCACCGGCTCCCGGCGCCGCGCCGCCCATGCCCTGGGCATGTCGGCCTACGGGGTCGTCAACCTGCAAAGGTCCGCCGGCGCGGAGAGCTTCAACGCCGCTTACGATCGCGCCCTCGCCATCGCCAAGGCGCACGGGTCGCTGCGCCTCGCCAGCGAAGTCGCCGACGTCGCCGCGCGCAATGCAGTCCTCAAGCCGCCGCCGTCGAAGCTGCGCGACTGGAAAGCGCGAGTTTCATCAGTGCGGGGCACTGATGAAGGTGAGTGCTGCGTGGCTGGGGATCATTCTTCCCCCATCCTCAACGCAGCAATAAACGCTTCCTGCGGAATGCTGACGCTCCCATATTCCCGCATCCTTTTCTTACCTTCCTTTTGTTTCTCCAAGAGCTTCCGTTTCCGCGTCGCGTCGCCGCCATAGCACTTGGCGGTGACATCCTTCCGAAGAGCTGCAATCGTCTCTCTCGCGATGATTTTCCCACCGATCGCGGCTTGAATCGGAATCTTGAAAAGATGACGCGGTATTAATTCCTTGAGCCGCTCGCACATGCCGCGTCCGCGGGCCTCCGCGTTGGCGCGGTGGACGATCATGCTCAGCGCGTCGACCAGCTCGCCGTTGACCAGGATGCTCATCTTGACCAGGTCGCCCTCGCGGTGGCCGATCTGGTGGTAGTCGAAGCTGGCGTAGCCGCGGCTGATCGATTTGAGGCGGTCGTAGAAGTCGAACACCACTTCGTTGAGCGGCAGGTCGTAGGTCAGGAGCGCGCGGCTGCTCTGGCCGTGGCCGACGTAGGTCAAATTCTTCTGGATGCCGCGGCGGTCCTGGCACAGCTTGAGGACCGAGCCGAGATATTCGTCGGGGACGTAGATGGTCGCCTCGATCCACGGCTCCTCGATGCTCTCGATGCGGTTGATGTCGGGCATGTCGGCCGGGTTGTGGAGATCGATGATCTGCTCGGGCTCGGTCTTCGAATGGCTGAGGTGGATCTTGTAAACCACCGAGGGCGCGGTGGTGATGAGGTCGAGGTCATACTCTCTCGTGAGGCGCTCCTGGATGATCTCGAGGTGGAGCAGGCCGAGGAAGCCGCAGCGGAAGCCGAAGCCCAATGCCGCGCTGGTCTCCATCTCGAAGCTGAACGAGGCGTCGTTGAGGCGCAATTTGTAAAGGCTGTCGCGGAGCTTCTCGAACTCCGCCGCGTCGACCGGGAACAGGCCGCAGAACACCACCGGCTGGACCAGCTTGAAGCCGGGCAGCGCTTTACTCGCAGGGTGGCGGGCATCGGTGATGGTGTCGCCGACGCGGGTCTCGGCGACTTCCTTGATCTGGGCGGTGATGAAGCCGATCTCGCCCGGGCCGAGCTCCTGCAATTGCTCGATCTTGGGGCGGAAGCAGCCGACCCGGTCGACCAAATGCGTGGTGCCGGCGGCCATGAACTTGACCTGTTCGCCCTTGCGGATGGTGCCGTCGATGACGCGGACGAGGATCACCACGCCGAGGTAGGAATCGTACCAAGAGTCGACCAGCATCGCTTTCAAGGGCGCGGCGGCGTCGCCCTTGGGCGGCGGGATGACATCGACGATCGCCTGGAGGACTTGCTCGATGCCGAGCCCGGTCTTGGCGGATGCGAGCACCGCGTGGCTGGCGTCGAGGCCGATGATGTCCTCGATCTCCTGTTTGACCCGCTCGGGGTCGGCGGACGGCAGGTCGACCTTGTTGATGACGGGCACGATCTCATGGTCGTGCTCGATGCTTTGATAAACGTTGGCCAAGGTTTGCGCTTCGACGCCCTGCGCGGCATCGACGACGAGGAGCGCGCCCTCGCACGCGGCGAGGGAGCGGCTGACCTCGTAGGCGAAATCGACGTGGCCGGGGGTGTCCATCAGATTGAGCTCGTAGGTCTCGCCGTCGGCCGCCTGCCATTCGAGCCGCACGGTCTGCGCCTTGATCGTGATCCCGCGCTCGCGCTCGATGTCCATATTGTCGAGTACCTGGGCATTGCCGGTCATCTCGCGCGTGGTCAGCCCGCCGGTCGCCTGGATCAGCCGGTCGGCAAGCGTCGACTTGCCGTGGTCGATGTGGGCGATGATGCTGAAGTTTCGGATCTTGTTTATGTCGGTCATTGGCCGGCGCGCTAGCAGAGGGTTGCAGGCGGCGCGAGCATTGCGGATAGTAGGACATCAACCCGGGGGGTTTGCGATGAACAGAATCAGCATCTTGGCCGCGACGACCATGCTCGGCGGAGCGGCGGCCTATGGGGCAGCGCCTGCGACGAAGGGGCCAGCGACGAATGCGCCGCCGCCGCCGATCGCGACCTACTGGATGGACGCGGCGACGCAGAGCGGGCTGGGCGCCGGCATGACCCCGGGCGCGCGGCCCAACATCGGCCAGATCATGGGCATGATGTCGGGCGGCGGCTCGTCGGTCGCGCATACGCTCGAGCTGCGGCTCGCGTCGAAACAGAAAGCGCCGGCTCCGGCCGCGGAGCATCTGATCCCGCCCGGCCTGGCGATGGGGCCGAGCCTGCCGCTGGTGACGCCGATTGCCCCGCCGCCGGAACGGCCGACGAGCATGCCCCAAGGCTATCAGCGGCCCCAGGGGCGGATGCTGATCTATTGGGGCTGCGGCGAGCATGTCGGACTGGGCCAGCCGACGGTGATCGATTTCTCCAAGCTCGCGGCGGGCCAGATCCCGCCGGGGATGGCGGCAATGTCCAATTATGCGCACGCCGTGTCGCGGCCGGGACCGCGCAGCGCGCCGGGCTATGGCGAATGGCCGAACAAGCAGGATTCGCGCGCGGTGCCGGCGCAAGGCTCGCTGGTCGGAGCGCACCAGGTCGAGGGCAATTATTCGCCGCCGATCGGCTTCTCGCTGGCTCCGGGGCAGGATTTCATGCCGGCGCTCGGCCTTGCCGAAGCGGGCGCATTGCCGTCGGGCGCGAGTCGGCTGGTGTGGCGGATGGCGCCGGGCGCGACCGGCTATGCGCTGGCGATGTTCGGGTCGTCGGGCGGTGGCGACGTGGTGATGTGGAGCTCGGGCCGGAACGCGGCGATGTTCCCCAACATGGACTATCTGGCGCCGTCCGAAGTGCGCCGGCTGGTCGGCCTCGGCGCGGTGCTGGCGCCAACGGTCAGCGAGTGCGTGCTTCCGGCCGAAGTCGCCGCCGCATCGCCGGCGGGAATGCTGACGATGATCGGCTACGGCCCCGAAGTGGATTTCGCGGAAAAGCCCAAGGCGCCGATCTGGACCGCCAAGGTGCGCTTCAAGACCAGCGCCTCGCTGATCCGCGGCATGGGCGGCATGGACGGTTACGGCGGCGCGGCGGCGCAGCAGGGGCAGCCCGGCCAGCCCGGGCAGCCGCCCAAGAAGCGCAAGAAGTTCGGGCTCGGCGACATCCTCAACGGGAACATCCCGGGGAATTGAGCGTCGCTTCAATTCATCGCGCCAGTGTCCGCCTTAGACCCATTGCGGTCATTCGCTAGAACCCTTGCTCGATGCCGATTGTGATCGCGCGCCCGCGTTCGCGACGGGTCCACCCGCCTTCAAGGTTCGCTGCATTGCTCGTGAAGTATCGGGCGTTGGTGAGGTTGGTGAAGTCGAACCTGAGGTCGGCCGAGCGACCGGCAATCCTTGCGTGATAAACGGCCGCTAGCCCGACCACAGCATAAGGCGAGTATCGCGCGCCGTTCGGACGCGCCGCATTCAATGTCCGCACTGCGCCGCTCGACACCAGCAAGTCGCCCGATAGGCTGATCTTGCCCAGCCGGCGCGTGAACCCGCCCGAGGCAGTCACCGGCCGTTCGCTTGCCAGCGGCACCGAGCGCTGTGATAACGCGAAGAGAATGTCCGGCGAGAACAGCGCCTCACCACCGATGATCGACCTTCCCTTGGCACTTGCGAATGCCAGGTTTGCCCAAGCGGTCGTGGCTCGGTGGGAATATGTCGCCGCGAACTCCACACCCTTGATCCGAGCGCGCCTTAACGCGAATGCCGCCGGCACGGCCGACCCGATGGCTTCGCGTTCCGCGATGTCGTTGCGTACCGAGCGCCAGTAGCCGTCCAGCCCGAAGGTGAAGGGCCCGGCGCGCTTCTGCATGCCCATATCGAGATAATCGTCGCGCTCGTCGGGCAGCTTCGTTGCAGCAACCTGCTCGCCCAGAGGAGCCGCTGACGCGTAGCGCGCATAGCCGACGTGACCCGTCAATCCGCTCCCGTTTTCCCATACCAGGCTGGCGCGAGGCTCGACTGTCGCTCCCGACGATCCACCGCGCAGCCATTCCACTCGCGCGCCCGGATTGAATGTGAGCGTGGGCGCGATCTTCCATTCGTCCTGAGCATAAACCGCAGCCGAAGTTCGGCCCGTGACCGACCGTTCGCTCGCGAGGTCCAGCTCGCGGACCGTTGAACGGCTGGCGAGAAGGCCGAACCTCAACGTGTGCGATGTGCTCACGGCATCGCTCGCATCAACCTGGATACCAAACGAGCGATGGCGCTCGTGGGTGGGGACAATGAACAGCGACTGATCCGATGCGCTGCCGACAAACAGCGACGACTGGACGGTGAGGCCGCCCTGACTGTGCAGATAGGTTGCCACGGCGTAACCATCGCTACTGCGCTCGGTGCCGGCACCAATCGTCGTTTGCCCGATCCGGTGGCGCTCGCGCGAGCCGCCAACGAGCAAGGAAACGCGGTCATTCTCGCCGACGACGTGATCGGCAAAGGCCAGTCCCTCAATCTCGTTCCTGCGGTCGCGCGCTGCCGCACCTTCCCCATCGGCAACGTTTGAGCGGTCGCGTTCCAGGCTGCCCGACGCGAACAGGCTTGTCCCATTCGCCGACCCCGCCCACTCCAGCGCCGGTTCCAGCATTCTGTCGCTGCTAGCAAAAAGCTCGGCCTGGCCGCCGTGCTGATAAAGGCCATTCTTGGTCGTGACGCTGATCACCCCCGCCGGGGCAAAGCCAAACTGCGCGGGAAGAGTGCCCGTGATCAGGCGCGTTGTTTCCGCCAGCCGGGAGCTGAGATGATCGGCCGGATCGGCAATGGCTTCGGGAACGATGACGTTGTTGATGCGGACCTGGTTGGCGCGCGACCCACGAATGTTCAGGCCTTTCACGGACACGGTTGCGCCTGGAGCCTGCGTCAAGATTTGTGAAATGCTTCCCGTTTCTCCGCCGGGCCGGTTCTCGATAGTCTCGTTGGTCAGGGAGTAAACGGTCGCTCCCAGCCCCGCATCGGTCTGGGTCCTCGCGGTATCCAGCCGCCGAGCGGTGACGACGATGGCGTCGTCAGGCCGGACCCCCTCTTCCTCCTCATCCGCATCGGCGGTGGCTTGCGATTGCGCAGGACCAGCGGCTCTTGCCCGCTCGTCGTCCTGACCGGGCGCATCGATGGCCAGCGCCGGAGCTATCGGCTTTGACCTCTCCTGGTCCTCGTCCGGCGGGGGCGAGGCAACGGCCCCTAGAATCAATACGGCGATCATGAATGTCATACCGTCGGCCTTGGGGAGCCGCTCGATCGGCGGCAAGTTTCAAATGCCCAATGTCCGCTTTCGACCCATTGCGGACCTCAGGCCCGCGGGCGATAGGCAATTTGGTGCGGGTAACGGCATTCCTCGATGGGCTCTCGGAACGGGCGCCGACGATCGTGGTCCTCTCTTTATGTGCTGCGCTGGTGGGTGCGTGGAGCGAGGCGCCGGTTGGGTTGGCCAACGGACTGGCGATGATCGTCTGCGGCCTGGCCCTGGTGCTGCTGCTCACCCGCGGACGGCGCAACCAGTTCAAGAACGCTGAGGAACTGGGGTCCAGCCGAAGCAGGGACTGGCTGACCTACGAACTAGCCGGGAAGGGATCACCTCCAGGGGCCTACGTGCTCGGTTTCTTCTGCGTCTTGACCATAGCCTTGACCGGCTTCCAGTCGCCTTACTCCAGGCTGGCCTGGGCCGGACTCTTCCTCTGCGTCGTGTGGGGCATC
Organism: Sphingomicrobium sp.; assembly: GCA_039934055.1. Classification (GTDB taxonomy): domain Bacteria; phylum Pseudomonadota; class Alphaproteobacteria; order Sphingomonadales; family Sphingomonadaceae; genus Sphingomicrobium. The sequence continues at coordinate 30,316 of JBDTMX010000102.1, read as the reverse complement.
GTCAACGCGCGTTACCCGGCGGACGAAACCTCGGAGCGCTAACGCCCGCTTGGCGGCCGCTGAAGGACCGTGGAATCACTGCCCACTTGACCGACTCGCACGGGCGGGCGCAGAGGCGCCGCCGGGCCGCCAGTGTCGTTGCGCACCAGACTATCCGCGACCGATTTCCGCGTGATGTGAGCGTCATTCCGCAATCACAAATCAGGAGGCTGACCATGTCCGGAATTCTTCCGTTGATTGGTAGGCGCCATTTTCTCGCCACCACCTTGGTCGGAACGATCGCGGCGATTCTCCCCGCGAGCTCCGCTCACGCGGCAAGCACATCACCCCATGCATCGGGCACGGAAACGCTCTCGCCGACGAACTCGGCGGGGTCGGCAGCGACGGTTGCGGAATCGTCGGTGATCGGGACAGCCGCGACGGGTGATTCGAGTGGCGACACGTCGATCCGGCCGTTCAAATACCATGCGTCGGACGCCGAGCTCGCCGACCTCAAGCGGCGCATCAAGGCGACCAAATGGCCCGATCGCGAAACCGTCAACGACACGACGCAAGGCGTGCGGCTGGCGACGATGCAAAAGCTCGCCGATTACTGGGCCAACCACCACGATTGGCGCCGCGCCGAAGCGCAGATCAATTCCTACCCCAATTTCCTAACCAACATCGATGGGCTGGATATCCACTTCATCCAGGTGAAGTCGAAGCACCCCAACGCGCTGCCGATGATCATCACTCACGGCTGGCCTGGTTCGATCATCGAGCAGTTGAAGATCATCGGACCGCTGACCGATCCGACCGCGCACGGCGGGACGGCGGCGGACGCGTTCGACGTCGTTATCCCGTCACTCCCGGGCTACGGTTTTTCGGGCAAGCCGACCGCGGTCGGCTGGGATGTGCCCCGCATTTGCCGCGCCTGGGACGTGCTGATGAAACGGCTTGGTTACACGCGCTACGTCGCCCAAGGCGGCGACTGGGGCAATGCGATCAGCGAGGTCATGGCACTGCAGCAGCCGCCGGGATTGCTGGCGATCCACACCAACATGTCGGCGACGCTTCCAGAAGCGATCAGCAAGGCGCTTCCCGCGGGCCCGCCGCCGCCCAACCTTGCGCCCGACGAGCAGCACGCCTGGAACCAGTTGACCGAATTCTATGTCAACGGGCTCGGCTACGCGATCGAGATGAACCACCGGCCGCAGACGCTTTATGCTCTCGCGGATTCGCCGACCGGCCTCGCCGCCTGGATGCTCGACCATGACATCCAGAGCTATGAGCTGATCGCCCGCGTTTTCGACGGGGCGAGCGAAGGCCTGACGCGGGATGACATTCTCGACAATGTCACGCTCTACTGGCTGACCAATACCGCGGTGTCTTCGGGGCGACTGTATTGGGAAAGCCGCAACGGCAAGGGCGGCTTCTTCGATCCACGCGGCGTGCCGCTGCCGACCGGCGTCAGCGCGTTCAAATACGAGATCTACCAGGCACCCGAGAGCTGGGCGCGCGCCGCTTATCCCCACCTGGTCTTCTACAAGAGCCACGACAAGGGGACGCACTTCGCCGCCTGGGAACAGCCGCAGCTGCTGACCGAAGATCTCCGCGAGACCTTCCGGTCGGTGAGGCGCTGAGCGGCACTTCCGCCAAACGTGATTTTCCGGAGAAACCATGACTGAGGCGACAATATTGCGGTTCGACCTGACCCCGCCGAGCGAGGAGCAGCTGCGCGGCCTCGAGGCCGACCTCAGCAACGAGGAACGCCATGTGCTGCTCGAGCATGGCACCGAAGCGCCGTTCTGCGGCGTCTTCCTCGATGAAAAGCGCGTCGGTCTGTACACTTGCCGGCTGTGCGGGCTGCCCCTGTTCCATGGCGGCAAGAAGTTCGAGAGCGGTACCGGCTGGCCAAGCTTCACTTCGCCATTCTCGGACGACCATCTCCGCAATATTCGCGACACCAGCTACGGCATGGTCCGCGACGAGATCGTCTGCGTCCGCTGCGGCGCGCACCAGGGCCATGTTTTTCCCGACGGGCCGCCGCCGACCGGCGAGCGCTACTGCATCAACTCGGTGAGCCTGGAGTTCACGCCCAACGGCGACCCGCTGCCCGACAAACTCGAGCGCGGCGCGCCCGAGGGTGAGATCTGGGAAAGCTAGCATTGTGACCCGGCGATAGTGGGTTTGCCGAGCGTTCCCTGCATCATGGATTCGCGCTACCTCGTTACGGAGCCGACTCGGGGGAATCGATATGCTTTCCGATAAAACACGCGTTTGCGGCGCGCTCGCCGCTTCGGCCGCGCTGCTGGCATCGGCGCAAGCGCCGGCGGCACCGCGGCTGGCAGGTCCGTCGAGCGCGCAGCAGCTCCAGCAGTCGACGATGAACGATGTGCCGCATTGCGTGCGCAAGCTGGGCACGGTGTCGGTGATGGACGGCGACGATCCGTCGGGCTGGACCCAGTTCCAGCTGGCCGGGCCGCAAAAGCTGTTGAAGGTGCTGGTCCAGCGCTCGGGGTGCTTCAATTTGGTCGATCGCGGCTCGGGCCTGAGCGCAGCCCAGCGCGAACGCGATATCAGCGGTGACCTCGGTCTCCAGCGCCGCTCGAACGTCGGGCAGGGGCAGATCAAGGCGGCCGACTACGTGCTGGTCGCGGAAATCCAGGCGGCGGACCGTGATTCTGGCGGAAGCGCGGTCGGCGCCGGGATCGGCGGCCTGGTCGGGGGACGGTTCGGCGCGCTGGCGGGCGGGATCAAGACCCGCAAGATGGAAGCCAACACCGTGCTGTCGCTGACCAATGTCCGGACCACGGAGACCATCGCCGTGCAGGACGGCTATGCCGCCAAGAACAGCATGAGCTTCGGCGGCGGTGGCGGCCTGGGCTTCTTCGGCGGCGCCGCCGGCCTGGTCGGCGGCGGCTATGACAGCACCGACATCGGCCGCATCGTCACGCTGGCGTTCATCCAGGCCTATTCGAAGATGGTCATGGATTTGGGGCTGGTGACGGCGGGCGCCGCCGGGACCGCCGAGGCCTCGCCCGGCAAGACCTTCACCGCGCAAGCCCCGGTGGCGATGCGCGTCAGCGCGGCCGCCGGCGCCAGGGTCATCCGCACCCTGCCGCCTGGCGCGGTCGTCTATCCGACGGGTCACAAGAACGGTTTGTGGTGGGAAGTTGCGGACGAGAACGACAATGTCGGCTGGGTCCTCAACACCAAGCTGGCGCCGTCGAACTAGCAGACCTTGCCCAGGACGATCCCTGGTCGCTAGTGCTGTTCAGCCGGCTGACATTCTGCCGTTCGTAGAAAAAATGGGCGGATGATTTCAGTCTCTGGTTGCCTCGGCTCAAGCCGGGCTTAAGCAGTTCATCCAGCGAATTTTTTTGGGATATCCTCCGATCATGCGCAACCGCCTTGCTTTGCTTCTCGCAGCCACCGCTTTCGCCGCGCCGTCGTTCGCCGCCGCGCCTCCGGTTTCGGTGCCGATCCCGTCGCTGGTCAAGGAAGTGACGATCCCGCACAGCGTGTTTAAGCTCGCCAACGGCCTCACCGTGCTGGTCCACGAAGACCATAAGGCGCCGGTGGTCGCGGTCAGCGTGTGGTACAATGTCGGGTCCAAGGACGAGCCCGCCCACAAGACCGGCTTCGCCCATCTGTTCGAGCATCTGATGTTCAACGGCTCGGAGAATCTGCCGGGCGACTATTTCAAATATCTCCAGCAGGTCGGGGCGACCGACACCAACGGCACCACCTCCTACGACCGCACCAATTACTTCGAGACCGTACCGACCGGCGCGCTCGAGCGGGCGCTGTTCATGGAATCGGACCGCATGGGCCATCTGCTCGGCGCGATCACTCCGGAAGTGCTCAACAATCAGCGCGCGGTGGTTCAGAACGAGAAGCGCCAGAACGACAGCCGGCCGGGCGGGCTCGCCCAATATGCATTGTTCGAGAACCTGTTCCCGGCGGGGCATCCGTATCACCACACCACGATCGGCTCGATGGCCGACCTCGATGCCGCCAGCCTGGCCGACGTCAAGCAATGGTTCCGCGACAAATACGGCCCCAACAATGCCGTGCTGGTGATCGCCGGCGACGTCACCGCCGCCCGCGCGCGGCCGCTGGTCCAGAAGTATTTCGGCGCGATCCCGCGCGGCCCCGTCAATCATCCGGCCATGGCCAATGTCCCGACGCTTGCGGCGGCGCGGCAGGTGGCGCTCAAGGACCAGGTCGCGGCGACCGTCATCCAGCGCTACTGGGCGGTGCCCGGGCTGCTCGACCGGCAGCTAGCGGCGCTCGATGTCGGCGGCTCGGTCCTTGGCGGCCTGGCGAGCTCGCGGCTCGACAAGATCCTCGTCCGCGACGAGAAGACGGCGGTCGCGGTCAGCGCGCAGCTGATCCCGCTGCAGCGGGCCGGGATCTTCTCGGTGACGGCGGTGGTCAAGCCGGGCACCGACCCGGCGCTGGTGTCGCGCCGGCTCGACCAGATCATGGCCGACTATATCGCCCAGGGACCGAGCGCCGATGAAGTCGAGCGCGCGGTGATGAGCGAGGTGTCGTCGCGCATCCACAGCCTCGAGCAGGTCGGCGACTTCGGCGGCAAGGCCAACTCGCTGGCCGAAGGGCAGACGTTCGCCGGCGACAGCAATTTCTACAAAAAGACGCTGGCGTCCTACGCGTCGATCACGCCCGGCGCGGTGCGCACGGCGATGCAGCGCTGGCTGCGCCGCCCGCCGCTGACAATCACCTTGTCGCCCGGCCAGCGCGACGCCTACGCCGAGTCCAAGGCGGTCGCCGCCGCTCCGCCGCCCGGGAAGGCGGAAGCGGTTGCCGCCAAGCCGACCCGCCCGCTGCCGCCGCTCGGCCAGCTGTCGGCGCTCCAGTGGCCGGCGATCACCCACGCGACTTTGGCGAACGGCATTCCGGTGGTTTACGCGCAGCGCACGGCGGTGCCGCTGACCCAGGTCGCACTGGCGTTCGACGCCGGCTCAGCCGCCGATCCCACCACCCAGCGCGGTCTTGCCGGCGTCACCACCGCGATGCTCGACGAAGGCACGGCCAGCTACACGTCGCAGCAGCTGGCCGAAGCCGAAGAGCGCCTGGGTGCCCAAATCTCGACCGGCAACTCGTCCGATCGCACCAATGTCGTGCTGTCGGCGCTGTCGCCCAACCTGCCGCAGTCGCTCGACCTGTTGGCCGAAGTCGCCGAACACCCGGCCTTCGCCCCCACCGATCTCGACCGTGTCCGGACTCAGTCGCTGACCGGCATCGCGCAGATGATGAAGGATCCGACGCGCGTCGGCCAACGCGTGCTGCCGGCGGCGATCTACGGTCCGGCCCATCCCTATGGCGCCCCTGCTGGGGGCGATCCGCAGGCGGTGGCGAAGCTGACCCGCGACGATCTGGTCGGCTTCCAGCAGCGCTGGCTGAGGCCCGACAACCTCAAGATCTTCATCGTCTCGGACCGGCCGCTGGCCGAGATCAGCGCGGCGCTGGAAAGCCGCTTCGGCAGCTGGACGCCGGCCGCCGCCGCCAAGGGCGTCAAGGCGTTTCCAACGCCGACCCCGCGCCCGGCCGCCCAGCGCATCCTGCTGATCGACCGCCCGGGCGCGCCGCAGTCGACCATCACCGGCGGCCAGCTGCTGCCGCTCGACCCGCGCGGCGACACGGTTCCCCTGTACACGGCCAACCAGGTCCTCGGCGGGGACTTCCTGTCGCGGCTCAACATGGACCTGCGCGAGACCAAGGGCTGGTCGTACGGCGTCAGCGGCAATCCCAACCAGCTCGCCAACGCCGTCGCTTACACGGTCTCGGCGCCGGTGCAGTCGGATCGCACCGGCGAATCGCTGGCCGCGCTCAACGGCGACATCGCCGAATTCCTGTCGACCAAGGGCGTCAGCCAGGACGAGCTCGAAGGCAATGTCACCAATCTCGTCAACGGGCTTCCGGGAGAGTTCGAAACCTCCGGGGCATTGCTCCAGGCGATGATGCGCAACGATTTGCTCGGGCGCCCCGACAATTATTACGAGGGCCTGCCCGCCCGCTACCGCGCGCAGACCGTTGCGTCGCTCGACCGCGCCGCGCGGCAGGCGATCGACCCCAAGGGCTTCGTCTGGGTGGTGGTCGGCGACGCCGCCAAGATCCGCCCGCAGCTCGACAAGCTCGGCCTGCCGATCGAGGTCGTCGAGCCGAAGTGATCGAAGGCGTCAGTCGCTCAGCCGGGTGATGTGGCCCATCTTGCGGCCGGGGCGGGGATCGCCCTTGCCGTAGAGGTGGAGGTGGGCGCCCGGCTCGGCGACCGGCGCAGCCCAGTCGTTGGTTTCATTCCCGATCAGATTTTCCATCGACACGCGCGCTGCCGTACGCTTGGTCGATCCCAGCGGAAGCCCGCACACCGCGCGGATGTGCTGCTCGAACTGTGAGGTCTCGGCACCCTCGATCGTCCAGTGCCCGCTGTTGTGAACCCGCGGCGCGATCTCGTTGACCAGCGGGCCATCGGCGCCATTCGATAGATCAAGGGCGAAGAATTCGACGGCCAGCACGCCGATATGCCCCAGCGCATCGGCGATGCCGACGGCGATCGCTTTGGCTTGCTCGACCTGGCTGTCGATCGGATCGCCCGCAGGCAGCTCGGACCGGCGCAGGATCCCGCTTTCGTGGGTGTTGCGCGGGCTGTCCCACACCGCGCTGTCGCCGTCCTCGGTTCGCGCCAGCAGCACCGAGAATTCGGCGAGATAGTCGATCGCGGCTTCGGCAATTCCGGTGGGCGCGCCGATCGATTCCCAGGCTGCGCGCGCTTCGGCGGCATCGCGAACCCAGGCCTGGCCCTTGCCGTCGTACCCGAACCGCCGGCTCTTGAGCACCAGCGGGAGACCGAGCGCGGCGATTGCCGCCTCGACGTCGCTTGCGTCATCGACCGTCCGCCATGGCGCCACCCGCCCGCCGACGCCGGCGACAAAATCCTTTTCAATCGCCCGATCCTGCGCGCTGGCGAGCGATCGAGTCCCCGGGCGCATCTTCGGCCCGAGCGCGGCAAGCTGAGCGACCGGCAAATTCTCGAATTCATAAGTGACGACATCGACCGCCGCGGCGAAGCTGGCGAGCGCTTCGCCATCGTCGTACGCGGCGCGCGTGTGCTGCGCGGCGACCGCTGCCGCGCACGGCGCCTGGTCGGGCGCGAAGACGTGGCAGCGATAACCGAGCTGCGCCGCGGCGATGGCCAGCATCCGGCCGAGCTGGCCGCCGCCGACGATACCGATGGTAGACCCCGGCGGGACGATCATTCGGGGGATTCGGCGACCGAGCCGGTCTGGGCTTCGCGATAGGCATCGAGGCGCGCGGCAAGCTGCTCGTCGCCATTGGCGAGGATCGCGGCAGCGAGCAGCGCGGCGTTGATCGCCCCGGCTTTGCCGATCGCCAGGGTCCCGACCGGCACGCCCGCGGGCATCTGGACGATCGACAGCAGGCTATCGATCCCCTTCAGTGCCGCGGTCTCGATCGGCACCCCGAGCACGGGCAATGGGGTCATCGACGCGGTCATGCCGGGCAGATGCGCGGCGCCGCCGGCGCCGGCGATGATCAGCTTGAGCCCGCGCCCCTTGGCCGCCGCCGCATAATCCACGAGGCGCTTGGGCGTGCGATGGGCGGAAACGATCTTGACCTCATGCGCGACCCCGAGCGCCTCGAGCGTCTCGGCGGCGTGGCGCATCGTCTCCCAGTCGGAGCGGCTACCCATGATGATCCCGACCGGCGGCTCGCTCATCATTCTTCCTAAGTTGTTCGAAGGCCGATGCCCAGAGGAACGCAAGTCGCGCCGTTTAGGAACATGATTGGAGGCGCGCAATCGCCCCTTGCCTTAGTCCTTGATTGATACGGATTTCCCGATCGGCGAATCCACGCTATGGTCGAGGCGGGGGACTCGCATTACGCGGCGATGATGGAAGATCCGCTTCACGATATTTCCAGCACCGAGGGGCTGATGAGCGAGATCGCGCGGTTGCGCAACGAGATCGCCAAGCTGGAGTCCCAGGTCCAGCAGCTCGACCAACTCGCCCATCTCGACCCGCTGATCGGCCTGCCCAACCGCCGCGGCTTCATGCGCCAATTGGAAGCGCTGATCGCTCGCGTAAAGCGCTACGGCGACCACGGGGCGATGCTGTTCGTCGACATCGACGGCCTCAAGGGAATCAACGACCAGCATGGCCACCACGCCGGCGACGAAGCGCTGATCCGCGTTTCCGAGATGCTGGTCAGCGGGGTGCGCAGCGGCGACTGCGTGGCGCGGCTAGGCGGTGACGAATTCGGCATCTTGCTCGAGCACGCCGACGAGGCGATCGCGGCCGAAACCGCGACTCGGCTGATTGAGCGCATCGCCGCCTGCGAATTCAGCCACGAGGGCGCTCCGCTGCCGCTGAGCGTGGCGATCGGCGTCGGCATCATCGCCGCGGACGATGACGCGGAAGCGGTCATGGATCGCGCCGACGAGGCGATGTACCGGAAAAAAGCGGCAGCGTAGCCGCGAGAGCGGCGTTCAAGCTGCCGCTGCAGCAGCCTAAGCGCGTTCAGCCAGATAATAACGGTCGCGGACGGTCAAATCGTCGGCGAGCTCAAAAACGATCGGCTCGCCGGTCGGGATCTCGAGGCTGACGATGGCCTCGTCGCCGATGCCCGACAGGTGCTTTTCCAGTGCCCGCAGCGAATTGCCGTGGGCGGAAACGATCACCCGCTCGCCGGCGCGCAATGCTGGCGCGATCTCGGCTTCGTAATAAGGCAGCGCCCGCGCAATGGTGTCCTTGAGGCTCTCGGCGCGCGGCACATCGATCCCGGCATAGCGGCGGTCGCCGGCAACATCGTACGGGCTGCCGGCCGGCAGCGGCGGCGGGGCGATGTCGAACGAGCGCCGCCAGACCTGCACTTGCTCGTCTCCGACCTTGGCGATCATCTCCGCCTTGTTGTGGCCGGTCAGCGCGCCATAGTGGCGTTCATTGAGGTGCCAGTCCTTGGCGACCGGGAGCCACATCCGGTCCATCGCGTCGAGCACCAGGTCGAGCGTCCGGATCGCGCGCGTCAGCACGCTGGTGAAGCAGCGGTCGAAGTCGAGACCGCGGTCCTTGAGCAATTTGCCTGCCGCCCGCGCCTCGGCGACGCCCTGCTCGCTCAAGTCGACGTCCCACCAGCCGGTGAAGCGGTTTTCGAGGTTCCACTGGGATTGGCCGTGCCGCAGGAGGACCAGGGTTGGCATCAGGCGGCCTTGCGTTTCCCGCCTTTGATCTCGGCCTTGAGCTCCGGCAAGATCGCGTGGAGCGCATCGAGGCACGCCGCGGCGAGATATTTCGAGCGCTGCGGCGACCAGCCATAGACCGGGTCCGGCAAGTTGAAATTATCCTTGAACGGCATTTCCAGCGTCATCGACACGCAGCCGTAGCGCTCCGCCAGCTGGGTCGTCGACATCGACATATTGGCCTGTCCGGGAGGCGGAGTTTCATACCCTTTGGCGGTCTGGAAGTCGGGCGAAAGGCGCTCCAATGTATCGCTGAACAATTTGAACAGCTTGCTCTGCCGCTCGGTGAGCGACGGAATGCCTTCGAAGCCGGCGAGGAAGTTGGCCGGGATCGCCTCGTCGCCGTGGATGTCCATCGCGAAATCGACGCCGCTCTCGTCCATCGCATTGCGGACGCACAGCACTTCGGGGCTCTTGTCGGCGCTCGGCGCATGCCACTCGCGGTTGAGGTTGACGCCGGCGGCGTTGGTCCGGAGGTGGCCGCGGCGCGACCCGTCGGGGTTCATGTTGGGAACGACGCGGAAGGTGCATTCGCGGCCCAACACCCGAGCGATCGGGTCGTCGGGGTCGCACAATTTCTCGAGCGCGCCTTCCATCCACCATTCGGCCATGGTCTCGCCGGGGTGCTGGCGGGCGTAGAGCCAGACCTTGAGGTCGCCCTCGCCGATGGTCAGGCAGTCGATGTCCTGGCCATCCAGCGACTTGCCGAGCGACGCGTAGCCGACGCCCTCCTGCCCGGCGATGGCGGTGACCAGATCGTGGTGCCGCTCCATCGAGTAAGGCGCGAAGTATGCGAGCCATACGCAATCGGTCGGCGGCGTCAGCTTCATCGTCAGCACGCCGTCGGCGTAGCTGGTGCCGGCGACCCGCACCCATTCCTCGCGGTCGATCGACAGGCAGGCGCGGTAATCCGGCCAGCCGTGCGGGTAAGCCGAGGCGCCGCAATTGACGATGCGCAGCGTGACTTCGCGGCCGGCCGCGCCAGCGAGGCGGAAGTGAAACCATTGGTAGAAGTCGGACTTGTGATCCTTGACGATCTCCAGGTCGACCTGGTCGCCGTCCACTTTGACGACGCGGATGTTGCCCGCGTCGAACGCGCTCGAAATCGTGATGGCCATGAAACCTTCTTGGGAACGGAGTGAATCAGCGCGGCCTGATATCGCGGCGGGACTCGCGTGGGAAGCCCCGGCGGCGAGGAGTTGGGCAGTCCCGATTCTCTTCCGCGCAAATCCCGCTTCCGAACGGATGCGGGCACTCACGCCCGCTTGTTCTTCAATCCGACGGTCAGGATGATGAGGCAAAACGCGGCCAGACGCAGAAGGTAGAGCCAGCTTCGCTCTTCCATGGTGACATTGGTCAGGACGAGAAGGGCCTGGTTCGCTCCCAGCAGCCAGAACGCGGCGGCAAAGGCCGCAAACAGGCTGTCCCCGGTCCGGCGCCAGAATCGCAGGAAGAACAGGCCGGCGATGACGAAGCCCATGGTCGCCACTCCGGACAGGAATGCGTAGAGGTTCATCGATTCTCCTCCGCTTCCCAAACAAGACCGAACAAGAGGAGAGAGACTCCGGCGATCGACAACGCAACCCGCAGCAGATTGAAGCTCATGTCTGGAATCAGCAAAAGGTCGACGATCACCGCGAGGTTGTTCAATCCCAGGAACAGGAAGCAAAGCGCGCTCCAAAGCAGCAGGCGCGAGCGCGTGCGGCCGTAATTCCGCGCGAGCAGGAAGGAGCACGCGCTGCTGGTCAGGAAGCACAAAGTGTAGACCGCCGTCGGGAACCAATCGGTCACTTGTCACCCCCAAACTTGAAGGCATCCGAGAATGCCGCCAAGCTCCCCGCCGTTCCGAGCGCGATCAAACGGCGCACGGCGTTTGGACGCGCCCGATAGAATTCCTCGGTTTCCTGGACGCGCATTTCCAGGTCGGCCGAGGCGGGAGCATAACGCACTTGGCCGCCTTCCTCGATCACCAATCCCGCGACCACCAACGCATCGACACTCTGAGAGACAATCGAATCGCTCGCACGGAGTGCAGCGACCAATTCTTCCCTCGACAGCGGTTGGTCAGTAGACCGCTTCAACAGCAATAGAAGTTCAAGCGACCACACCGACTGAAATGCGCTGACGATGAACCTTGCGGCTTCCGAACCCGCTTTATTCATGTTCCCGCTGCTCTCCCGGCTGCTCGCGGTTGCGTCGATGGCTACGCATTCTCCGCCGCGCCCGGCGGACACGGAGAATAACGCTTGATCAGGCGTGCGATGCTTCCCCCTTGGACGATCACGGAAAACAGCACAACCACGTAGGTTGCGGCGAGGATGATCGTGGACCCCGGGCCGCGCGGCAATGACAAAGCGAGGGCGACCGAGATCCCGCCACGCAGTCCGCCCCACAGGAGCGTCGGCAGGGCCGGACCGTCCAGTGCCACCGCGGATCGCATCACGGACAGCGGCAAGATGACCGACGAGGCGCGGGCGAACAGCGTCAGGGGGATCGCGATCGCTCCCACAGCGATCAATCTTGGATCGGGCGAGATGGCAATCAGTTCCAGGCCGATCAGCAGGAACAGGACCGCATTGAGCAACTCGTCGATCAGCGCCCAGAACTTGAGCACATGGTCGCGCGTGGTTTCGCTCATGGCGAGATCGACCCCGGCATTGCCGATCAACAGGCCGGCCACGGCCATGGCGACCGGCCCGCTGACATGCAGCCAGCGGCCGAGGGCATAACCGCCCATGACCACGGCCAGGGTTATCATCAGCTCGACATTATACTCGTCAATGCTGCGCATCGCCCAGAAGCCGAGCCAGCCGACCGCCAAGCCGAGCAACACCCCGCCGCCCGCTTCGATCGCAAAGGATTGAGCCGCGCTCGCCACGGAGAAATGTTCGTTGCCCATCGCCGCGGCGAGCAGGATGGCAAAGACGACGACGCCAACGCCATCGTTAAACAGGCTTTCGCCGGCGACGGTGGCCTGCAGGGTGGGCGGACATGCCGTGCGCTTGAGGACGCCCATGACCGCGACCGGGTCGGTCGGGCTGATCAAGGCACCGAACACGAAGCACAGCATGGGCGAAATGTTCAGGCCGAACGCCCGCGTCAGGAAGTAGAAGCCGGTGCCGACGATCAGGGTCGAAATCAACACCCCGACCGTGCTCAGGATCAGGATTCCCCAGCGCCCGCGCTGCAAATCTCCCCAGTCCACGTGGAGCGCGCCGGCGAACAGCAGGAAGGACAACATGCCGTTCATCAGCGTCGTTTCGAAGTCGATACCGGATAGGAAGCCGGCGACCATATTGGACAGATTGCTGGCCGGGAGCAGATGGTCGATGGCGATGATAAGCAGGGAAGCCACTGCGCCCATGAGCGTCATCGCGACGGACGACGGCAGGCCGAACACCCGATGGTTCAAAAAGGCCAGCGCCGCGGTGACGACGATCAGTATGGCTGCGGCGTCAAACGCATTGAGGGCGACCGCGTGCATGTCCGCGCATTTGGCTCAAGGCGAGCGCAAAGGCCATAGCCGGACAGCGCGGGCTGATGATGCGGGAGCGCTGGCGCGGCTTCGCTCGATCCGCTAGCCACCCGCCCCGATGACCAAGCTCTCTGTGCTCGTGACCGGCGGCGCCGGCTATATCGGCAGCCACGCCGTGTTGGCGCTGCGCGATGGCGGCTGGCCGGTGGTGGTGATCGACGATCTTTCGAACGGGACCCGCGACGTTGTGCCAAACGACGTCCCGTTCTTCGAAGGTTCGATCGCCGATCGGGCGCTCGTCGACCGCATCCTCGGCGAGCAGAAGATCGGCGCGATCCTCCACTTCGCGGGCTCGATCGTGGTTCCAGAATCGGTCGAGAAACCGCTCGAATATTATGCCAACAACACGCTCGCCAGCCACGCCCTGATCTCGGCCGCGGTCGCGGCCAGAGTACCGCACATCGTTTTTTCCTCGACCGCCGCGGTGTATGGCGAGCCCGAGCAGGTGCCAATCGACGAGGACGACCCCAAGCTGCCGATCAACCCCTACGGCGCATCGAAGCTGATGACCGAGCGGATGCTCGCCGACACCGCCGCAGCCACCCCCCTCAACTACGCCGCATTGCGCTACTTCAACGTTGCCGGGGCTGACCCCGACCTGCGCGCCGGGCAGATCGGCAAGGGCTCGACCCATTTAATCAAGGTGGCGGTCGAGGCGGCGGCGGGCACGCGCGACCATGTCGATGTATTCGGCACCGATTACCCGACCCCCGACGGCAGCTGCGTGCGCGACTATGTCCATGTCAGCGACCTGGCCGACGCCCATGTCGCCGCGCTCCTGGCGCTGATCGAGCAGCCGGGCCAGAACCTCGTCCTCAACTGCGGCTACGGCCAGGGCCTGTCGGTACTCGAGGTGCTCGATGCGCTCGACCGGGTGGCCGGCCAGCCGGTGCCGCGCGAGATCAAGCCGCGCCGCGCCGGGGATCCGCCGCGGCTGGTCGCGTCGAACCGCCGGCTGGTCGAGACGCTGGGGTGGCAACCGCGCTTCGCCGACATCGATACGATCACCACCCATGCGCTGGCGTGGGAACGAGCGCTGCGGGCCCGCGCCGGGGTATGATTCTGCTCCGCCGTTTGGCCGCGGCGGCGCTGTCGCTGCTGCTGGTCGCTGCCACCGCCCCGGCGGTGGACCAAGCAGCCTTTGATCGGCAAGCGGCGGACCGCATCCACGGCCATGTGCAGTTCCTCGCCAGCGACGAACTGGAAGGCCGCGACACCGGATCGCGCGGCCACGCCGTCGCCGCCCAATATGTCGCCGCGCAATTCACCAGCCTCGGTTTGAAACCCGGCGGGACGGGCGGCGGCTGGTTTCTGCAAGTGCCGTTCCGGCGCGCGTCGCATGCCCGGCCGCCCGAGGTCAGCCTGATCGCCGGCGGCAAGCCGCGCCTGCTCAGCAATGTCGACGTCGGATTGCGGCCGAGCCTGACCGAGAAGCAGCGGACGATCGAGGCCGGCCTGGTGTTCGTCGGCCACGGCATCGTCGAGCCGCGGTTGGGAATCGACGAATATGCCGGGCTCGACGTCGCCGGGAAGATCGTCGTCGTGCTGCGCGGCTCGCCGGACGGCGTGCCGCCCGAGGTCGCCGCGCATCTCGAGCTGACCAAGGACCAGGTCGCCGCCAGCAAGGGCGCGATCGGCATCGCCGAGCTGACTTTCGTCCCTGGACAGCCCGACTACAACCCGGCGCCCGCCGTGTCGCGGCCGATCGTCGACTGGGTCGAGCCGTCAGTCGGGGGCAAGGCAGGAGCAGCCGGGAAAGCGGGCGCGATCCGGGCGGTGATGGTCCTCTCGCCAACCCTCAGCCGCCAATTGTTCGCCGGCGCGCCGCGATCGCTCGACCAGCTCGGGGCGTCGGCCGACCGGGCGCTGCGCGGCTTCGCGCTGGGGGCGCGATTGGCGATTCGCGCGGAGAGTGCGTGGCAGGATTTCGCCAGCCCCGAGGTCATCGGGCTGCTGCCCGGCGGCGATTCCCGGCTGGCGCAGGAATATGTGGTGCTGATGGCACATCTCGACCATCTCGGCATCAACCCGATCGCGCGCCCCGGCGAGGATGCGATCTACAACGGCGCGCTCGACAATGCGGCCGGCGTCGCGACCATGATCGAGGCGGCCCGCCACTTCGTCCAGTCGGGCCGGCCGCCGCGGCGCTCGCTGCTGTTCATCGCCAACACCGGCGAGGAACTGGGCCTGCTCGGCGCCGATTATTTCGCCTCGCACCCGACCGTCCCGGCGCGGCAGATCGCCGCGGCGATCAACCTCGACATGCCGCTCCTGACCTACGACTTCATCGACATCATCGAGTTCGGCGGCGATCATTCGACCATCGGCCGGATCGCCGCCGAGGCGAGCCGCGGGATGGACGTCGCGGTGTCGCCCGACCCGATGCCGCAGGAGCAATTGTTCGTCCGCTCGGACCATTACCGCTTCGTCCAGCGCGGCATCCCGTCGGTGTTCCTGATGACCGGCTACGCCAACGGCGGGCGCAAGGCCTGGGCGAGCTACCTCGCGTTCGCCTATCACAAGCCCAACGACGACCTTTCGCAGGCGATCCGCTGGTCGGCGGGCGCCCGGTTCGCCGAATTGAACTACCGCATCGCCCGCGCGCTGGCCGATGCCGACGACCGCCCGCGCTGGTACCGCGGCGACTATTTCGGCGAGACGTTCGCCCCCGGAGAGCCGCGCGCGGAACGCTAGGACGGGCCCGGATTACGACATCAAAGCCATGACTTGACGACGAATGCGAGAAACAGCGCGGACGCGGCGAACATGACGATGGTCGCGGTCCAGCCGACGATCATCATGCGCCGGGATATTGTCAGCCGCCCCATTGCGCGTGGATTGCGGACGATGAGCATCATCATCACCATCAGCGGCGCGGCGAGGATGCCGTTGACGACCGCCGCCCAATAGAGCGCCCGCGCGGGATCGATCCCGACCGAATTGAGCGAGGCACCGGCCAAAGTGGTGATCGCGATCGTCGCGTAGAACAGGCGCGCGCTGAGCGGCTTGGCGTCGAGGCTGCCCGACAGGCCGGCCATCTCGGTCACCGCATAGGCTGCCGACCCGGCAAGCACCGGCACGGCGAGCAGCCCAGTGCCGATGATCCCGATGGCGAACATTGCAAACGCGAATTGCCCGGCGATCGGGCGCAGCGCTTCGGCGGCCTGCGAGGATGTCGCAATGTCGCGCACCCCGTTGGCGTGGAGTGTCGCCGCGGTCGCAAACACAATGGCCAGGCTGACGATCGTGCTGAACGCCATGCCGGTCAGCGTATCGATGCGGATGCGCTTGAGCTCCGGGCCGGCGTCGCCCGGCGTGATGCACAGCGGCTTGACATGGTGCCGGTGCTGCTCCTCGATTTCCTGCGCCGCTTGCCAGAAGAACAGGTACGGGCTGATGGTCGTGCCGAGGATCGCCACCAAAGCGGTGGCATAAGCGGCATTCCACTGCAGCTCAGGCACCGCCAGCGAGCGAAGCGCGTGTGGCCACGGCACGTGCGCGACCATTACGACGCCGACGTAGGTAAACAGCGACAGCGTGGTCCATTTCAGGACGGCGGCATAGCGCGGGTAACTCAAGCCCACCTCGAGACCGATGCAGACGATTCCGAACAGCAAGGTGTAGAGCCCGGCGTTACCACCCGCCAGCAGCGCCAGCGCGGCGCCCATTGCGCTCAGGTCGGCGCCCAGATTGACGATGTTGGCGATGAGCAGCAACGAGACCATCAGCCACAGGACAATCCGCGGATAATGCCGTCTCAGATTGCGCGCGATTCCGGCGCCGGTGACGCGTCCGATCAGGGCAGCAACTTCCTGAATGACGACCATCAGCGGGAAACTGAGAACGAACGTCCAGGCGAGGCCATAGCCGAACTCGGCGCCGATCTGGCTGTGGGTGCCGATGCCGCTGGGATCGTCGTCGGCCGCGCCGGTAATCAGGCCGGGGCCAAGCACTTTCAGAAACGAACGCGGCCCGCCCCTGCTCGATTCCGTCTGGCCGTTGTCGCCCATTGCCGACTTGTGACGGCATCAATCTGGCGGTGCAACTCCCCCCAAAATCCGGCAGAATATCTGATGGTCGATGTTCCCGCCGGACATCACGGCGATAACGCGCTCGCCCGGGCACGGCGGAGACAAAGCGGCGGCGAGGCAGACGTCGCGCGAATCTTGAAGGAGCCGTAGGGCTGGAGGCATTCCGCCTTGAGCCGAATCTCGCGCATCTCTGCGCCGTGGCCGCCAAAGGGAAGCAAGGGCGTTCGGATGACGTCACTGCGAATGGCGGCCCGCGCCGCCTCGAATCCCTCGCCCGAGGGACCGATCAACCGTTCCACTGCGTCCTTCAGCATGGGGTGATCCTTGACTTCAAGCGCCCCTCACCGTAGGGGCGGCGTCGGTTTAACGACCTTCCGACAATCCAGACTGATTAGAACGAGCAGGCGCCCGGCCATGAAGATTCGCAATAGCTTGAAGTCGCTGAAAACGCGCCACCGCGACTGCCGGGTAATCCGCCGCCGCGGCCGCACCTACGTCATCAACAAGACCAACCGCCGCTTCAAAGCTCGCCAAGGCTAAGCTCCAGGGGGCTTGGCCGTCCGAACTCGGCAGGGCTAAACTCCTCTCGCGGTTGCGTTTTCCCGGCTCGTCAGCTTAAATTCACCTCTGTAATGATAATGAGGAGGCTGAGGAGTCGTGTGATGAAACGCATTTCGAAGACCGCAGCCGTGATCGGCGGAATCGCCGTGGCCGCCGCCGTCGTCGGCTATGCGACCGTAGCCGCCGCGCAATCGGCTCCGTCGGGCCAGTCGACGCCCAGTAGCTGGAATTACGAGATCAAGGACGGCAAGCGCGTCCCCAAGGCCGAACGCGTGACCAATGCCGACGGCAGCTGGCGCGAGGAAGTGCGCCAGGGCAAGTGCATCACCGTCAAGGAAAAGTCCGCTGCCGGCGAGTATAAAGAAACCCGCCGCTGCGACTGATCAACCGGTCTTCGCCGCCTTGCTGATCACGCACGCCGGCATCCCGAACTGCGCGACGTCCTTGCAGTCGCGAACCTGGACGCTGCCGTCAGGACCGGCGAACAGCGCCCAGTCGCGGCCGGGGCCCTTGCCGTTCGAGCAATGGGCGGTCCACATGTCGAGGTTCCTGTAGGTCGTCACGAAGCCCGACGTCTCGACCCGCTGGCAGGTGTAGCCGGAGTCATACAGCGCGCGCTTCAAGGCGATCGCGCGGTTCATGTCGTCGAGCTTGTGGAGCTGGTCCTGGATCTGGCTGCGGACGACGATCGGCTGCTTGGGCTGGGTCGGCTGCGACTGGCCGCAGGCGGTCAGAAGCGCCGCGGCGGTGACCAACAATGCGCGCATGGCTGTGCTCCTTTTCCCGTTCAACGCCGAACGGGCCCGAAAGCTTCGACTCAGTCGCCGTAGCGGATGATGACCTTGGCCGCGGCGGCGACCGCGGTCTCCAGCGCCTCCTCCACCGAGGCCCCGCGTGCCAGCGCGACACCCATGCGGCGGTTCCGGAGCGTGTTGGGCTTGCCGAACAGGCGCACGTCGACCGGCTTGCCTGGCGCTCCGAGCGCGAGCGCGTCGCCGACACCCTCGAACCAGAAGCAGTCGCTCTCCTCGCTCGCCAGGATCACCGCCGACGCCGACGGGCCGGCGAACTCGATGGCCGGGATTGGCAGGCCGAGGATCGCGCGCAAGTGCAACTCGAATTCGTGCGGCGACTGCGCAATGAGGGTGACCATGCCGGTGTCATGCGGGCGCGGGCTCAGCTCGGAAAAGATCGCCGCCTCGCCGCGGATGAAGAATTCGACGCCGAAGATGCCGGTCCCGCCGAGCGCCTCGACCACCTTGCGCGCCTGGTCCTGCGCGGACTCCAGCGCGGCGCGGGGAATGCCCGCAGGCTGCCAGCTTGTCCGATAGTCTCCAGCCTCCTGCCGATGCCCGACCGGCTCGCAGAACAGCACGTCGCTGCGGGTAGCAACGGTCAGCAACGTGATCTCGCTGTCGAACGCGATAAACTCCTCGACGATCACCCGTGGCCGGTCGCCGCGCATCTTCGCCACCGCATAATCCCACGCCGCGCCGACTTCCTCGGCCGAGCGCGCGGTCGATTGGCCCTTGCCCGAGCTCGACATCACCGGTTTGACCACGCACGGCAGTCCGACGGTTGCAGACGCGGCGATGGCTTCCTCGCGGCTTGTCGCGAACTCGTAGCGCGAGGTGACGAGCCCGAGCTCGCGCGCGGCGAACTCGCGGATGCCGTCGCGGTTCATGGTCAGCTGCACGGCCCTGGCCGAGGGCGCCACACGCCAGCCTTCTCGCTCGAGCTCGGCCAGAGTGGCGGTGTCGATCGCCTCGATCTCGGGGACGATGACGTCGGGGCGGTGCTTTTCGACCGCGGCCCGCAACGCGGCCCCGTCGAGCATCGAAAACACCTCGAACGCGTCGCAGCATTGCATCGCCGGGGCGCCGGCATAGCGGTCGCAGGCGATCACCTTGCAGCCGAGCCGCTTGGCGGCGATCGCGAACTCGCGCCCAAGCTCGCCCGAGCCGAGCAGCATCAGTGTGGCAATATGCATCGAAGGCCCGATAGCGGCGTGCCTGATCCTCGGCTAGACCGGCGCCAGTTCATGAAAGGCAGGCCCATGCGTTCGCTGCTCCTCGTCTCCGCCACCGCGCTGCTCATCGCCGCGGCTCCGCCCAAGCTGCTCACGCCCACGGACATCGTCGCAGCAGCGCCGGCCAGCGCCTGGCGGACGATCGATCCGGACGATCTGATGGTCATCGACCTCAAGGACGGCGGTCGCATCGTCGTCCAGCTCGCGCGCCAGTTCGCGCCGGTCCACGTCGCGAACATCCGCGCCCTCGCCCGCGGCGGCTGGTGGGACGGCGCCGCGGTCTATCGGGTGCAGGACAATTATGTTGCGCAATGGGGCAAGAACGAGAGCGACCAGCCGCTGCCGCAGGGGGTCGTCGCCAAGCCGCCGGCCGAATATACCAGGCCGCTGAAGGGCCTCGCCGTGCGCCCGCTCGGCTATGCCGACCCCTATGCCCCCGCCGCCGGCTACGCGCTCGGCTGGCCGATCGCCTACAGCCCCAAGGGCGGCTGGGCCAACCTCGCCCATTGCTACGCCAGCGTCGGCGTCGGCCGCGACCTGTCGCCCGACACCGGAACCGGGGGCGAGCTTTACGCGGTGATCGGCCACGGACCGCGCCACCTCGACCGCAATATCGCGGTGGCCGGGCGCGTGATCGAAGGGATCGACAAGTTGAGCTCGCTGCCGCGCGGGACCGCCGAACTCGGCTTCTACAAGGAACGCAGCCAGGACGTGCCGATCGCCAGCGCGAAGCTCGCCAGCCAGATGAGCGCCGGCGAACGGCCGTCGTTCCAGTATCTCGACACCGGCAGCGCCAGCTTCGCCAGTTACTTGCGGGTGCGCGCCAATCGCAAGGACGCGTTCTACATCCGCGGCGCGGGCGGCGTCGACCTGTGCAACGCGCCCGTGCCCGTCAGGCGGACGCCCTAGCTAGTCCTTCTCAGGCCGCCCAGGCGTGGGCGTGATCGCGGTTCTTGTGCTGGATCACCACCGGCACCTTGTGCGAGCGCATGCTCGCCTCGGCCAGCGGCAGCGCGGTTGAGCAGAATGCGCACTCCGCCGAGATCCGTCCGATCAGCCAGTGAGTCCGGCCACAACCGGGGCAATGATTGACGTCGTGCTCGCGATAGACCGCATGATAGCCCCGTCCGGCGGGGTCGTGGTTCTTGCGCATCTCGCGCTGCGATGGATTGGTCAGCATAACAAGACCTTCCTTTCGCCCGCTGAACGAGCGAATGGGCCGGGGGTTGCATGTGGCTGGACTAGCAGTGCGGCGGGCCGATCGCAGGCGGCGCGCGCCCGCCGGCTATTCGCGGTCGAGACCCTCGAGCGAAATCGGCTCGGCGAATTCGGCCCCAAGCTTGTCGCCCGCGGTCCATTTGACGACCGCATTGGCGCGATCGCGGCCAGGCAGCATCAGCCACACCCGCGACCCCACCTCGAAGCTGCCCTCGGACTGGGCCATGAAGCCGCTGGCGGAGATATTGAGGATGCGGGCGTCGATTCCGCTCTCGCCAAGTTCCCGCATCTTCGCCTCGAGGTCGACCGGCTGGCGCGACGCGCGACGGCGGTCGCTCGGGTCCTCAGCATCGACGATTCTCGCCTTGATCATCGAAAAACTCATCTCCACCGAGGCTAGTCCCGCTGTTCGTCGAAACTGATCCCAATGCATCCGTCGCGCACCCAACGCACTTTGGCGCTCACCTGGCCCCGGTCGAGCAGCTGAAACCAAACCTGCTCGCCGATATGCGGCACGAGCGAAAAGATTACCATAGCGCCCGACGGCGAGGTGTTGACCAGCCGGACCATGTGCTTGCGGCCGCGAAACTCCATCACCGCGGTTTGCGCTTGTGCATCGAGGCGTTCCTCGGTGCGCTCGTCGAGCATGCGCTTCACGCTGCGCGGGATCATCCCGCCATCAAGGCCGAACTTGGCTGCCACGCGAACTTCTCCCCTTGGGTCAAGGAATGCTAGCCGCCGGCCCTTAACGATTGGTTTGCGCTGGCTTCACCATTGTTGACGGCTGTGTCCGCCGCGTCACTGGTAGCAGCCGTTCATCCCATGTATGGAACGGATACGGCATGAGGGCGCAGGCCCTCGGGCTGTTGTCTTGCAATAATAAAGAGTTGGCTATGGGCAGGCGTTCAAGGTTCCTGGGTACTTTCGCGGCATTGTCGGCGCTTCCGCTGGCCTGGGCGTCGGCCCAGGTGCGCAGCGGCGTTCCAGTCCAGCCGGTTCCACCGACTTATGCGCCGCCGGCCTACGTTCCGCCGCCGGCCGCGGTCGAGCCGCAACCCCCGGCGGTCGTTCCGACGCCGCCCGTTGTCCTGCCGCCGCCGATGTGGGATCCGCGCGACGCGCAGGCGCTCTTGGGCTTCATCCAGCAGATCGGCACCGAGGGCCTCAGCCCGGTCGACTACGATCCCGACGGACTGATCGTCGCGCTCCGCTCGGCCAACCCGATGCTGCTTGCGCAGGCTGCCACCGACCGCTTCAACCGGCTGTCGTCGGACCTCGCGTTCGGGCACGTCCGCGGCGACGACCGCCAGGACTGGCACATTCCCGACCCCGACCTCGATTCCAACCAGCAGGCAGTGCTGTTGCAGGTCGCTCTCGCCCAGCATCGTGTTCCCGACGCGCTGCGTGGCCTGCTCCCGAGCCACCCGCAATATGCCGCGCTGCGCCATGCGCTGGAGGTCACGCCGGCGACCGAGACGGCGAAGATCAACCGCATCCGCCTCAACATGGACCGCTGGCGGTGGCTGCCGCGCGACCTTGGCGAGCGCTACATCATCGTCAATGTCCCGGCCTACACGGCGGCGCTGGTCGAGGATGGCGTGACTACTTCGCGCCACCACGCGGTGGCCGGCAAGATCAGCACGCCCACACCGCAACTGTCGGCGGTCGCGACCGGGGTGATCCTCAATCCGTGGTGGGAAGTGCCCAAGAGCATCGAGGGCGAGGTGCGCGGCAAGGCCGGCTACGTGCCGTTCAAGGATGACAAGGGCAAGATCCTGCGCTGGCGCCAGCCGCCGGGGCCCAAGAATGCGCTCGGCCAGCTCAAGTTCGTGATGCCCAATTCGAAGGCGATCTACCTCCACGACACCAACGCCCGGAGCAAGTTCAACAGCCAGGTCCGCGCGTTCAGCCACGGCTGCATCCGCACCGAGCACATCCTTGCTTTGGCGACCAAGCTGCTCAACGAGGGCGCCACCATCGACGGCACTCCCGGCGGCGTCGAATGGACCCCGGACAAGATCTCGGCGGCGCTCGCCAGCGAGAAGACGGTCCAGGCCAATTTCCCCAAGCCGCTCCCGGTCTACATCGTCTACATGTCGTCGGCGGCGTTGGTCGATGGAACGATCAAGGACTACACCGACGTCTACAAGCGCGACGGCAAGGTGATCGCGGCGCTGCTCGACCAGAAGCCGGCGACCAAGCCGGCGGCCCCGGCCAAGGACGTCGCTTCCAGATAATCGAAGGATTGGGTCGGCTGTCGGCCAGCCGGCGGAAAATTACGCGGGCAGCTTGTCGGCGTAGATCATGCGCCCGCCGGCGAGCTTGCTCATGACCTTCCACTGGCTGGCGCGCGAGAAAGCGAAGCAGCCCTCGGAGCGGCCGAGCTTGCCGTGGATGTCGATCATCTCGGGCTCGGCGTACCACGCATTGTGGATGACGATCGCGCGCGCCTCGGCGTTGTTGTTGGTCCAGTCGAGCCCGCGGACCTTCATCGAAAGCCCGTACTTCCCGTCGTAATATTCGGCGGTAGTGTAGGTGCCGCTCGACGTCGCATAGGACCCGAAATTGTTGGAGAAGCGCTCGAGGAAGCCCGAGTGGTCGGGGTCCGAGCCGCGGCCGTGCGCGACGAGGTGGCTTTCGACCGCGCCACTGGCGAGATCGACGACGTGGAAGCGCGGCTCGCTCGACGGCTTGGAGAAATCGACGATCCCGATCGCGTCGCGGGCGGCGACCGGGTGCGCCATCAGCGCCGCCTTGGCGCGCTGGAACAGCATCGGGTCGATCCCGGCCGGAGCCTGGGGCTGAGCAAACTGGGGCTGAGCAAACTGGGGCTGCGGGAGTCCAGGGGCGGGCGGTACGCGGAAGACGATCGAGGGCAGGCCGACGGAGCTGGCCGCAGAGGACAGCATCGCGCCGCTGACGCCAACGGCGCCCAGACGCAACATCTCTCTGCGATTCAACGACATCCAGTCCCTCCGCTCGGAAACGAACGGTGTATCAGCTAAAAGCTTAATCCCCGATAACCAGATTGAATTGGTTGCCCGCCTCACCGCGCCAGATCAACGGCTCACCGCACGAACGTGTAAAAACGGGACAGTGAGGCAGTCCGAGATTGGGTTAACTTGTCGCATCCTGCCGCAGCCTACTATATGCTTAACGCAAGCATGGAGGCGCGTATGACCGGCATTCTCGACAAGCTGCACGTGGAACATGGCGTCCACGGAGCGAGAGTGATCGCGCGGTCGCTCCAGCTCACTGGCGACTTCATCGCAGACGATGAAATCGATACCGCCATTCAGTCGCTCAAGGACGATCTCGACGCGTGCGCGAAAGAGATGAAGCGCCTGGTCAAGGTCAATCGCAGCGGCGCCTTGTTCGAAGGCTGGCCGACCGACGCCTGAAAGCCCACGCAGGCGAGCAGCGACCCGCCGACGCCATTCCAACCGAGACGCTCCCGCCAGCTTCTCTGACTTGAACGGTTTTGCGGACACTGTTATGTGGCCGCGCCGCCGTAGGTCCGCCTGCGGCGAATAATTGGCATTGGAACGAGCCTCCGCGGCCCCTTGGCTGCATGTGGTTCGTTCAGCCCTCGCAAGGGCAAAAAACTAGGAGTGTGACGGCTTTTTATGCAGATCATCGTTCGCGACAATAACGTCGAGCAAGCGCTGCGCGCGCTCAAGAAGAAGCTGCAGCGCGAAGGCGTCTACCGCGAGATGAAGCTGCGCCGGCACTATGAAAAGCCGTCCGAGAAGCGAGCCCGCGAGCGGGCCGCCGCGATCCGCCGCGCCCGCAAGCTCGAGCGCAAGCGGATGGAACGCGAAGGCACCGCCCGCTAGATTCGTTCGCCGCCTGCCCCGGGAGGCCGAATTCCATGTCCGCCAACACCGTTGCCCACCCTCCGACCAGCCCCGGCGTCGGCAAGCTGTGGCTCGGCATCCTGCTGCTGGTCGCCGCCGGGATCGCGCTGGCATGGCTCGGAGCCGGCTCGCTGCGCGGTACGACCACCGCCAGCGGGCTCCAGTTCCGCGCCATCGAGGCCGGATCGGGCCCGCGCATCAAGCCGGTCGACGGAGTGCTGATCGAATATGAGGGGCGGCTTCCCAACGGGACCGTGTTCGACACCAGCGAAGGCCGCGGGCCGACGCCGATGATCGCCGGCCAGGTCATTCCCGGCTTCGCCGAAGCCTTGACCAACATGCAGAAGGGCGGGCGCTACCGGGTGCGCATCCCGGCCAGCCTCGGCTACGGTGCGGCGCCGCCGGCCGGAAGCCCGATCCCGCCGAACTCCGACCTCGAATTCGACGTCCACGTCGTCCAGGTCGTGCCCAATGCCGCCTTGATGCAGCAGGCCGCGCCGCAGGAAGCACTGCCCCAGGAAGCGCAGCCGCAGGAAGTCCCGCCGCAGGAAGCGCCGCCGCAACAGCCTTAGTCGAGCAAGGGCCTAAACGACTTCGGGAAGGTCGCCCGTCTCGGCCGCGTGCCGGTGGCTCAAGTCGACCAGCACCACCTTCAGCGAGGCGAGGATCGGGTCGGCGAACAGCACGCCCAATATCCCGAACAGCGCGCCCATCAGCAGCTGCATCGCAAGCACAATCGCCGGCGCCAGGTCGACGGTCCGCCGGGCGATGTACGGGACGACCAGATAGCCGTCGATGTTCTGGACGAAGAAATAGACGAAGATCGCCCACAGGCCCTGGCTCGGGCCGGCGCTGAAGCCGACCGCGACCATCAGCACACCCGAGGTGATCGCGCCGATGTTGGGGATGAAGGCGAGCACGCCGGTGACAAGGCCGAGGAGGGCGGCCATCGGCACTCCGCCTAGCATCAGCATGAACCAGGTGAAGATGCCTTCGAACAGCATTCCGACGAGCCGTCCGAACAGCAAGCGGCGAAGGGTGAAACCGACGTGGTCGGCGATTCGGTAGAAGCCCGTGCGGGCACGGATCGGCAGCATCCACGCGATGCCGCGGTCGTAAATCCGGGGCTCGGCGGCGAGGAAGATGCCGATGACGATCATCACGATGACGCTGGTCAGCGCGCCGATCGCGCTGCCGACGGCGCTGGTCAGCCGGCCGACCGAACCCAATAATTGGGCCCCGACCGTGGCCGATTGGCCCCTCGGCAGCAAACCGAGTGAGCCGACGAACTCCATCAGGCGGTGAAACTGGGCAGTGACCACGATCCGCAGCGCTTCCGCCTGGGCGGCGATGCTCGTCCCGGCAAACCAGCCGACCCAGCCAAGGAAGCCGAAACCGAGCAGGATCGTCAGCAGCAGGCGCCAGCCGCGCGGGATCGGCAGGGCCCGTCCGAGCAACCGCGTGCCGCCGTCGAGGAACACCGCGAAGATCATTCCGCCGACGATCAGCAGCAGCGGCTGGGCGAGGAAGACGATGCCGATGATTCCCAGCGCCATGCCCAGCCACACCGCCGCTTTCCGCATTTCACGGCGTACCAGCGGGTCGCGGAATTCCGCCGGGCCCGGCCGCTCGACATGCGGCTCGACGGTCGGCGGCCGCACCATCTAGTTGGTCTTTCCTCTCAGCGAGTGCCCAGCGCGCCCACCCCGCAGTGCTTCGACCCAGCTGACCGGGTTCCAGAGCTGGGTCGTGCCATCCAGCGAGAAGGTGATGAACTCGGCGCGGCCGCCGATATTCTCCCACGGCACCGGCCCGCCGAGCCCGTATTCGGGCGCGCCGAGTGAGAAACGGCTGTCGGCGCTGCGGTCGCGGTTGTCGCCCATCAGGAACAGATGGTCGGCGGGCACCTTGACCGGGCCGAAATCGTCGCCCGGGCTCTGGCCCAGGTCGATGGTGTCATAGCTCGGCCCATTGGGAAGCGTCTCGCGGACGATCGGCAGGCGGCAATAGTCGCGCCCGTTGAGGCGGACCAGGAAGCCCGAGAACTCGATCCCGCACGGCACGTTGGCATCAACCGGGATCAGGTCGGGCGGACGCACCTGAGACGGCACCGGGCGGCCGTTGAGGATCAACCGCCCGTGGCGCACCTCGACGGTATCGCCGGGCAGGCCGATCACGCGCTTGATGTAGTCGTCGTGCTGGCCCGGCGGAGTGACGATAACGACGTCGCCGCGCTTGGGCATCTTGCCGAGAAATCGTCCGTCCCAATGCGGAAAAATGTGGAAGCTCGGGCTGACCCACGACCAGCCGTAGGGATATTTGCTGACCACCAGCCGGTCGCCCTTGAGCAGCCCCGGCATCATCGATTCCGACGGGATGTAGAACGGCTTGGCGATGAAGCTGTGGAAGGCCAGCACCGCCAGCAGCACCCACAGCAATCCCCTGATCTCGCGCCACAGGGCCGAGCCATTCGTTTGCGTCTTTTCCGCGGGCGGCGCGGCTTGCTGGTCGAGCATCGCGCCCGGAACGTCGTCGCTCAATCAGGACTCCATCTTGCGTGCGGTGAGGATGACGAACGCCTGCGCCCAGGGGTAATCGTCGGTCATGGTCAAATGGATATCGATCGCGTGGCCCGCCGGCGCAAGGGCGTCAAGCGTCGCGCGGGCGCCGCCGGTCAGCTCAAGGGTCGGCGCACCCGAGGCTGCATTGACGACGCCGATGTCCTTCATGAACACGCCGCGCTTGAAGCCGGTGCCGACCGCTTTCGAAAAGGCTTCCTTGGCGGCGAAACGCTTAGCCAGCGTCCCGGCACCGGTGTGCAGCCGCGATTCCGCCTTGGCCCGCTCGGTGGCGGTGAACACGCGGTTGAGGAAGCGCTCGCCGAACCGCTCGAGCGACTTCTCGATCCGCGCGATGTTGCAGATATCCGATCCGATCCCGACGATCATCTGGCCGAATCCATCAGCGCGCGCATGCGCCGGACACTCGCCTCGAGCCCGGTGAAAATCGCTTCGCCGACCAGGAAATGGCCGACGTTGAGCTCGGCGAGCTGGGGGATGGCGGCGACCGGCGCGACATTGTCGAAGGTCAGGCCGTGGCCGGCGTGGGGCTCGATGCCGTTCTTGACCGCGAGCGCGGCGCAATCGGCGATGCGCTTGAGCTCGTTCGCACGCTCCTCCCCGTCGACATGGGCGTAGCGGCCGGTGTGGAACTCAACCACCGGAGCAGCGAGCTGGATGGCGGCGTCGACTTGCGCCGCGGACGGTTCGATGAACAGGCTGACGCGAATTCCCGCGCCTTTCAGCCGCTCAACGTATGGCCGCAGCGTCTCGATTTGCCCGGCGGCGTCGAGCCCGCCCTCGGTGGTCCGCTCCTCGCGCTTTTCGGGGACGATGCAGGCGGCGTGCGGCCGGTGCGCCAGCGCGATTCCCAGCATCTCCTCGGTCGCCGCCATCTCGAGGTTCAGCGGCAGGTCGATCTCGGCCATCAGCCGGTCGATATCTCGATCGGTGATGTGCCTGCGGTCTTCGCGCAAGTGCGCGGTGATGCCGTCCGCTCCGGCCGCGGCGGCGGCGATGGCGGCGCGGACCGGGTCGGGATGCGGCCCGCCGCGCGCGTTGCGGATGGTCGCGACATGGTCGATGTTGACCCCGAGACGTAAGGGGCCGGTCACGCTGCCTGGCGGCTTCCGGGCTTCACCGGCGGGATCGACGCCAGCTCGGGCGGAAGGTCGTCGGCCGAATAGGTCGGGACATCGATCCGGATCAGCGGCGTGAACGGCACCCCGAGGTCGGCCTTGCCGTCCGAGCGGTCGACCAGCGCCGCGGCCCCGACCACCTTGCCCCCGGCCGCCTCGATCGCGGCGATCGCCTCGCGCGACGAGAGGCCGGTGGTGACCACGTCCTCGACCAGCAGCACCTGGCTGCCGGGCTCGAGCCGAAACCCGCGGCGCAGCCCGAAAATGCCTTCCGGCCGCTCGACGAACATCGCCGGCCGGCCGAGCACGCGGCCCATTTCGTGGCCGATAATCACCCCGCCCATCGCCGGCGAGACCACCGCGTCGACCTGGTCGCGCACTCCGGCGGGCAGCTTGGCGGCAAGCGCTTTTGCCAACCGCTCGGCCCGCGCCGGGTCCATCAGCACCCGCGCGCATTGCAGGTAGCGCGGGCTCCTCAAGCCCGACGAAAGGATGAAGTGCCCTTCGAGCAGCGCTTGCGCGGCGCGGAACTCATCGAGGATCTCGTCGTCGGTCATATGCGGGTTCCAAAGCTCATCGGGCCGCGTGAATAGGCTGCTCGCGAGGCTGCTTCAACACTCTGGCGTGGCAAGCGGAACTGACGCTTGAGGGGAGCAAAAGCCGCGCCTATAAGGCCGCCCAAATCCGGGGCCCCGCGGCGGCGGTCCCAGTCCCAACCCATGTCACCGGGGTGCGAATGAAACTGATTGGATGGGCGATTGTCCTGGCGGCGGCCGGGCTGACACCGGCAGCGGCGCAGGCTCCGCCGACGGCTGCTCCCGCGACTACGGCAGTTCAGGCCCAACCCGCCGCGGCAGCCGACCATTCCGCGATGCCGGCGATGGCGATGCCGGTGATCGCCCCGACGCCCGGAATCGGCGTTCCCGACGGTCGCAAGGGCATCCAGTTCCAGGTCACCGGCATCGGCCGTGAGGCGCAGGGCTTCCACGACAATTGGCTCCTGGTGCTGTGCGCGGCGATCAGCATTTTCGTCCTCGGGCTGCTCGGCTATGCGATGTTCCGCTTTCGCCGCAGCGCGCATCCGGTGCCGTCGCGCAACACCCACAACACCCTGCTCGAGATCGTCTGGACGCTGGTTCCGGTGCTGATCCTGGTGGCGATCGCGATCCCGTCGATCCAGCTGCTGCGCCACCAATATTCACCCCCCAAGGCCGATTTGACGGTCAAGGTGATCGGCAATCAATGGTTTTGGACCTACCAATATCCCGACAACGGCGACCTCGAGATCGTCTCCAACATGCTCAAGGAAAAGGGCGACGTGAAGCCGGGCGAGCGGTTCCGCACCGACGCTGACGGGCCGCCGCTGCTGGCGGTCGACGAGCGGATGGTGATCCCCGTCGGCAAGGTAGTGAAGTTCATCGTCACTTCGAACGACGTGATCCACAGCTTCGGGGTCCCGGCCTTGTGGCAGAAGATGGACGGCAACCCGGGCCAGCTCAACGAGACCTGGGCCAAGGTCGACCGGCCGGGCGTCTATTTCGGCCAATGCTCGGAGCTGTGCGGCGCCCGCCACGGCTATATGCCGATCGCCATCGAAGTGGTGTCGCCTGAGCGCTTCGCCGCATGGGTCGCATCCAAGGGCGGAACCATGCCCGGGTCCGCGCCGGCCAAGCCCGACAGCAGCGCGATCGCACCGGTCGCCGCAGCCGCGGTGCCGGCCGCCGCCCAGCCCCAGCCCGCAATGAACCCGGCCGCAACGGCCCAGAATTAAGAGCGAACGACTCAATGAGCACCATTCCCGCCGACGCGCTGCCGCTGAAGGCCCACGAGGCCCACGACGCGCACCATGACGCCGATCACAAGCCGGGCTTCTTCACCCGCTGGTTCATGTCGACCAACCACAAGGACATCGGCACGCTCTATTTGATCTTCGCGATCGTCGCCGGGATCATCGGCGGGGCGATTTCCGGGATCATGCGCGCCGAGCTGGCCGAACCGGGGATCCAGATTCTCAACCACGCCTGGCCGCTCGGTTCGGGCACCGCCAATTTCGACGAGTGGACCCACCACTGGAACGTGCTGATCACCGCCCACGGCCTGATCATGGTGTTCTTCATGGTCATGCCGGC
>JBDTMX010000101.1:0-4284 GCA_039934055.1 Sphingomicrobium sp. | reverse complement strand
GCAGGACCTCGCAATGCTCTTCGAAGTTCATCAGCCAGTAGGGCAGCTGCAGATTTTCGACGTTGAACAGCTCGCCGCAGCCCTTGAACGCAGCGGAATATTCGCCGTGCGGGTCGATCATCACGATGTGACCCTCGGGCGAAAGCTCGGAAATGCGGTGGAGGATCAGCGAGACCGCGGTCGACTTACCGGTACCGGTGCTGCCCAGGACCGCGAAATGCTTCGACAGCATCGGGTCGATGTACAAGGCGCCGCGAATGTCATCGGTCGGGTAAACCGTGCCAATCTCGATATGCGCGCGGTCGTCGGCGGCGAACACCGCGCGAAGATCGTCCGACGTAACCGGATGGACCTTGCAGCCCGGAATCGGGAATTTGGTGACGCCGCGGCGGAATCCGCTGAGGCGGCCCGACGAATCACGGTCGCCTTCACCGAGGAAATCGACATGGGCGACGATTTCGGCGGTCTCGTCGGCGCGCATCGTGCGCACATTCGCGATCAGCCAGCTCGAGCCGACGATCATCTTGACCTGGCTTCCGACCTGTCCGGACATGGCCACCGAAGGGTCTTTATGGGAGGACAGAGCGCCCAGCGTTGCCGCATCGAGGCGGATCTGCGATCCTGAACCGGCGATCTCGAAGACCTGGCCGATTGGCGGCAACGCCTTGGCGGACGCAGCGGCTTTGCCATCTGCGCCAGGCTCGTCGGTGAAGCTGCCCATCTCGTCGAGGAATTGCTTGAGATTCGGCTGATCGGTCATTCTTAGGCTTTCCCGCGGTTTACCATGAACAGCGGGAGTAAAGCCGAGCGGTTAAAATTTGGCTTAGAAACGGCGTCGGAATAGCACTCCGGCCCCATAGCCGAGCCCGAGCGACAGCAGCACCGCGGCCAGGCCATAGAGGATTGCGTGGCGGCGCGCGGCGAGGGCGACGAAGCGCTCGAAGCCCGATTTGCCGATCTGGATGTCGCGCGTGGCTGCGGCGAGCACCCGCCCGCGGTCGACCAGGAACGTCTCCGCGGTGTAGGTTCCGACCGGCACCTGGCTCGGGATGGCGATGGTCGCGCGGTACAACACGCCCTGGTTGATCTCGACGCCGTTGGAATGCTCGGCGTAGAGGCCCTGACGGCGGCGCAGCTCGAGCAGTCCGGCCTCGAAACGCCGCTCCTTCTCCGGAAGCGCGCCGCCGCCCGGCGACAGCTGGAGATTCTGGAGGCCCATCTCGTAAATCGCGGCGGTGCGCTCATCGACCAATTGCTTGATCGGGCGCGACGACGCCACGGCATAATATGACGGCGCCGAGCGGAAGCGATCGGAATCCGCATTCATCCAGATGCCGGCAATCTTCTGCTTCTCGCGGACGACGATTGGTTCGACCGGCCCGCGCAGCACGACGACGATGTCGGCGGGGCTCGCGGGCGCCCGGCCGCCGGGATAGAGGATGGCGCCGAACAACAGCAGCTGGGCGCCGGTGAAGCTGTAGCGGATCTCGACCTTGCGCGAGGAAATGTCGGGGACCAGCACCGGTTTTGCCACCGGCTTGGCGGCGCCGATCAGCAACAGCGACAGCGCCGCTGCGGCGAGCGAGGCCGGCCGCGCCCTCACAGATAGCCGATCGTGTAGATTTCGTCGGGCCGCCAGGCGAGGCCGAGCGCCATGCGCAGCGCCACCAACAGGATGATCACGCTCAATGCGAGGCGCAACAGGTCGGGCTTCATCCGCGTCGTCAGCATCGCCCCATATTGGGCGCCGACGACCCCGCCGAGCAGCAACAGCGCCGCCAGCACGATGTCGACCGACTGGGTGGTGACCGCATGGATGAAGGTTGCCGCGGCGCTGACCGCGAGGATCATCACCAGGCTGGTGCCGATCACCACGCGCGCCGCCATGCCGAGCACATAGATCATCGCCGGGACGAGGATGAAGCCGCCGCCGATCCCGAGCAGCAGGGTCAGCACTCCGGCGACAAACCCCAACGCAAGCGGCGCCAGCGGCGAGACATAGAGGCCCGATGTGTAGAACCGCCAGCGCAGCGGCAGCGACGCGACCCAGCGGTTGTGGCGCGGCCGCTCTTCGGTCGTGGGCGCGGGCACATAGCCGAGCGCGATCAGCGCGTCCTTGAGCATCAGCCCGCCGACCCCGCCGAGCAGCAGCACGTAAAGCGAGCCGATCACCAGGTCGATCTGGCCGCTCGCCTGGAGCATTCGGAACAGAACAGCGCCAGTCAGCGACCCGAACAGGCCGCCGACCATCATCACCAGGCTCATTTTGAAATCGACCCCGCCGCGGCGCCAGTGGACCATCGCGCCCGACACGCTGGCGCCGGTGATCTGGGTTGTGGCGGA
The DNA here is from genome assembly GCA_039934055.1 of Sphingomicrobium sp. Lineage (GTDB taxonomy): Bacteria > Pseudomonadota > Alphaproteobacteria > Sphingomonadales > Sphingomonadaceae > Sphingomicrobium. Next base: position 1,941 of record JBDTMX010000101.1, on the reverse strand, counting down.
GGCCACCGCGACGGTCGGGGGAATGCCGTAGAAGATCAGAAGCGGTGTCGTCAGGAAGCCGCCGCCGACTCCGAACATGCCTGACAGCACGCCGACCAGCAGTCCGAGCGCGATGATGAGCAGCGCGTTGACCGACTGACCGGCGATCGGAAGGTAGATGTCCATGTCGAGCCCGAATCCCTAGCCGCAAAGCGCGGCGAAGGCCAAGCTGGGGCGGGCGGATGAGTTCGGGCTTGAGAGTCGGCGGCGCCTTTAGAAGTCGGCGGCGCCTTTAGAAGTCGGCGGCAAGGGTTAGCGCGGGCCCCGATCCGGGCTCGGCGTTTCCGGCGAGGCGCTGCCGCCAGTCGAGGTGAACGCGCATGTTGCCGCGCACCCGCATCGACACTCGGGGGCCGACATCGACTCGATACAGTCCGGGCTGGACTCCGCCCCACACGCCGAAGCCCGCCGAATAGCGCCCGAACAGCGGCTTGGTCAGGGTGAAGCCGCCGTCGGCGAACAAGTCGCGGCGCCGGGCGCCGACCACGCCGGCCTGGGCATAGGCGTCGAGCGCGAAGCCCCACGGCATCGGCCGCTGGTAGAGGCCGCCTTCGAGGAACAGCGCAAAGGTCGAGCGGCCGCCGCCCGTGCTGCCGATGGCCTGACGGCGCTCGGTCGTCAGCGATACCGGGATCGACCGGAACGGGGTCAGCCGAACGCCGGCCGCGATCTCGCCCCCACGGGCGCCGCCGACCGGCGAGCTGGTGCGCAGCGAAGCCGCCAGCAGCGGCGAGATGTTATAGGTCAGCCGCGCGCCCGCCTGGCTTCCGCCGAGGGTTCCGCCGGTTGCCAGCGAGGCCGGGCCGGGCCGGCCGCGAAGCAACGCCCAGGTCGACAGCTGCAGCCGATCGAGACGGGCCTTCAAGGCCGCTTGCGGCAGGCTTTGCTGCGGCTGGGTGGTCGCCGAGCGATGGACCGGCATCGATGCCGACGCCATGCGCGACAACGGCCACTCGTCGAGCTGCGGGATGGGCGCATAGAACACCGCGGCCGGCTCGGGGGTGATTTGTGCGAGCCGGCCGCGCCGGGGAGCGGGGAGCGATGCCTGAACATAAGACGCTCCCCCGGGGACGCTCGCCGGATAGAAATAATAGGGTATTGCGGTGGGCGCGGGGCCCGCCAGCGATTGGGGCTGGAGGCCGGGCGGCCCTGCCGGCGCCATCGCGGCGGCCGGCTGGAACAGCTCGGTTCCGACCGGCTCGAGGGCCGGAAACTCGGTCGGGACGATCGCCGGAACGGGTTCGGCGGCGGCAGTCCGTGGCGGCGACCCAACCCGGCCCAAAGTGAAGGCCTCGGTCCCCGGGATGGCGCCAAGCGTCGCCGCGCGGATAGTGGTCCAGCCGACCACGGCCAACGCCAGGAAGCGCAGCGAGGAGCTCATCGCGCGAGCTCGGTCGGGAAGATGTGGCTGGTCTTGTCCCAGCGCAGCGGGCCGCCGCCGAGGTGGAGCGAGATCGCCCGCGCCGCGGCCATTACGGCGATGACGTTGCCGACCACCATCCGCGGGATCGAAAGCAACCCCTGGCCCCAGCCGTAGGCGGCGGTGGTGAAGCAGGCCCGCATGAAGATCCGCCAGGCGAGCAACCAGGCGTTGATTTGCAGCAGGATGATCAGCGTCGGGTCGAGCCGCGCCTGGACCGGGGCGCCGAGCGCCTCGGCGAGCCACAGCTGCGACCACAGCAGGGCGGCTCCGTAACCGGCGAGCAGCAGCAGTGCGGCGAGCGGCCCACGGCGATCGCGCATCCGCATCCAGCGTTCGCCCAATCCGCCGCGCCAGCCGAGCCGGTCCCAGCCGACCAGTGCGATGCCGCCCAGCCAGCGGGCTTTCTGGCGCACCGCGACCCCGAGGCTCGCCGGGAAATGGCCGCGGCTGGCGACCACCGACCGATCGCCGGGGGTGGC
>JBDTMX010000100.1:0-3572 GCA_039934055.1 Sphingomicrobium sp. | reverse complement strand
TCCTCGACGCCATCCCGGCGTTGCGCAACCGCGAATGCATCGTCTGCGGCGAGGGCGTCGCGATCCCGCTGCGCGTGCGGTTCGACGACCTCGAGGCCGAGAAGCGGCCGGCTTCGTCCGACCCGAGCTTCTCCGCATTGTGGTGCCAGACCGGCGACGAAGCGGGCATCATCCAGCGCACCATCAAGCGCTGGCGCGGTCACGGACGTTAGGCGCCAAGCATAACGGCGGCGTCCGGGCTGTAGCGGAATGTCGGCTTTCCACCCATTGCCGGCATTTGCACCTGGCGCGGTTGACTACTGGGCGTCGCCCTGAGGCTGCTCGCCTGCTTCGGCAGATTTCAGGTTGGTCGCCCGCATCTTTCCCCGATCGTCCTGCTCGACGTCGTAAGACAAGCGCTGATTCTCGCTTAGCGTGCTCATTCCGGAGCGCTCAACGTCGGAAATATGAACGAACGAGTCGGCTCCGCCACCCTCAGGTTGAATGAAGCCGAAGCCCTTTTGCTCATTGAAAAACTTAACCGTGCCGATCGGCATTTCACTGTTCCTTCTCTTTTAATTCGGAGTGCCGAATTTTCATTGCTCAGAGCAGCGCAGAATTAATTTCGGCGAGGGCTCTTCAACTGTCGCTCAACGACTGCGCACAGTTTCGGTTCACCCGCAACGCATTTGGGTGCCCGCTTTTCCACCCATTGCGGACTTTCGGCGCTCCCGGCAGACTGGCGCTCGATGCTTGAAAAATGCGTTTTCAGAATCCGTCGCGCACTCACAACTAGTTTTTGCGTGGCGGCGCTGGCACTGACCAGCCAGGCCGCGGTTGCTCGCGATGGACTGGCGGGACGCTACCGCCTCCACGATGGGCCGGATGTGGCATCCGAATTGATCCTCCTGCCGAATGGCAAGTTCGAGTATTTCCTGATGGCCGGCTCGCTCGACGAGCAAGCTCAGGGCACATGGCGCGTGGACGGCGGCGCCCTGCGGCTGGCAACGATCCCCACTCCGGTTCCGGCCATCTTCTCGACGGGCCCCGCATCTTCCTCAGCCGACGGTCCGCTGGTGCTGCACGTTACCACCCCGGCCGGCCGCGGGCTCGCGTCGGTTCATTTCGTCTTGGGGTTCGACACGGGACGGCCGGTCACGGGCTACACCCAGGACTACGGCTGGAGCTTGGACGGGGGAGAGAAACGCGCGCCGCGCTGGATCGAGTTTTCAGTGCCGATTTACAATCTGACGTCGCCCCGATTCGCGATCGATCTCACCAGAGGCAACGAGCAAACCTTTATCCTGACGCCCAACGACCTCGGCACAATCGACTTCACCGGCATGCAGGTGGACATCCAGCCGCACCGACTGATCCTGCACCGCGACGGTGGCTTGATGACTTTCGAAGAGTCTGAACCAAACGGCCAATGAGCTTTGGGCTTAGCCCCGCTTCGTTCCAACGCTAAGCAGCGCCTTCAACCGTGCCTTGATGGCGTTGACCGTACCGCTGTCGGCAACCGTGGTGCCGGCGAAGCGCACGCTGAGCGGATTGACCGGCTGCCCATTGACGTGGACTTCGTAGTGGAGGTGCGGGCCGGTCGACAGGCCGGATGAGCCGACATAACCGATCAGTTGGCCCTGGTGCACATAGCTGCCGGGCGCGGCGACGATGCTGCTCATATGCGAGTAACTGGTGCCGATGCCGCCGGCGTGAGCGATCTGGATTTGCCGGCCGTAGCCGCCCGCAAAACCCGCTGCGACCACCTGCCCGTCGGCGGCGGCGACGATCGGGCTGCCCCAAGCGGCGCCGAAATCGATGCCCTTGTGGAGGCGCGCGAAGTGCAGGATCGGATGATAGCGCCAGCCGAAGCCTGACGTGATCCGGCCGGCGACCGGCCACATCATCGCGGCCGCGGCCGGATGCCCGATATCGGCGGCGTCGATCCACGCGGCGTGGCCTTGGGATACCCAATTGACCAGCTGCAGGTCGCGCGCGCCGGCGCGGTCGATGCCGGCATAAAGCAATGGCCCAGTCTGGCGCTCGCCCGTGGCCGCACGGCGGCTGGCGATCACCAGGTCGAAGCGGTCGTCGGCGCCGATCTCGCTGCCAACGTCGATTTCAGTCGCGAGGGCATGGAGATATTCGGCGGCGGACTGCGGCGACACGCCGGCGGCGCGGAGCGACCAGTAAAGACCGTCGCCGGCCCGCCCGCGTACCCTGAGCGGAGTATTGTCGACCGCGATCGGCTGGCGGACGAGCTGCAGCGCGCCCTCGCCGTCGCGGGCGACCTGGAGATTCATCGCCAGCCCGGCGCGCAGCGAGACGCGCTCGACCGGGCGGCCGGCTCCGTTCCTCGGGCCGAGCACGACCGACACAGGCGTTCCAGGCGCGATCGCAGGCGCCGCTGCGGCGATCATCGCGGCGGCATTCCCGGCGTCGCCATAAGTGGCTCCGGCGCGGGCGAGCAGCGCCCGCATTGAGTCGCCGCTGCCATAGGTCATCGCCAGCTCGACCGTCGGCCGGTCGGGCGCGAATTCAATCGGTTCGACCGCTTCGGTGGCGACCATGCGCATGCCGGTGCGGGCGCCAGCCGACAGCGGGGCGATACCGAGTGCCTGCCACTGCAGCTCCTGCGGGCTCGCCGCCGCGGTCGCTCGCGGCAGCGCCGCCACGGCAACGCCGCTGCACAGCAATGCGAGCGCGCTCGCCTGGCCCCACGGCATACGCGACGGGCGTTGCTGTGGAGTCAGTGTCACGGCTCTGCCGGCCAAAAATGGATGCGAACTGCGCAAATGCGTCCCCTCGGGCCGCCACCATCGGCAATCGAGGTTAAAACGGCCTTAAATCGGGACCATCGAGCCTTGCGCTTTCCCGTACTGCTGCCACATTCGTCGGCATGGCGCGGCGCGACGATGCACCGGTCCGGGCGATCCTGGGGCCCACCAACACCGGCAAGACCTACCTTGCGATCGAACGGATGTGCGCCCACTCGTCGGGCGTCATCGGCTTTCCGCTGCGGCTGCTGGCGCGCGAGGTCTACGACCGGGTGGTCGCGCTCAAGGGCGCCAAGCAGGTCGCGCTGCTGACCGGCGAGGAGCGCATCGTCCCGGCCCAGGCGCGATACGTGCTGTGCACCGCCGAATCGATGCCCGTAGCGGACGGTCGCGAAGCCCAGCGCGGCGACTTGCCGCCCGATTTTGCTTTCGCCGCGATCGACGAGGCCCAGCTCGGCATCGACCCCGAGCGCGGCCATGTGTTCACCGACCGGATGCTGCGCGCCCGCGGCCGCGAGGAAACGCTGATCCTCGGCTCGGATAGCCTCAAGCCGATGATCCGCGAATTGCTGCCGGAAGCGGAGATCGTCAGCCGGCCGCGCTTCTCGACTTTGCGCTATGCCGGCAGCACCAAGCTGTCGCGCCTGCCGCCGCGCTCCGCGGTGGTCGCCTTCTCGGCCGAGCAGGTCTACGCGCTCGCCGAGATGCTGCGGCGCTTTCGCGGCGGCGCGGCGGTGGTGATGGGCGCGCTGTCGCCCGCGACCCGCAACGCCCAGGTGGCGATGTTCCAGCGCGGCGAGGTCGATTATCTGGTCG
>JBDTMX010000099.1:0-3027 GCA_039934055.1 Sphingomicrobium sp. | reverse complement strand
AGAACTGGACCGGGAATGGCGCATAGCCCGCCATGTCGGGCACCTTCCACGGCTCTGCGGCATTGGCGATGTAGCCGTCGGTCAACAGCATCACCGGTACCATGTAGCGGGTGGCAATGCGCACCGCCTCGATCGCGCATTCGAAAGCGTCGGACGGCGAACGCGCGGCGATCACCGGCAGCGGACTATCGGCGTTGCGGCCATAGACCGCCTGGTAGAGGTCCGATTGCTCGGTCTTGGTCGGCAGGCCGGTCGACGGTCCGCCGCGCTGCGAATTGACCACGACCAGCGGAAGTTCGGTCATCACCGCCAATCCGATCGCCTCAGTCTTCAATGCAATCCCGGGGCCCGACGACGAGGTCACGCCGAGCTGCCCGGCATAGGATGCGCCAATGGCCGCGCAGATCGCCGCGATCTCGTCCTCGGCCTGGAAGGTCGTGATGCCGAACTCCTTCAGTCGCGCCAAATGATGCAGCAGCGGCGAAGCGGGCGTGATCGGATAGGAGCCGAAGAACATCTTCAGGCCCGCCAGCTGCGCGCCGGCGACCAGGCCGACCGCCAGTGCCTCGGCGCCGGTAACGGTGCGATAGAGTCCGGGCTCGGCCGGCGCCGGATCGATGTGGTGGCGGCGGACCGGCGTTCCGATCTCGACCGTCTCGCCATAGGCGTGGCCGGCGTTGAGCGCCGCAATATTGGCTTCGGCTAGCTCCGGCGCCTTGGCGAACTTGGTCTTGAGCCAGTCGACGATCGGTGCGCGATCGCGGTCGAACATCCACAGCGCCAGGCCGAGCGTCCACATGTTCTTGCAGCGCAGCGCTTCCTTGTTGCCGAGCCCGAACGGCTTCACCGCGTCGAGCGTCAGCTGCGAGATGTTGAAGTGGACCAGCTGCCACTTGGCGAGGCTGTCGTCCTCGAGCGGGTTCACGTCATAACCGGCCTTGGCGAGGTTGCGGGCGGTGAACTCGCCGTCGTCGGCGATGATTAGGCCGCCTTCGCGAAGCTCGCCGGCGTTCACCTTGAGCGCCGCCGGGTTCATCGCGATCAGCACGTCGGGCTGGTCGCCCGCGGTTTCGATCGCGCAACTGCCGAAGTTGATTTGGAACGCCGAGACGCCGAAAGTCGTCCCCTGCGGAGCCCGGATTTCCGCCGGAAAATCTGGGAAAGTCGCGAGATCGTTGCCCGCCAGCGCGGTCGACAGCGTGAACTGCCCCCCGGTCAGCTGCATGCCGTCGCCGCTGTCGCCGGCAAAGCGCACCACCACCGCCTCCATCACGGGATCAGCGTCGGCTTCAGCTTCGGTCAGCAAGTGGGTGGCAGTTGCCATTGTCAGCCTTGTTCGACTTTCGGTTTCGTCTTGCCACGCCTTTACGACTGCCAAGCCCCTTTCGCCACTTGAAATACTGGCGCTATGGCGTCTGTGAAATGACCGACGACCACCTTTACCGCCGCGGCGTCGGCGTGATGCTACTCAATCCGCACAAGCAGATTTGGGTCGGCCAGCGGATCGATAGTCCGACCGATGCGTGGCAAATGCCGCAAGGCGGCCTCGACAAGGGCGAGGAGCCGTGGGCGACGGCCTTGCGCGAGCTCGAGGAAGAGACGGGAATCGCGCCTCACCTGGTCGAACGAATTACCAAGTGTGCGGAACGCTTGCGCTATGACCTGCCGAGCGATCTCCGGGGCAAGCTGTGGGGCGGCAAATATAAGGGCCAGATCCAGGACTGGTATTTGTGCGGCTTCCTGGGCCACGACAGCGACGTCGACATCGCCACCGAGCATCCCGAGTTCTGCGCCTGGCAATGGGTCGAGCCGGCCGCGCTCCCCGACCTCATCGTCCCGTTCAAGCGCGACCTCTATCGGCGGCTGCTGCAGGAGTTCGCCGAGCATTTATAGCGGTGTGGCGTTCGCCCGGCGGCAACGCTAGGAAGGCCCCATGGGGGCCCTGTCGACCACCGAGCGTGACTGCGTCGAGCGCGCCGCGGCCGAGCCGATGCTCGAGCAGGTCGAAGCGTGGGCGGCGGTCAACAGCGGCTCTCGCAACCTCGAAGGCCTACAGGACATGGCCTATTTGCTGTCCGATGCATTCGCGGTGCTGCCCGGAGCAGTCGCGCTGGTCGAGCCCGCGCCGGTCGATGCGGTTGACGCGGCCGGTCGCACCGTGCCGCTGGAGCATGGCCGCAACCTCCATCTGAAAGTCCGGCCGGAAGCGCCGGTGCAGCTGCTCCTGACCGGGCACATGGACACGGTGTTTGGCACCGACCATCCGTTTCAAACGACGAGTTGGCTTGAGGATGGCGTGCTCGGCGGGCCCGGCGTCGCCGACATGAAGGGCGGGATTGCCGTAATGCTCGCCGCGCTCAAGGCGATCGAAGTCGGCACCGCACCCGCCAACCTGGGCTACGAAATCATCATCAATAGCGATGAGGAAGTCGGATCGGCCGGGTCGGCGGCGCTGATCGCTTCGTCGGCGAGGGGCAAGCGCGCGGCTTTGACCTACGAGCCCGCCGCGCTGCCCGACGGAACGCTCGCCGGCGCTCGGCCCGGAAGCGGCAACTTCTCCTTCACCGTGCGCGGCCGATCGGCGCACGCCGGCCGCAACCCTGAAGATGGGCGCAACGCGCTGGTCGCCGCCGCCGATCTTGCGCTCAGGCTGGAGAAATCGAAGCAGCCTGAACTCAGCGTCAACCCAGCGCGGATCGACGGCGGCGGCCCCAACAATGTCGTCCCCGACCTCGCCATCCTGCGCGTCAACTTGCGCCCCGCCACCCCGGACGACGAGGCGCGCGCGATGAGCCTGATCCAATCCACCGTCGCCGCAGTCGCAGCCGAGCGTGACGTGTTGGTCGAAGTCCATGGCGGGTTCGGGCGTCCCCCCAAGCCGATGACTGCGGAGGCCGAAGCCCTGTTCACTCTGGTCAAGCGGGCCGGCGCCGACCTCGGCCAGTCGATCGGCTGGAAGGCGACCGGCGGGGTGTGCGACGGCAACAACATCGCCGCCTGCGGCGTGCCGGTGGTCGACACGATGGG
>JBDTMX010000098.1:0-10224 GCA_039934055.1 Sphingomicrobium sp. | reverse complement strand
TAAAATCTTCTGCCCCGATTAGGGCGTGCGGGTTCGAGTCCCGCCGTCCGCACCATCGCCCAGGCGCGCCCGCCGCGCGGACCGGCCGCGCCCGGCGCCTTCCCGAACGTCATTTCCCGAGCGTCATTTCCCGGAACAAACTCCATCCAAATGTCTCCAGAATGGAGATAAAATGTTAATCTTGCTCGGTTTAACTGGCCGGCGTGACTGAGAAGACCAACCCGCCCAGTATCGAGGATGCGAGGTCTGCACTCCGGATGAGGGCTCGCCGCCGGGCGCTGATGCTGGCCATCCTGATTGCCGCCGTGCTGCTGCTGATCTGGAACGGGGGCACCTTCTTTCGCCAGTTGAGCTACGCCGGCGCGGACCTCGAGCGCGAAGCGCGGATCGCCGGCACTGCGCTGACCCTCAACGTCGCATTGATCCTGTTCGGTTGGCGGCAGTACGTCGACCTGGTGCACGAGGCGGAGCTGCGCGCCGACGGCGAGCGGCGGGCCGCGGTGCTCGCCTCGACCGACGCGCACAGCGGATTGCTCAATCGCAAGGGTTTCTCCGATCGCGCGCAGGCCCTTTCCAGGCAGGCCCGCGACGACGGCCGCCAGCTGGCGATCGTGTCGATCCAGATCAATCGCTTCAAGTCGGTCAACGACCGCCACGGCTACGAGGTCGGCGACACCCTGCTGCGGTCGATCGCCGAGGCGATGACCGAGGAGCTCGACGACCAGGCGGCGATCGCCCGGCTGAGCGGCGACGAGTTCGCGGTCGCACTTGCGGTCGATCCCGACGACGCCGGCGAAGCGGAGCGTGCCGCGCACGGCGTGCTGCAGGCAATGACCAGCGCATTCACCATCGACGGTCGCATGATCCAGGTCGGCGCGTTCGCCGGAATCGCCACGGCGGCACCCGCGGCCGACGTCCGCATCCCCGACCTGTTGCGCCGGGCCGATATTGCGATGGAACATGCCAAGAGTGCCCGCGCCGCGCGGCCGGTGTGGTTCGACGCCGGCATGGAACGGGCGCTGATTGCCCACAGCGAGATCGAGCAGGGCATCCGCTACGGCCTCGACCACGGCCAGTTCGTCCCGTTCTTCGAGCCGCAGCTCGACCTCGAGACCGGCGAGATCGTCGGGTTCGAGGTGCTCGCGCGGTGGCAACACCCGTTGAGCGGGACCATCCTGCCCGAGGTCTTCATCGGGGTTGCCGAAGAGATCGGGCTGATCGGACGCCTGTCCGAGGCGATCATCGGCGCCGCACTGACCGAGGCGGCCGCGTGGGACCCGGCGATCCGCATCTCGGTCAATATCTCGCCGGTCCAGCTGACCGACGCCTGGCTTGCCCAGCGGATCGTCAGGCTGCTGACCGAAATCGGCTTTCCGGCCGAGCGGCTGGTGGTCGAGATCACCGAAAGTTCGCTGTTCGCCGATCTCGATCTGGCGCGGTCCATCGTCACCAGCCTCAAGAATCAGGGCGTGCGCCTGGCGCTCGACGATTTCGGCACCGGCTTCTCCTCGCTGTCCCACCTCCGCTCGCTGCCGTTCGACGTCATCAAGATCGACCGCAGCTTCGTCGCCAATATCCATTCGAGCAAGGAAAGCAGTGCCATCATCCGCGCCGTGACGACGCTCGCCGGCGCGCTCGAGGTCCCGGTCTGCGTCGAGGGCATCGAGACCGAGGCCGACCATGCGGCGGTGCTCGGATTGGGCTGCGCGGTCGGCCAGGGGTGGTATTTCGGTAAGCCCATGACCAGCGAACAGGCCGCCCAGCTGCTCGCCCGGCGCAATCAACCCGAAGCCCCGGACGCCGGTAAAAACGCGCCCCGCACCCGCAAGATCGCCCGCGGCTGATTGCCCGCTACGACTGACACGGCCAGCCGGCTGTCCCACGGCGGGACCGCTGGCATCCGCCGCGCAAATCGATCGTTGTCGACGTGGTAAAAACCGCGTTAAGAAAGATGAATGGCCGTTATTCGCCCAGCTGTCGCGCTCGACCCGCGCCGTTTCGGAAGAGGCCCGATCCTCTGTGCCGAGCCGCTGTCCGCGCGTCCCCGGAAACGGCCAAGCGCGCTGGCCAAAGACCTCCGCCTGTTCGCCATTACCTTCGCCGCCGGCTTCCTGTTCGTCACCGTCTGGATCGGCTGAACCCGCTTCAGTCGCAGGCGAGATGGAGCTTCCATCCGAGCCAGGCGGCGAACAGGCACATCGCGGCGACCAGCAATAATTGGCCGGAGGGCCCGACGCCGAGACTGCTCAGCGCGAAGGCCATCGCCGCTCCGATCACCATTGCTCCGGAATTGACGATGTTGTTGGCGGCGACCGTGCGCGCGGTCTCGGTCTTGGGCACGGTGGTCGTCAGAAACGCATAGAGCGGCACGACGAACATGCCGCCGGAGATCGCCACTCCGAGTAGCGCCAGGATCATCAGTCCGGCCATCGGGTGGAAGATGAAATTGGCCAGCGTCGTCAGCTCAGCCGCGCCGCTTTTGTCCCACATGATGGCGACGAAGTGGAGGAGTAGGACGAATGCCGCCATGACCAGCACGGAAACCGGGGCAAAGCGCGCCGAGACCTGGCTCTTCAAGAGGCGGTTGATCAGCACCGATCCGATCGCGATGCCGATCGAGAAGACCGCGATGAACATGCTTGCGACCTGCTCATTGGCGCCAAGCACATTCTTCACCAGCGGCGGGAAAATGATGATCAGCACCGCCCCGATGGTCCAGAAGAAGCTGATCGACAGGATCGCCAGGAACAGCCGCGGGATGTGCATGGTCGCGTTGACCAGGCGGATCGATGCCCGGATGACGTGATGGTCGATCGGCTCGCAGTCGGCGGCCGGCGGCGCGGGCGGCACCTGGCGGGCGGTCCAATAGCCAAGCACAGCGAGGCCAATTGTCGCAGTGGCCGCAGCGGCCGGCGCGCTGGCCAAAACACCGGCCAGGATTGTCCCGCCGAGGATGGCAAGATAGGTGCCGGCTTCGACCAGGCCGGTGCCGCCGAGCACTTCGTCCTTCTGCAAATGCTGCGGCAGGATCGCGTATTTGATCGGGCCGAAGAAGGTCGAGTGAACGCCCATCGCGAACACCGCGGCCAGCATCAGCGGGATGCTGGCGAGCAGCAGGCCGGCGCCGCCGATGAACATGATCACGATCTCGGCCGCCTTGATGATGCGGATCAGCCGCGCCTTATCGCGGATGTCGGCGAGCTGGCCGGACAGCGCCGAAAGCAGGAAGAAGGGCAGGATGAACAGCGCTTGGGCGATCGCGCTGAACTGGGCTTCGCGGGCCGCGTCGGAATAAAGCTGGTAAGTGACGAACAGGACGACGCCCTGCTTGAACAGGCTGTCGTTGAACGCGCCGAGCGCTTGCGTCGCGAACAACGGAAGGAACCGCCGCGCACGCAGCAGGTGGGTGACGTTCTGGATCAAAGTATGGGCGCGCCGGCTCTCATGTCGATGGGCCAAGCGAATAGACAGCTTTGCGCAAGCCGCCAAACCTTATAACGGACGGCCCCAACCATGCTCTCGCTGCCCAACCTGCTGACCCTCTCGCGGATCCTGGCGGTGCCGATCCTGGTGTTCCTGCTGTGGCGGCCGACGCCGATCGATTACGCGATCATCTTCGGCCTCTACTGCATCGTCGGCGCGACCGACTATCTCGACGGCTATCTGGCGCGCGCCCAGGGCCAGATTTCGCGGCTCGGCCAGTTCCTCGACCCGATCGCCGACAAGATCATGGTCGCGGCGGTGATCATGATGCTGGTCTCCTCGCGCAAGATGAGCGGCGAGCCGGTCATCCACGGGCTGCACATCGTGCCCGCGCTAATCATCCTCTTGCGCGAGATCATCGTCTCCGGCCTGCGCGAGTTCCTCGCGGAATCGCAGGTCTCGGTGCCGGTCAGCGCGCTCGCCAAGTGGAAGACCACGCTGCAGCTGGTCGCATTGGGCGCGCTGATCCTCGGCGGCGCGGTTCCCGGGCAGGTCTGGGTGCACAGTGTCGGGCTGGCCAGCTTGTGGGGCGCGGCGGCACTGACCTTGGTTACCGGCTACGATTATCTGCGGATCGGCATCCGCCACATGGATTAGCGCGGTGCGAAGCGGGACTAATCGATTTTCCCGTTCGCTCTGACCAAGTTTAATCGTTTCCTTCGCTGCATGGCCGGGCCTAGCGAGCAACCAACTTTCTAAGGAGCGCGATACGATGGATGCGAAAACTGGCGATTGCCCGATGAAGGGCGCAAGCCCGGTGAGGTCGCTTTTGGGACGGACCAACCAAGACTGGTGGCCCGATGCCCTGCCGCTCGACATCTTGTCCCAGGGTGGCGGATCGCCCGACCCGATGGGCGCAGAGTTCGATTACGCCAAGGCGTTCAAGGCGCTCGATTATCAGGCGGTGAAGGCCGACCTCAATGCGCTGATGACCGACAGCAAGGCGTGGTGGCCGGCCGATTACGGTCACTACGGCCCGTTCTTCATCCGCATGGCCTGGCATGCCGCGGGCACCTATCGCACCGCCGACGGCCGCGGCGGCGCCAACAGCGGCCAGCAGCGCTTCGCCCCGCTCAATAGCTGGCCCGACAACGGCAATCTCGACAAGGCGCGGCGGCTGTTGTGGCCGGTCAAGCAGAAATACGGCGAGAACATCAGCTGGGCGGACCTGTTCATCTTCGCCGGTAATGTCGCGATTGAATCGATGGGCGGCCCGGTGTTCGGCTTCGGCGGCGGCCGCAAGGACGTGTTCGAGGCCGAGCGCGACATCTATTGGGGCGCCGAGGAGAAGTGGGTCGAAGCCACCGAAACGCGCATCCAGCCGGACCGCGAGCTCGAGCTCGAAAATCCGCTGGCGGCGATCCAGATGGGCCTGATCTACGTCAATCCGGAAGGCCCGGGTGGCAATCCCGATCCTCTGCAGTCGGCGCGCGACATCAAGATTACCTTCGAGCGCATGGCGATGAACCATGAGGAGACCGTCGCGCTGACCGCGGGCGGCCACACCTTCGGCAAGGCGCATGGCGCCGGCGACGCGAGCCTGGTCGGCGCTGCGCCCGAGAGCGCCAACATGGCGCTCCAGGGTCTCGGCTGGAGCAGCGGCTTTGAAAGCGGCATGGGCGAGCACACCATCACCAGCGGCATCGAGGGAGCGTGGGTGAACACGCCGACGCAATGGTCGGAGAACTATTTCCGGCTGCTGCTCGATTACGAATACGAACTGGTGAAGTCGCCCGCCGGGGCCAAGCAGTGGCAGCCGGTCAACCAGAAGTCCGAAGACATGGCGCCGGCCGCGCACGACCCGTCGAAGCGAGTGCCGACGATGATGACCACCGCCGACATGGCGCTCAAGATGGACCCGGAATTCCGCGCTATCTCGGAGAAATTCCGCAACGACCACGAAGCGTTCAAGGACGCCTTTGCCCGCGCATGGTTCAAGCTGACGCATCGCGACATGGGGCCCAAGGCTCGCTACCTCGGGCCGGAGGTTCCGCAGGAGGATCTGATCTGGCAGGACCCGGTTCCCGCCGGCTCCAGGCCGGGGCAAGCCGACGTCGCCGCCTTCAAGGCCAAGATCCTCGATGCCGGCTTGAGCATCGGCCAGCTGGTCAAGACCGCGTGGGCGTCAGCCTCGACCTACCGCAAATCCGACCATCGCGGCGGCGCCAACGGCGCGCGGCTCCGCCTTGCCCCGCAAAAGGATTGGGCGGTCAACGAACCCGAGGAGCTGTCCAAAATCCTCGCCAGGATCGAAGAGCTGCGTGGGCCCCTGTCGATGGCCGACGCCATCGTGCTGGCGGGCACGGCGGCGGTCGAGAAGGCGGCGAAGGACGCCGGTTTCGCCATCGACGTCCCGTTTACCGGCGGGCGCGGCGATGCGACCCAGGACTGGACCGACGTTGAAAGCTTCGAAGTGATGGAGCCCGCGGCCGACGGCTTCCGCAACTATCTCAAGACCAAGCATAGCGTGAAGACCGAGGAGCTGCTGCTCGACCGCGCCGCGCTGCTGGGTCTGTCGGCGCCGGAGATGACGGTGCTGCTAGGGGGGCTGCGTGTGCTCGGCGCCAATCACAAGGATGCGCCGCACGGCGTCTTCACTCAGCGCAAGGGCCAGCTGACCAACGACTTCTTCGTCAATCTGCTCGACATGGACACGGCGTGGGGCGTGGTCGACACCAGCGGCGACGAGGAGTTCATCGGCTCCGACCGCGGCGGCAAGCACGAGAAGTGGCGCGCGACCCGCACCGACCTGATCTTCGGTTCGAACAGCCAGCTGCGGGCGACCGCCGAAGTCTATGCCGAGAAGGGCCACGACGAGAAGTTCGTGCGCGACTTCGTGGCGGCCTGGACCAAGGTCATGAACGCCGACCGCTTCGACGTTGATGCCCAGCCGGCTACCTCCGACTAAGCGGGGCTCGTGCCGCTAATCTCCGTTATGATCCGGCGGAGTGTGGTGGAGAGCAGCTGATACTCGCTTTCGCGCGGGCTCGAGCGTCGCCAGATGAGGGCGATGCGGCGAAAGCCGTGATCGGACTCGAGCGGCCTGGCGTCGATATTGGTGCCGTCGAGGATGCCGGCGTCGATCGCCATCGACGGAATAAAGGTCAGCCCAAGCCCGTTGTCGACCATCTGGACCAGGGTGTGGAGCGAGGTGCCCATCATGGTCGCGTGGGCACGCAATTCGGGTCGGTTGCAGGCCGACAGCGCATGGTCCTTTAGGCAATGACCGTCCTCGAGCAGCAGCATGCGATTCTCGTCGATCGCCGCGATATCAACCGCGGCTCCTGCGGGAGCTTCGCCGCGGGGAAAGGCGACGAACAGAGGGTCGTCGAACAGCGCGGCGGAATCGACGTCGCCGCAGCCATAGGGGAGCGCCAGCAGCACGCAATCGAGCTGGCCGCGATGCAGCGCCTCGCACGCCGCCTGGCTGGTTTCCTCGCGCAAATAGAGCTTGAGGCTCGGCCATTCGCGGCGAAGCCGGGGCAGCATCGCCGGCAGCAGGAACGGAGCGATGGTCGGAATGACGCCCATCCGAAGCTCGCCATGGAGCGGCTGTCCCTGGTCGCGGGCGAG
The DNA here is from genome assembly GCA_039934055.1 of Sphingomicrobium sp. Lineage (GTDB taxonomy): Bacteria > Pseudomonadota > Alphaproteobacteria > Sphingomonadales > Sphingomonadaceae > Sphingomicrobium. The sequence continues at coordinate 3,168 of JBDTMX010000098.1, read as the reverse complement.
CTCTGCCAGCTCGTCAACCTCGCGCAGCACGCGGACCGCCTTGTCGGAGATTTTTTCGCCTAAGGCCGTGAACCTGACGACCCGGCGGGTGCGCTCGACCAGGGTCAGCCCAAGCAGGGTCTCGAGCTCGCGAAGTCCCGCTGACAGGGTCGACTGGGAGACGTAGCAGGCGTCGGCGGCCTTGCCGAAGTGGCCGTGTTCACGCAGCGCAACGAGGTATTGGAGCTGCTTGATGGTCGGCTGGTGGACGGTCATTGGCGTTCCCGATCAATCGCTTCGGAATAAGCGGCTCAATCGATTAACGCCAGCCAGTCTAAGCTTGGCTCAGCGCGCGATAGAGCCCGTAACCGCTGGTCGCCGTGAGCAGCGCCCCGACGAAGGTCAGCAACGAGTCGGGATTGACGCGCTTGGTAATCCACGCGCCAAACGGGGCGGCGAGGACCCCGCCGATCAGCAGGCCGACGGTCGCGCTGGTGAAGGCTGCCCATCCGAGCGTGACGATGAAGGTCACCGAGATGGTGACGGTCAGGAAGAACTCGGCGGTGTTGACGGTGCCGATCGTGCGCCGCGGGTTGCTGCCCTGGACCAGCAGGTTGGACGTGACGATCGCGCCCCAGCCGCCGCCGCCGGCGGCGTCGAGAAAGCCGCCAAACAGGCCGAGCGGCGAGACGATTTTCGGCCGGCGCTCGGTGTGCCGGTGCATGACGCCGCGATAGAACAGGTAAAGCCCGAGGGCGGCGAGGTAGGTGAGGACGATCGGCTTGGCGGTCGAGGCGTCGATTTGGGTGAGGACATAGGCGCCGAGAATCCCGCCGATCACGCCCGGAATGACGATCCGGAAGAACAGCCGCCAGTCGACGTTGCCGTGCGCGACATGGCTGATCCCCGACACCGCGGTGGTGAACGTCTCCGCGGTGTGCACTCCGGCCGAGGCGGCAGCCGGCGGCACGCCCATGCTGATCAGCAGCGTGCTAGAGATCTGCCCGAAAGCCATGCCGAGCGCGCCGTCGACCAGCTGGGCCGCAAAGCCGACCGCCGCGAAGGTCAGGAGCAGCGTCGGATCGGCGAAAAGTGCTGAAAAGATGACGTCCTCCGCCCCGCTGTGAGCGCGCGAAATGCCGAACCACCGACCGGTTCGCAAGCGAAACCGCTAGCTTGCCGCTCGGATCGAAGATCGCCGACCGTGAAACGGACGACGCGGCGCGTGCGCTCGACCAGAGTGTAGGATGCTTTGGCTCTGGTCAGGTCACCAGACGCACTCCCACGATCAGCAAGGTTACCGCAAGAACCACGCGCAAGGCCGAATCCGACGATCGGCTCGCGAGCAGGCTGCCGATGATGATGCCAGGGATCGAGCCGACCAGCAGGGATAGCATCAGTCCAAAGTCGACCGCGCCCATCAGCCAGTGACCGATGCCGGCAATCAGTGTCAGCGGCACCGCGTGGGCGATGTCGCTGCCGGCGATTCGCGCTATCGGGAGCTTGGGATAGAGGATCAAAAGGGCTGTGGTACCAAGCGCGCCGGCACCGACCGAGGTGACCGAGACCAGCACGCCGAGAATTGCTCCCAGCACCACGGTCCAGCGCGTGATTCTTTGTGGATTCACTTTGTCGAGACGGGGACCGGCCCAGCGCAGAATCCACGGGCGAAACAGGATCGAAGCGCCGGTTATCAGCAGCGCCGCCCCGAGCAAGACGTTGAGAACATCGGCCGCGTCGGCCTCGAGTGTGCCGATGCGGCTCATGACGAGCAGGGTTGCGACGGCCGCGGGCACGCTGCCGCAAGCTAGCGCGCCGACAATGCGCCAATCAACGGTCTTGCGCGTGCCGTGGACCGCGGTGCCCACTGTCTTGGTTACGGAAGCGTAGAGCAAATCGGTGCCGACAGCGGTCGCCGGGTGGAAGCCGAACAGCAACACGAGCACCGGCGTCATCAGCGAGCCGCCGCCGACACCCGTCAATCCGACGAGCATGCCGACCAGGAAACCGGCCACCGAATAGAGCGGATGATATGTCGAGAAGATGGTGGTCCCCCTTAGTTGACGATCAGAGGTCTCGAGGAAATCGTGCCCTCCAGCCCCATCTGCCGCGCGAAATGACGACCGTCGCACACTCGCGCAAGCAAAACTGACAGCCGTCGCCACAGTCCGGCTGGCATTTCGGGCGGCTCACACCTAGATTGGACGCCGGGCAGCAAGAGGTTCGCGTGGTTTCAGCGCTCATCGACTATCTGGACTCGGTCAAGTCTCGCGATCCGGCGGCACGGTCCCGCTGGGAAGTGCTGCTGTATCCCGGCGTGCTCGCGCTCGGCATGCACCGCGTCGGCCACTGGCTGTTCGGCGGCAAACTCTATTTCCTTGCCCGCGTGGTCAATCATCTGGCGCGCTTCCTGACCGCGATCGACATCCACCCGGGTGCCACGATCGGCCGCAACTTCTTTATCGACCATGGCTTCACCGTGATCGGCGAGACCGCCGAGATCGGTGACGACGTCACCATTTACCAGGGGGTCACGCTGGGCGGCACCAACCCGACCACCGGGATCGGTGGCAAGCGTCACCCGACGCTGCGCGACCGGGTGGTGATCGGGTCCGGCGCTCAGATCCTCGGCCCGGTGGTGATCGGCGAAGGGGGCAAGGTCGGCGCCAATTCGGTCGTCACCAAGGATGTTGCTCCGGGTGCGACGGTGGTCGGCATTCCCGCCAAGCCGGTGCCGATCGACTCGGTTCACTACAGCCCGGGCTTCATTCCCTACGGCACGCCATGCGGAGAGGACGTCGATCCGTCACGCGCCGGGATCTCCGAGCTCGAGCGCGAAGTCGTCGAGCTGAAACGCGAGGTCGCGGCGCTCAAGCGGGCGCGCCTCAACGCGGGCAAGGAGCCGGCGCCCAAGGCGAAAAGCGCTTGAGCGTCATCGCGCCGTTCCCGAACCAGCGGGACCGGCGCCTGATCGCCTCCTTCGACCGCCGCGAGCTGACCCGCATCCTCGATCTCTACGGGCGGATGGTGGCGGCCGGGCACTGGCGCGATTATGCGATCGGATTTTCTCCCGACGCCGCCGTGTTCGCGGCGTTCCGGCGCAGTGCTGAACGGCCCGAGGTCCGGATCGAGAAACGCCCCGCGCTGCGGCTGAAGCAGGGGGCGTTCGCGCTGGTCGGCGAGCATGGC
>JBDTMX010000097.1:0-8724 GCA_039934055.1 Sphingomicrobium sp. | reverse complement strand
ATGCAAGGCCGGGGTTGGAGCGGATGCCGACGCCGACGATGCTGACCTTGGCGACGGCGTCGTCGTGGATCAGCTCGGCGTAGCCGATCGCGTCCTTACGCTGCTCGATCACCGCCATCGCCTGCGACAGGCTGGCGCGCGGCACGGTGAAGGTGAGGTCGCTCGAGCCGGTGTTGGGGGTCGCCGCGTGGACGATCATGTCGACCAATATGCCGGCTTCGGCCAGCGGGCTGATGACGCCGGCGACCATGCCCGGCGCGTCGGCAATCCCGGTCAGCGTCACTCGCGCCTCTTGTCTGTCGGCGGCGATTCCGGCGATCTGGTTTCTCTCCATGTCCGCTCCTGAAAGCTCCGCCACGACGCGCGTTCCGGGCTTGTCCTCGAACGCCGAAAGCACGCGGAGCGGCAAATTCTCTCGCATTGCAAGGCCTACCGAGCGCGTCTGCAATACCTTGGCGCCCACCCCGGCCAATTCGAGCATCTCCTCGAAGGTGATCGCGTCCAGCTTGCGCGCCTTGGGCACGATCCTGGGGTCGGTGGTGTAGACGCCGTCGACGTCGGTGTAGATGTCGCAGCGGTCGGCCTTGACCCCGGCAGCGATGGCGACCGCAGAGGTGTCCGACCCGCCGCGGCCGAGTGTCGCCAGGCGGCCGTCGTCGCTGACACCCTGGAAGCCGGGGATGACGGCGACCGTGCCGCCCTTCAGTGCCTCGTCGAGCATACCGGATTCAACCGCGTCGACCCGGGCATTGCCGTGTACGCCCGACGCCCGCACCAGCTGCCAGCCCATGAAGCTGCGCGCCTTCACGCCCAAGTTCTGCAGTGTCATCGCCAGCAGCCCGGCGGTGACCTGCTCGCCGCTCGCAACGACGACGTCATATTCGGTCGAATCGTGGAGCGCGGTGGCCTCGCGGCACAATTGCACCAACCGGTCGGTCTCGCCGGCCATCGCCGACACCACCACCAGCACTTCGTCGCCGTCGGCCGCCTCGCGCCGCACCCGCTCGGCGACGTGGCGGATGCGCTCGATGCCGGCCATCGACGTGCCGCCGAATTTCATCACGATACGGGGCATGCGGCTCCTTGGGTGAAAGGCGCGGTCCTGTTAGGAAGCGCGCATGGTGAAGACAAGCATCGTGGAACGGGAGGTCGAGCAGTTCGCTAAGCTTGCGGACGAGTGGTGGGACCCGGACGGCACGTCGGCGATGCTGCACAAGCTGAACCCGGTGCGGCTCGGCTACATCCGCGACCGCCTCAACCAGCATTGGTCGCTCGACGAGCACAGCCGCCGGCCGTTGGAGGGCAAGAGCGCGCTGGACGTCGGTTGCGGCGCCGGACTGCTGGCCGAGCCGCTCGCGAGGCTGGGGGCGAAAGTCACCGCGATCGACGCCGCGCCCGAGCTGATCGCGGTCGCGCGCGATCATGCCGCGCGGCGGGGGCTGGGAATCGATTATCGCGCCGCCGCGGTCGAGAATCTGGACGGCCAGTTCGACCTCGTCACCTCGCTGGAAGTGATTGAGCATGTCGCCGACCCGCAGGCGTTCGTCGAAGCGCTGGCCAAGCGGCTGGCGCCTGGCGGCTTGCTTATCCTGTCGACCCCCAACCGCACCGAATGGTCGAAGCTGCTCACGATCACGCTGGCCGAAGGCTTCGGCCGCATCCCCAAAGGCACCCACGACTACAATGCCTTCATTCCGCCCGAGCGGCTTGAACAGATGCTCGCCGCCGCCGGCCTCAAATGCCGCGACACCGAAGGCATCGCCTGGTCGCCGACGCGAGGGTTGCATTTGAGCGAAGATTTGCGGCTGAATTACCTGGTGGCTGCGACCGCCTTGTGAGGCGGGTACTGATATTGGCGGCGAGCTGGCTTGCACTTAGCGGATGCGTCGCCGGCATGGTCGCGGGTGCCGCCGGCATGGCGGCTCAGGGCGCGCGCGGGCAAGTTCAGAGCAACGCCAGCCTGAAGCCCCAAGCGAGGGCGGCCTGCGAGGCCAACGCGGCACGTTATGGCGCGGTCCACATCATCGACGTCGAGCAGCATAGCGTGAGCAAGATCATCGTCTGGGGGACCGTCGACGACGGCAAGCAGCGGCGCTCGTTCCAGTGCGACTTTGGTACCAGTGTGACCGGTTTCAAGCTGCGTCCGATCACGCTGACGGGCTAGAAATCGACCTTGTCGTAGTGGGCGGGCGGGACGATCACTTCCATCCGCTCGCCGAGCAGGGGGCGGAAGCACGGGCGCGACTTCATCACCGCGTACCAGTCCTTGGTCTGCTTGTGCCCACGCCAGTCGAGCGCGCCGAGATAGTCGACCACCGACAGATGCGCGGCGGCGGTGAAATCGGCGAGGCTCAAGCCGGGCCCGGCCATCCAGCGGCGGTGGTCGAGCAGATAATCGACATAATCGAGGTGGCCGTTGGCGATCCGCATCGCGTCGCGCAGGACGCGGGTGTCGGGCGATTCGCGGCTGACCAGCCGCTTCCTCATGCGCTCATTCATCAGTGGCTCGACCACTTCGCGATAAAGCTTTTCGTCGAACCATATGGCGAGGCGGCGGATCTCGGCCCGATGGATCGCATTGCCGTGGATCATCGGCATGCGCTCGACCGTCTCTTCGAAATATTCGACGATCGGCTGGCTGCCGATGAGGGTGATGCCGGCCTCGGGATCGACCATCACCGGGGTCTCGCCGGCCGGGTTCAAGTCGATGAACTCGTCGCGCCGCTCCCACGGGTTTTCGCGCACCAGTTCATGCGCGACGCCCTTTTCGGCGAGCACCAGCCGGACCTTGCGCGAGAACGGGCATAACGGGAATTGCAACAGCTGCCACATGAAGGCGCAGCTTTAGCGCGAGCAGCGCGGGCGTCTAGGCGCTTGCGGCTAACGCCTCGGGTAGTTGGGCGAAGGGAGGTTGGCGGTGGCTTGCTCGATCGCGCGGCTGGCGTCGGTCAGGCCTTTCATCACCCCCGGCAGCGCGGTGGTGAAGGCCTTCATACTGGCCTGCACGGTGGCGCGACTCATCGCGAGATCGCGGTCGAGATTGCGCTCGAAGTTGGGGTCTTCCCTGCGGCCGAGTTCACCGAGCGTCCGGCCGCGGTCGGCGCGGGTGACCGGACGGCCTTCCGCGGCGGCTTCGATCTCGCCCACCGGCAGGTTGAGGATCGCATGGGACAGCGCCTGCATCATCCCGCCGAGCCGGTCGGCCATCGCCGGGTCGGAGAGCTCGGGCGGGATGGCGATGGTCTCGGGCAGTGCGGCAGGCGCGGGCGGCTGGGTGGCTGACGGTTGAGTGGCTGACGGTTGGGCAAGGGCCGGGCTTGCGACCAATGCGAGTGGAAAAATGAGCTGAAACGCGCGCATCACCTGCTCCTCATGGACTCGATCATCGCCTTATAGAATAACAGCTTAGCATCGCGCAAACATGTGAGTGATCAGCGCATCCCGAGCCACACGAGCGCGGCCGCTCCGGCGACGATCCGGTACCAGCCGAACGGCGCGAAGCCGTGCCGCGATATGTAATGAACGAAGCCGCGCACAACGACGATCGCGACGACGAAGCTGACGACGAAGCCGACCGCGACGGCGCCGAACCCGACTCCTCCGGCTCCGGCGAGCAAGGTCTCGCGGTGCTTGGCGAATTCGAGCACAGTCGCGCCGAGCATCGTCGGGATGGCGAGGAAGAAGCTGAACTCGGCGGCGGTGCGCCGTTCGACCCCGAGGGACAGGCCACCGAGGATGGTCGCGCCCGAGCGGCTGACCCCGGGAATCATGGCGAGGCACTGGATGAAGCCGATGCCGATCACCCGGCCAAGCGGCATCTCGGCCACGCCTACGATCTCGCCGGGCTTGACCGTCCGTTCGATGACGATGATCGCGATGCCGCCGACGATCAACGCCCAGGCAACGACCACCGCGTTGCCGAGCAGCGCCTCGATGTTGTTGATCAAGAGGAAGCCCAGGATCGCCGAAGGCAGGAAGCCGACGAGGATATTGCGGACGAAGCGGAGCGACATCGGCTGCGCTTGAAACAGCCCGACCAGCACCGCCCAGAATGTGCGCCAGTAAAGGACGACGATGGCGAGGATCGCGCCCAGCTGGATGATGACGTTGAATGCCGCCCACTTCTCCGCGTCATAGCCAAGAAGCGTGCTGGCGAGGATCAGATGGCCGGTCGAGGAGACCGGCAGGAACTCGGTGACGCCCTCGACGATCCCGAGGATGACGGCGATCAGCAGGATCGGCATTCTTCAGGATGCCGCGGTGAGGTTGTCATGGCGGCCGGCGAAGCGCCCGCCTTTCTGGAAACGCCCACCTTTCTGGAAGCGGCCGAGCCATTCGTGGGCGACCGCGCCGAGCGGGGTCGGCCGGATCCCGAACGCTTCGAGGCCGGCGGCGCCTGTATCCGGGACATTGTCGCGCTGCAACATCAGCCACTGGTCGCGGGTCAGCGGCGCGCCGGGCAGGAAGCCGACGCGCGACAGCATCGACGCCGCGGCATCGGGCAGGTCGATCAGGTCCGGTGATTGGCCAGTGGCATCGAGCACCGCCTGGTTGATCTGGCGCATGGTCATGACCTGCGGGCCTCCGATCTCGTAAGTCTTGCTGGCATGTTGATCGGGCTCGAGAACCGCGCTGGCGATCGCTTGCGCGAGGTCGCGGACGAACACCGGCTGGAAGCGCCGCTGCGGAGCGATCACTGGCAAGAACGGAAGCCACGCCAAGCCGGCGAGGCGGTTGGTGAGCTGGTCTTCGGGCCCGAACACCAGCGATGGGCGAATGATGGTCGCCGCGGGGAAGGCAGCGCGGACCGCGAGCTCGCCGTCGCCCTTGCTGCGCCCATACGCGGACTCGGACTTGGGATCGGCGCCGATCGCTGAGATGTGGACCACGGCCCCGGCTCCGCCGTCGCGCGCCGCTTCGGCGATGTTCCTGGCGCCGATCACGTGGATCGCCTGGAAGTTGCCCTTGAGCACGCCGCACAGATTGACGACGCCGGTCGCCCCATCGACCGCGCGGGCGACGCTTCTGGCATCGGCAATGTCGGCGCGGACCGAGCCCAATCGGCCGATCTGGCTCAGAGGCTGGATGAAATAAGCGAGGCGCGGATTGCGCGAGGCGACGCGAACCCGGACGCCGCCTTGCAACAGCATCTCGCAGACGTAGCGGCCGATGAATCCGGCGCCGCCGAACACCGTGACCAGCTCTTCCGCGCGTTCGATCATCGGCCCGCCCTAGCGGCAGGCGATGTTCGTTGACAAGGGAGCGTTGACAAGGCGGGAGCGCGGCCTTTAAGCGCCGCCGCCTACCGACTAATCTCACAGCGGGCCCAGGTGGCGGAATTGGTAGACGCACCAGCTTCAGGTGCTGGCGCTCGCAAGGGCGTGGAGGTTCGAGTCCTCTCCTGGGCACCACAGCCTCAACGGGCACTGAAAAGCTTAGGAAATCGTCCACCAGACGGTCTCCTAAGCGTCAGTGCTACGGTTCTCTGCTACGGTTTGCTGCCGACATTCAGACCGAGAAGCGCGGGAAATCTGCCAAACACGGCTCGACCAACTGCTACGGGAATGTGCTACGGGAAATACCTCGTGGCGTCTTTGTCCGGGGGAACCGGTTCTATTACCGGAAGACCCTCCCTGCCGACATTCAGCGGCTAACCGGCAGGACAGAAATTTGGCGGTCTTTGGGCACAGACAGTGGGCGGACCGCCATGCGCCGCTTGCCTATCATCATCGCGCAGACGGAAGCTAAATTTGAACTCGCGCGCCAAAAGGCAGGGCTAATTGTCGATGAGACGCTGCTTGGACCGTTCGCAGACGATTTCCAAAACCCCGAGGCCGCATCGGCTCGAAGGGAAACCGCGCTGGCTCCTCTCGACCATGTCCCGCTGACGCTGGGACATGCCTATCGGCGTTATCTCGACGACCCTACTCATGCGTGGACGGCTTCTACGCAACAGGCTTACGAGACCACGCGCGCCGCGGTCGTGGCTGCGCTAGGTGCCGAAAAGGCAGTCTCAGAACTTTCGCGGCTCGACGTGCGCGAATTGGTCGAGGTGCTTCGCTTCCTTCCCCGGAACTCGCTGAAGCTGTTTCCTAGACTTACCCTCCGTGAGGCCGCTGAGCGCGCTCGCTTGGACGGTGGCATCAAGCGTATCAGCACTGCGAACGCCAATGCCTACCTTGGCAACTTCAGCACTTTCTTAAACTGGGCAGTTAGTGAGGAGATTATCCATCGCAATCCCGCTCGGGGGTTGCGACTCCCTGATGAAGTAGCTCGTCGTGATAAGCGGCATCCGTTTTCCCCAAAGCAGTTGAAGCTGATATTCAACGCAGCGCTCTACACCGGCTGCGTTGATGGCGAGCGGGGATGGGACGCACCCGGTCCGGAGCGGCCCAAAAACGCGCGGTTTTGGGTGCCCCTCATTGCCCTCCACAGCGGAATGCGGCTGAACGAAATCTGCCAGCTTGACGTGACAGATGTCCGTTCCATCGATGAAATTGTGTGCATCTGCATCTCTCGCTCTTCGCTCGTCGGTAGCACCGATAAGAGCCTGAAGACGAACGTGAGCGAACGCATCATCCCGGTCCACCCGACGCTGCTCGACCTCGGCATCGTTGCTTACGCCGAGCGGCTGCAACGTGATGGGCACACGAAGCTCTTCTATGACATCCATGAGGGGTCGGGAGGCGTTCGTGCCGTCGCCTTTTCAAAATGGTTCACTCGCTTTTTGCGAAGCTGCGGCGCGAGCAGAGAACGGACGAGCTTTCACTCATTCCGCCACAATTTCCGCGATGAGCTTCGAATCGCGAGAATTGACCACGAACTCGCAATGGCGTTGGGGGGTTGGGTTGGTGGAAGGTCGTTGGCCAGCGCCGCATCTGAAAACTACGGCCATGGGCATCGCGTGGGAGCGCTTCATGAGGCGATTTGCCGCCTGAACTTCTCAGACAGCGACCTATCGCACTTGGCGCGATAGGTCGCTGTCAGTTGGTCGAGCCGTGTTTGGCAGATTTCCCGCGCTTCTCGGTCTGAATGTCGGCAGCAAACCGTAGCAGAGAACCGTAGCACTGACGCTTAGGAGACCGTCTGGTGGACGATTTCCTAAGCTTTTCAGTGCCCGTTGAGGCTGTGGTGCCCAGAAGAGGATTGAGCAGGTTCGATTGTTCGACCTGCGACCGCGCAGAATGGAGCCCAATCCGTCGCTGCAGGAGCTATGCATTTGCTCGCAGAGTCCCGATTTGGCACGGCCCCGCAACCAACCCCTTGCTCGGCCACGGTAAACTCCTTTAGGTTAATCTGTTTTTAACGATTCGCCGGGGGGCGAGTCGATCTCGGGGGAAACACCCATGGCGACCCAGACGACGGGCGGCGGCTCGACCACGTCCTTTACCAACACGCCTCAGGCGAAGGACGACAATTACGCGTATCTCGAGGATGTCCTTCGATCGGATGCGTCGCTGTACAACATCGCCACAAACACGATCACTCTCGATGTCATGGCGAATGACCTGGGCGGCAACGCCAAGAGCCTGTTCTCGGTAGACGACGGCGACGGCAACGCGCTGACCGCGGATTATGATCTTATCCAGAAGGACGTGAATGCCGCTGGTGTCTCGCCATGGGAACTCACCTTCGGCGGCAATTGGGTGCGCATCAACAACGGCAAGATCGAATATCGGATTTCCGACGGCTCGGGCATCGTGGGCCAGGGCCGCAGCGTGGATTCGCTCAATGCCGGCGAAGTTTTCTCAGACCAGTTCGTATACGCAATCCGCCTCGGCAACGGCACGCTGAGCGAAGCGACCGTCAAAATCAACATTACCGGCGCCAACGACAATGCCTCGATCGCGGTGGTCGGACCGAGCGACAATTCGGTGACTGAGGCAGGCGGCGTCGCCAATGCAATACCCGGCGATCCCAACGCCTGCGGCACTTTGCTCGTCAATGACGCGGATCTCGGCCAGAATACATTTCAGACTCCGTTGGAGGCCTCGCTGAACGGTACCTACGGCACCTTCACATTCAACACGATGACGGGTCAGTGGACCTACATGCTCAACAACAATGACCCTGACACCCAGGCGCTGGCCCAAGGGGCGGCGGCTACCGACACATTGACCGTGAAGTCACTCGACGGGACGGCTTCTTACAACATAGTGGTAAACATCACCGGCACCAACGACGCGCCGGTGGTAAGCGGAGCCGTAACGGGCAGCGCGACCGAGGACGGGGCGGGTTCCAGCCTCAATGCGCTGGCCAATGCGTCGGACGTCGACGCCGGCACCACCTTATCGGTGGTCAACGTTCCGGCGAGCCTTCCGGCGGGGGTCACCTATAACGCTGCAACCCACAGCTTTACGCTCGACCCGGCCAATGCCGCCTACCAGCACCTGGCCGCGGGCCAGACGACGACGGTGACGGTCAGTTACGGCGTTACGGACGGCACGGCGACTACTCCCGCTTCGGTCAGCTGGACCGTGACCGGCACCAACGACGCTCCCGTGGTGAGCGGCGCGGTGCTGGGCAGCGCGACCGAGGACGGGCTGAGCTCGAGCCTCAATGCGCTGGCCAACGCGTCGGATGTCGACGACGGCACCACCCTCTCGGTGGTCAACGTCCCGGCGGTCCTTCCGCCCGGGGTCACCTATAATGCTGCGACCCACAGCTTCACGCTCGACCCGGCCAATGCCGCCTACCAGCACCTGGCCGCGGGCCAGACGACGA
>JBDTMX010000096.1:0-4747 GCA_039934055.1 Sphingomicrobium sp. | reverse complement strand
GCCACGCCGCGGCCTTCGAAGGCGTCGGAGCCGAGCGTCTGGATGTGGTGCGACATCCGCGCCGGGTCGAAATTGGCGTCCTGGGCGGCGAGAGGCGCAGCGACCAGCGCCAGCGCGCTCGCCGCAAACCAATGGATGCGAGTCATGTTGAAACCACCTCCTGCTCGGGCCGACGCCCATTAAGCAGGACGAACCGAGCCCAAAAGGGTTTCATTCGGCAACTACGCGTTCATTCTCCCGCGGCTGCAACCTGGCCGGCTGGTGCCTTGGTCCGATACTTGTCGAACCAGGCGAGGATCGCCGCCGCCTTGGCCGCCGATTGCGAAGGCCGCGAGGCGATCCCGCCGTGGCTTGCGCCCGGCACCTTGACCAGCGCCGTCGGCACGCCCGTGAGCTGCAGGGCGGCGTAGAGCTGCTCGGCCTCGCTCACCGGGGTGCGGTAATCCTCGCTTCCGACCACCACCAGGGTCGGGGTCTTCATCTTGCCGACCAGGCTGATCGGCGAACGCGCCCAATAGCCCTGGGGGTCCTCCCACGGCATCTTGCCCATCCAGTAGCGCGCGAAGAACGGAATGCCGTCGGCGGTCAGCGCCTGGGTGGTCCAGTTGATCACCGGCTTTTGCGCTGCGGCCGCCTTGAAGCGGTTGGTCGTGCCGACGATCCACGCGGTCAAAATGCCGCCGCCAGATCCGCCGGTGACGAACAGATTGTCAGGATCGGCGACGCCGCTGGCGATGGCTGTATCGACCGCCGCCATCAAGTCGTCGAAGTCGCTTGCCGGGTAGGTTTTCTCGATGCCGTCGGCGAAGGCCTGGCCGTAGCCGGTCGAGCCGCGCGGGTTGGTGTAGAGCACGGCGTAGCCCGCGGCCGCATAGAGCTGCATGTCGGTGGCGAAGGTCGGGCCGTAGGCGGCGTAGGGGCCGCCGTGGATCTCGAGGATCATCGGTACCCGCTGCCCCGCGACATAACTCGGCGGGGTCACCAGCCAGGCCGGCACGCGGCCGCCGTCGGGCGCTCTGACCGCGAGCTCGCGGACTTCCCCGAGGCGCTTGCCAGCCAGCAATTCGTCGTTGAGGCGGGTCAGCGTGCGGGTCTTGCCGCCGTTGGCCACGGCAACCTCAGCTGGGCGCCAGATCGTGCCGGTGGTGAAGGCGATCGCGCCGTTGCGGGCGACGGTGTAGTCGCCACCGGCGTAGGGGCGGTCGAAGCCGGAGTCGACGAGCCCGCCGGCGAGCGGGGTGACGCGACCGTCGAGGCCGATCCGGGCGACACGCTTGCCGCCGTCTTCCTCATAAGTGGCGATGACCGCACGGCCGTCGCGGGTCCATTCGAGGTGCTCGAAGCTGCGGTCGAGGCCAGCGGCGATTTGGCGAGCGCCGCTGCCGTCGCGGTTCATCAGGTAGAGGTGGGCCTGGTCGAAGCCTTTGCCGAGATCGTCCCAGCCGAGGTAGGCAATCTGGCGCCCGTCGGGCGAAATCGCAGGTCCGAAGTCGGGGCCCTTGCGGCTGGTCAGCCGGCGCGGCGCTCCGCCCGCAAGATCGAGGGCGTAGATGTCGGTCTCGAGGACGTCGCGCTGCCAGTCGCCCTGGCGGACGGTGCTGAACAGGATCGAGCGGCTGTCGGGCGACCAGGCCAGCGGGCCGGCGTCGTTCCATGCGCCGAACGTCAGCTGGCGCGGCGCGCCGCCGTCGGCGTCGACCAGGAACAGATGGTCGTAGCCCGGCTTGAGGTAACCCGCTCCGTCGGCGCGATAGGTGACCGCGTCGATGATTTCGAGCGGATCCGCCCACTTGGCACCCTCCGGCTTGTCCGGCGCCTTGCCCAGTGACAGGCCTTCGTCGGGCACGGTCATGACATAAGCGATGCGGCGGCCGTCGGGCGACCAAGCGATCGCGTTGGGGCTGTTGGGCAGGCCGGTGACGCGCGCCGCTTCGCCGCTCGCCATCCAGCGCACGAACAATTGCGGCGGAGCGCCCTCCGGTGCCGAGACATAGGCGAGGCGTTTACCGTCGGGTGACCAGCGCGGGCTGCTATGCGAGCCAGGGCCGGTGACCAATGGAGTCTGCTCGCCGGATGCAACGTCGACCAGCCAGATGGTCGGCCGGGCGCGGTCGGTCATGATGTCGTTACTCAGCCGGACATAGGCGATCTTGCTGCAGTCGGGGCTGATCTGTGCGTCGCTGGCCGCCGAAAGGTCGAACAGGTCGCGCCCAGTGAAGGTCGAATTGGGTCCCTCGGCGGGTGCCGCCAGCGCGGGCGGGACGAGGCAGGTGGCAGCAAACAGGATCGCAAGGCGCGAAAGTGTGCGGGTGAATGTCACAAAGATCCCCTCTGAATGAGGGCTCACGTTTCAACTTTCGAGGAGCAACCGCAAGGCCAATGTCGACCAACCGACGAACGACATTCAACTGAATGGTTGACAAACGAATGCACAATCGCGATATTAAACTACATGGTTGAGAATCGACTCGATGTGACCTTTCAGGCGCTTGCCGACCCGACCCGGCGCGGCATGCTCGCCAGTCTCGCGCTCGGTGAGAAGTCGATCGGCGAGCTAGGCGAACCGTTCGCGATGAGCTTCGCCGGCGCGGCGAAGCACGTGAAGGTGCTCGAAAGCGCCGGGCTGATCGAGCGGCGCAAGGCCGGCCGCAGGCAGATCTGCAGCTTGCGGGCCGAACCGCTGGCGGAAGCCGAGCGCTGGCTCAAGCAATGGGAGTCGTTCTGGACCGTCCGCCTCGACCGACTCCAGGCGATTATTGAAACTGACAACAAGGAGAAGCCCGATGGTTGAAGTTGCCGCAGCTACCCAGGTACAAATCGAACGGACCGCGCCGGACGCCGTCCGGCTCGAACGGTTGCTCGATGCGCCGGTCGAAACCGTCTGGCGCTATCTGACCGAGGCCGAGCTTCGCGCTCAGTGGTTCATGGGCGGCACGGACGCGGCGCCGGACAGCGAGTTCGAGCTGCTCATCGACCACGACAATCTTTCGTCGGACAATGTTCCCTCTCCGGAGAGTTACGCGACGATGAAAGGCACGGTGTGGAGCGAGAGGGTACTGCGGTTCGAGCCGCCGCGGCTGCTGGCGACGACTTTCCAGGGCGGCAAGAATGGCAATGTCACCTATGAACTGTTCCCGGAGGGCGCTCGCACGCGGCTCGTGCTGACGCATAGCGGAATCCAGAGCGGCACCGGCGCGCAGGACTTCGGCAGCGGCTGGAATTCGCACCTCACCGTGCTCCAGGAGAAGCTCGCCGGGCGCAGCGTGCGCGATTTCTGGGCGCTCCACGCCAGCTCGCGCGAAGCAGTCACCAAGGCGCTGGGTTGAGCGCCGGCGCGCTCTAGCCGGCCGCACCTGCCGGCGTCATTCGCCGGCAGGTGCGTCGCCGCTCGCCTTCTTCTTCGCTGACTTGGCGGTCTTGGCCTTGGCCTTGCTGACCTTGGGAGGCGCCGGGGTGATCTCGAACGCCGGCGCATTGTCCTTGATGCGGACCTTGACCTCGCCGCCGTTGACCAATTTGCCGAACAGCAACTCCTCGGCCAGCGGCTGCTTGATCTTCTCCTGCACCAGCCGCGCCATCGGCCGCGCGCCGTAGAGCTTGTCGTAGCCGCGGGTCGTCAACCACTCGC
This sequence comes from Sphingomicrobium sp., assembly GCA_039934055.1. Lineage (GTDB taxonomy): Bacteria > Pseudomonadota > Alphaproteobacteria > Sphingomonadales > Sphingomonadaceae > Sphingomicrobium. The sequence continues at coordinate 1,119 of JBDTMX010000096.1, read as the reverse complement.
GCGCCTCGTCGTCCAAATCGATGTGGACGTTGCGGTCGGCGAGCTGGAGCTCGAGCTGGAGGATGAACTTGTCGACCACGCGAGCGACCACTGCCGGCGGCAAATAGGAGAAGGGCACGATCGCATCGAGCCGGTTGCGGAATTCGGGCGTGAACATCTTCTTGACCGCGTCCTCCTGCATATCCTCGCGGTCCATCGCGCCGAAGCCGATCGATTCCCGCGCCATGTCGGACGCGCCGGCATTGGTGGTCATGATCAGGATGGTGTTGCGGAAATCGACGGTCTTGCCGTGGTGATCGGTCAATTTGCCGTGGTCCATGACCTGCAACAGGATGTTGAACAAGTCGGAGTGGGCCTTCTCGATCTCGTCGAGCAGCAGCACGCTGTGCGGGTGCTGGTCGACCGCGTCGGTCAACAGCCCACCTTGGTCGAAGCCGACGTAGCCCGGCGGCGCGCCGATCAGTCGGCTGACCGAATGGCGCTCCATATATTCGGACATGTCGAAGCGCTGCAGCGGAATGCCGAGGATCGACGCGAGCTGGCGCGCGACCTCGGTCTTGCCGACGCCGGTCGGGCCGGAGAAGAGGTAGTTGCCAATCGGCTTGTCGGGCTCGCGCAGGCCGGCTCGCGACAGCTTGATCGCCGACGCTAGTTTCTCGATCGCCAGGTCCTGGCCGAAGACGACGCGCTTCAAATCCGCTTCGAGATGCTCGAGCACATGCTTGTCGTCGGCCGAGACCGATTTCGGAGGAATTCGGGCGATGGTCGCGACCACCGCCTCGATCTCCTTGGGGGTGATGATCTTCTTGCGGCGCGACGGCGGCACCAGCATCTGCATCGCGCCGACCTCGTCGATGACGTCGATCGCCTTGTCCGGAAGCTTGCGGTCGTGGATGTAGCGGGCGCTCAATTCGACCGCGCTCTTGATCGCGTCAGGCGTGTAGCGGACGTTGTGGTGGCTCTCGAACGACGAGCGCAGACCGGCGAGGATCTTGATCGTGTCCTCGACCGTCGGCTCATTGACGTCGATCTTCTGGAACCGGCGCAAGAGCGCGCGGTCCTTCTCGAAATGGTTGCGGAATTCCTTGTAGGTGGTCGAGCCGATGCAGCGGATCGCGC
>JBDTMX010000095.1:0-9871 GCA_039934055.1 Sphingomicrobium sp. | reverse complement strand
CGAGGAGCAATTGTCGGGCGACACCGCCGGCCTGACCAAGAAGGAAGTGCTCCAGCTGACCCGCGAACGCGACAAGCTTGAAAAGAGCCTCGGCGGAATCCGCGACATGGGCGGGCTTCCCGACGTCATGTTCGTGATCGATTCGAACAAGGAGGAATTGGCGATCAAGGAAGCCAATGTGCTTGGCATCCCGGTGGTCGCGATCCTCGATTCGAACAGCGATCCGCAGGGCATCGCCTTCCCGGTCCCGGGCAACGACGACGCCAGCCGCGCCATTCGCCTCTACTGCGACGCGATCGCCGAGGCGGCCAACAGCGGCCGCTCCGGCAATGCGGCGGCCCGAGGCGAGGACATCGGCGCGATGGACGAACCGCCGGTCGAAGTCGCGCTGGAAGCCTGACCGGCAACACCCCATCTTTGTTCGGGCCCTGGGATGAACCGGGCTCGAGCGGGTTTAATTGCAAAGAGGAAGCATAATGGCTGAGATCACGGCCGCGGCAGTCAAGGAACTGCGCGAGCGCACCGGCGCTGGAATGATGGACTGCAAGAAGGCGCTGGCCGAAGCCAATGGCGAGATGGAGCCGGCGGTCGACTGGCTGCGCGCCAAGGGCCTCGCCGCCGCTGCCAAGAAGGCCGGCCGCACCGCCGCCGAGGGCCTCATCGGGGTCGCCGTCGAAGGCACCAGGGGAGCCGTCGTCGAGGTCAATTCCGAGACCGACTTCGTCGCCAAGAACGAGCAGTTCCAGAATTTCGTCCGCGAGGTCGCGCGCCTGGCCCTGTCGAGCGGCAACGACGTCGAGGCGCTCGGTGCGGCGCAATTCCCCGGCGGCGGCACCGTTGCCGAAGCGCTAGTCAACAACATCGCGACGATTGGCGAGAACCAGTCGCTCCGCCGCGCGGCCGTGGTCGAAGTCGGCCAAGGCGCAGTGGTCTCCTACGTCCACAATTCGGTTGCGCCCGGCCTGGGCAAGATCGGCGTGCTGGTGGCGCTCGAAAGCGGCGCTCCCGACGACACCCTGCAGGCACTCGGCAAGCAGCTGGCGATGCACATCGCGGCCGCCAACCCACTGGCCCTCGACGCGGATTCGCTGTCGCCGGCGCTGGTCGAGCGCGAGCGCGGAATCGCGATGGAAAAGGCCAAGGAGAGCGGCAAGTCGGCCAACATCGTCGAGAAGATGGTCGAAGGCTCGATCGCCAAGTTCCGCAAGGACAATGCCTTGCTGTCGCAGCTCTTCGTGATCGACAACAAGACCCCGGTCGCTGACGTCGTCGCGGCCGCCGCCAAGGACGCCGGCACCGCCATCGCGCTGGCCAGCTTCGTCCGCTTCCAGATCGGCGAGGGCATCGACAAGAAGGAAAGCGATTTCGCTGCCGAGGTCGCCGCTGCGGCAGGAACGGCCAAGGCCGAACCGGTCGCTTAAGCCGCGATAACCGCAAGGAAGCAGTTGGCAGCGGGGCGGGTGCGCCATACAAGCGCGTCCGTTCCGACCCCCATTGGTCAACCGCCATCAGTCAGGCGCAACCCGGAGGATCCGCCAACCCATGACCCGGCCTCGCTTCAACCGCATCCTCCTGAAGCTCTCCGGCGAAGCGCTGATGGGGCAGGGGCAGCAGAGCATCGATCCCGACGCCGTTGCCGGGCTCGCCGGCGAGATCGCGGCCGCCAAATCGCAGGGGCATGAGCTGTGCCTGGTGGTCGGCGGCGGCAACATCTTTCGCGGCGTCGCGGCCGCGGCCAAGGGCTTCGACCGCGCCAGCGCCGATTACATGGGCATGCTGGCCACCGTGATGAACGCGCTGGCGCTGCAGAACGCGCTTGAGAAAGCCGGCGTCGACACCCGCGTCCAGTCGGCGATCCCGATGGCTTCGGTCAGCGAGCCCTACATCCGCCGCCGCGCGCTCCGCCACATCGAGAAGGGCCGCATCGTGCTGTTCGCCGCCGGCACCGGCAACCCCTATTTCACGACCGACACCGCGGCCGCCTTGCGCGCTGCGGAAATGGGCTGCGACGCCCTGTTCAAGGGGACCAGCGTGGATGGCGTCTATACCGCCGACCCCAAGACCGACAAAAGCGCCACGCGCTACGACCATCTGAGTTTCAACAAGGTGCTCGGCGACGACCTCAAGGTGATGGACGCCGCCGCGGTCGCTCTGTGCCGCGACAACAACATCCCGATCGTCATCTTTAACATCCGCGAGCCCGGCAATTTGGCCAAGGTGCTCGCTGGTGGTGGCGTGGCGACGATCGTCCAGAACGAGGAGTGAGCCATGACGACGAGTATCGACAAGTCGGACTTGCAGCGCCGGATGCACGGCGCGGTGGAGGTGCTGAAGCATGACCTCGGCGGGCTTCGCACCGGCCGCGCGTCGACCGCCTTGCTCGATCACATCACGGTCGAGGTCTACGGCGCGCAGATGCCGCTGAACCAGGTGGCGACAGTGTCGGTGCCCGAGCCGCGCCTGCTGACCGTGCAGGTGTGGGACAAATCGAGCGTTCACCCGATCGAGAAAGCGATCCAATCGGCCGGGCTCGGCTTGAACCCGATCACCGACGGCCAATTGATCCGCCTGCCGATTCCCGACCTGACCGAGGAACGCCGCAAGGAACTCGCCAAGCTGGTCGGCCAATATGCGGAGAAGGCGCGGATCGCCGCCCGCAACGTCCGCCGCGACGGCATGGACCACCTTAAACACGACGAGAAGAAGCACGACATCAGCGAGGACGAGCGCAAGCGGCTGGAAGGCGAGGTCCAGAAGATGACCGACCATACCATCGCCGAGATTGACGCCGCCGCCGAAGCCAAGGAAAAGGAAATCCTCGGCAAGTGACATCAAAGCCCGCCGCAGCCCCAAAGGGAGCTGCCCCGCTCGCCAAGGCTGGCGACGGCAGTGTCCCGCGCCACGTCGCGATCATCATGGATGGCAACGGCCGCTGGGCCGCCCAGCGCGGGCTGCCGCACGTCGCCGGCCATCGCGCCGGCGCCGAGGCGGTCCGCAAGACCCTGCGCGCCGCGGCCGAATGCGGCGTCGAGACGCTCACCCTCTATGCCTTCTCGTCCGAGAACTGGCGGAGGCCTGAAGGCGAAATCTCCGATTTGAGGGGCCTGCTCGGTTACTATCTCGAGCGTGAATTGAATTCGCTCGCCAAGGAGGGCGTGCGGCTCAAGCTGATCGGCGATTACGGCGCGTTCGGCCCCGACCTGGTTTCGCGCTTGGACAAGGCCGTGGAGCGGCTCGCCGGAAACAGCCGGCTGACTCTGGTCGTGGCGCTCAATTACGGCTCGCGCACGGAAATCGCCGACGCCGCCCGCGCACTCGCCCGGAAAGCCAAGGACGGGGTGCTCGATCCCGCCGGCATCGACGAAGACGCCCTCGCGGCGGAGCTCCAGACTACCGGCCTGCCCGAGCTCGACCTCCTCATTCGCACCTCGGGGGAGGTCCGCCTGTCCAACTTCCTTCTGTGGCAGGCGGCCTATTCCGAAATGCTGTTCACGCCGGTCCTGTGGCCCGACTTCGACGAGGCCGCGTTCAAGTCGGCGCTGGCCGAGTTCGCGGCGCGCCAGCGGCGCTTCGGTGGCCGGTGAGCGAACTCTTCATCCGCAGTTTCTCGGCCATCGCGATGATGCTCGTCGCGATCGCCGCCGCGGTCCAGGGCGGCTATTATTTTGCGGTGCTGGCCGCCGCTGCCGCGACTGCGATCTATTATGAGTGGACGCGCCTCGTCCGCGGCCGGGGCATCGCCTGGAACATCGGCGGCTTCGTCTACGCCTTGCTCCCGGCGCTCGCCTTGCTGTGGGTGCGCGACCGGGCCGAGCACGGCCTCGCGCTGTTGCTGTGGATCTTCGTCGTCACCTGGGCGACCGACATCGGCGCTTATTTCGTCGGCCGGGCCATCGGCCGCACCAAGCTTGCTCCGTCGATCAGCCCGGGCAAGACGGTCGAAGGGCTCTACGGCGGTATGGCGGGCGCGACCCTGCTCGGCGGCGCGTGGGCGCTGCTCACCCATCTCAGCCTCACGCTGCTGGTGCTGGCTCCCGTGTTCGCGGTCGCGGCCCAAGGCGGCGACTTGTTCGAAAGCTGGATGAAACGGCGCGCGAAGGTCAAGGACTCAGGCAATTGGCTGCCCGGCCACGGCGGCTTGCTCGACCGATTGGACGGCCTCGTCCCGGTTGCGATCCTGACTGCGCTCGTTGAGCTGGCGGGGCTGGCATGAAGCGCAAGATCGCGATCCTCGGCGCGACCGGCTCGATCGGCACTTCGACGCTCGACCTCATCGAGCGGTCGCCCGAGCGCTTCGAGGTCGTCGCGCTGACCGCCGGCAAGGACGCCGAGGGGCTGGCCGCGGCGGCGCGGCGGACCGGCGCCAGGCTCGCGGTTATCGCCGACGCCGCCCGCCTTGCCGACCTTGAAGCGATGCTCGCCGGCACCGACTGCCGCGCCGCGACCGGCGCCGAAGCCCTCGACGAGGCGGCCGCAGGGGAAGCGGAGTGGGTGATGGCGGCGATCGTCGGCTGCGCCGGGCTGGTGCCGGTGATGGCTGCGATCGAGGCGGGACGGACGGTCGCACTCGCCAACAAGGAAGCGCTGGTCAGCGCCGGCGCGCTGATGACCGACGCCGCGCTGCACCACGGGGCAACCCTGCTGCCGGTCGACAGCGAGCATAATGCGATCTTCCAGTGCCTTGCCGGCAGCCGCCGCGAAGACGTCTCCAAGCTGATCCTGACCGCCAGCGGAGGGCCTTTCCGGACCGCTTCGGCTGAGCACATCCGCGCCGCCACCCCGGCTCAGGCGGTCGCTCATCCCAATTGGACGATGGGCGCCAAGATCTCGGTCGATTCGGCGACGTTGATGAACAAGGGGCTCGAGTTGATCGAGGCCCACCGCCTGTTCGGCCTGCCGTCCGCGCGGATCGAGGTGCTGATCCATCCGCAATCGGTGGTCCACTCGCTGGTCGAATTCATCGACGGCTCGGTGCTCGCCCAATTGGGCAGCCCGGACATGCGGGTGCCGATCGCGCATGCGCTCGCCTGGCCCGAGCGGATGGCGACCCCCGCCCAACGTCTCGACCTCGCAAGTGTTCGCAGTCTTGACTTCGAACAACCTGATCTGGAACGTTTTCCAGCCCTACGCATAGCCCGCCAGGCGCTCGAGCAGGGTGGCGCAGCGCCGACCGTCCTCAATGCCGCCAACGAAGTCGCGGTGGAGTGCTTTCTTACCATGCGCGTCGGCTTCTCCGAAATCGCCGAGCTGGTCGAGCAAGCGCTCGATCGCGCCACAGCATCGGCGCCGCGATCGATCGAGGAAGTCATCGCCATTGACCTTCAAACGCGCCATGACGTCGGCGCCATGATCGAGGCCCGCTGCGACTGATGCTTGCCCAACCATCTCCCTGGTTCGTCCTGCTCGCGTTCATCTGCGCCATCGGGCCGCTCGTGTTCATCCACGAGTTCGGCCATTATTTGGTCGCCAGGCTGTTCGGGGTTGGTGCCGAGGTGTTCTCGATCGGCTTCGGGCGCGAGGTCGTCGGCTGGACCGACCGCAGCGGCACGCGCTGGAAGGTCGGCTGGCTGCCGCTCGGCGGCTTCGTCCGCTTCGTCGGCGACATGAACCCCGCCAGCGCCCCGGCAGCGCCGGAAGACGTGCCGGCGGAGCTGCGTTCCCGAAGCTTCCATCTGAAGCCGGTGTGGCAACGCTTCCTGGTCGTGCTGGCCGGCCCGCTGGCCAATTTCTTGCTCGCGGTCCTGATCTTCGCCGCGTTCTTCGCAACCTTGGGAATGCCGCGCACTCCACCCGTCGCGGACCGCGTTGCGCCGGACAGCGCAGCCGCGCGCGCCGGCTTCGCGCCGGGCGATCGGATCTCTGCGCTCGATGGCCGAACCATCGACTCCTTCGAGGAAGTAGCGGGTTTCGTGACTCTCCGCCCCAACCAGGACGTGAGCGTGGATTTCGTCCGCGCAGGACAGCGCCACCGCGTCATCGCCCATCTCACCGGCAAGGTGGAGCAGGACCGTTTCGGCCAGCGGTTCGAAATCGGCCGTCTGGGCCTGTATGCGGCGGGCCGCGAATATGTGGCGCTGCCGCCGCTGCAGCTGTTGCCCGCAGCGACCGCCTACACCTTGCATATTACCCGCGCGATGATGGACGGTTTGTGGCAGATCGTTTCGGGCCGACGCTCCGCCAAGGATCTGGGGGGGCCGCTGAAGATCGCTCAGATCGCCGGACAGCAGGCAAGCCTCGGCGCATTCGAGTTCATCCAGCTGCTCGCATTGTTTTCAATTAATCTGGGATTCATCAACCTGTTGCCAGTCCCGATGCTTGATGGTGGTCACCTGTTCTTCTATGCGGTTGAAGCGGTTCGACGGCGGCCGGTCAGCCTGCAGGTACAGGACTGGGCGTTCCGAGGCGGACTGGCGCTCGTCCTGGCCTTGTTGTTCTTCACGACCATCAACGATCTCGACTCGCTCGGCCTTTGGGCCCGGCTTGGACGCTTGATTGGCTGAGGCGCTTGAGGCAGGGCGGGACAACAATCGCCGGGTTCGTTAGCCGAACGCGATATTTTCACAAAAGGCGGGAACGCGTGATTTCAGGAACAAAGATTTTCGGCAAACGCGCGGGTGCAATGCTCTTCGTCGGCACCGTCCTCGGCAGCTGGTCCGGGCCGCTGTTCGCTCAAACCGCGCCGGCCAGCCCGGCTGCGACCCCGCCGCCGGCCGCATCCGCACCAATACTGGCGCCAGCGCGCTCGGGAGTGATCCGGTCGATTGCCGTTCGCGGCAACGAGCGCCTCGAACCCGAGACGGTGCGCGCCTACGCCAACCTGTCACCTGGACAGACCTACACCCCCGCTACCCTCGATACCGCGCTGAAGGACCTCTACGGGACCGAACTGTTCGCGGACGTTGTCATCACCGGCGCCGAAACCGGCAATCTCGTCATCACCGTGCGCGAGAACCCGGTCATCAACCGCATCGTGCTGGAGGGCAACAAGCGGCTCAAGTCCGACAAGATCCTGCCAGAGATCAAGCTTGCGCCGCGCCAGATCTTCACCCGTTCGAAGGTCCGGACCGACGTCGAGCGGATCGTCGAGCTATACCGGCGCGAGGGGCGTTTTGCAGCCCGGGTTGAGCCAAAGATCGTTCAACTCGACCAGAACCGCGTCGACCTGGTGTTCGAGATTTTCGAGGGCGACAAATCCAAGGTCCGCCGCATCAACATCATCGGCAACGACCAATTCGGCGACGACCGCTTGCGCAAGGAAATGTTCACCCGCCAGGCCGGCGGGATTCTTGGTTTCATGAAGACCAACGACAGCTACGATCCGGATCGGCTGGCGGCCGACCAGCAGAAGCTTCGCGCCTTCTATCTGACGCAGGGATACGCCGATTTCCGCGTCGTGTCGGCGCTGGCCGAACTGACCCCGGATCGCCGTGACTTCATCATCACCTACGTCGTCGAGGAAGGCCCCCGATACAAATTGGGTACGGTCGATGCGGAAAGCGCACTCCGCGACCTGCCGCCCGAGAAGATCAAGCAAATCGTCAAGCTCCAGCCGGGAACCTGGTTCAACGCCAAGGCGGTCGAGGACGCGGTCACCGACCTCACCGAGCTTGCCGGCAACGCCGGCTATGCTTTCGCCGACATCAATCCCTCCTACGACCGCGACGTCGAGAAGCGGGAGATGAACATCACGTTCCGCGTCGGCGAGACGCCGCGCGTCTATGTCGAACGCATCGACATCCAGGGCAACACCGTTACCCGCGACAAGGTCATCCGCCGCGAGTTTCGCCTCAACGAGGGCGATGCCTTTAGCGCGATCAAGGTGAAGCGCTCGCAGGATCGCCTGCAAAGCCTGGGGTTCTTCCAGGACAAGCTCGAGATCAAGCAGACCGAGGGCTCGGCACCCGACCGCATCGTGCTCGGCGTCGATGTCGAGGAGAAGTCGACCGGCGAGCTGCAGGTATCGGGCGGTTACTCAAGTCTCGAACGGTTCGTGCTCCAGCTGTCGGTCACGCAGCGGAACTTCATGGGCAAGGGCCAGGAGCTCAATGCCAGCGTCAACTACTCACGCTACTCGAGGGCAGTGCAGCTCGGCTTTGTCGAGCCCTATCTGTTCGACAAGCAGATCCTGCTGGGCGGCGAGATCTATCGGCGCGACTACAACAGCTTCAATTACGTCGGCAACCAGCGCAACACCACTTACTCGCAATTGAGCACCGGTGCCGGCTTGCGATTGGGATTCCCGATCACCGAGTTCGTGACATTCGGCACCCGCTACTCGTTCGTGGTCGACAAAGTTACGCTGAACAAGAATACCTTCTACACCGATCCGGACGGATCTGGCCCGCTTGGGCTGCAATGCGATCCGGTCAAGGCCGGCCGCTATCTGTGCGATGAACTGGGCAACCGGGTGACCTCGCTGGTCGGCTATTCGCTGCTCCATGACGACACCAACGGCATTCGTCCGACGCGGGGTCAGCGGATCCTCCTCTCGCAGGATTTCGCCGGCCTCGGCGGTGATGTGAAGTATCTGCGCACCCGCGCCGACGCGACGAAATATTGGGAAGTTCGCCACGGCTTTATCCTGTCCGCGCACGCCGAGGGCGGTTACATTCACCCACTTTCGAAGGCGCCCGGTCCCGGCCGCGACGCGATCCGCCTGACCGACCGATTCTTCGGACCGCAAATGCGCGGCTTCGACATCCGTGGAATTGGCCCACGGGTGCTGCGGACCAACTACAATCTGGACGGAACCCTCGACACCACGGCCAGCCGCACGAGCGATGCACTCGGCGGCCGCGCCTACTATATGGGCCGTCTGGAGCTGGAGTTTCCGACCAGCTCGTCGATCCGCAGCCTGGGATTGCGTCCGTCGGCCTTTGTCGACGTCGGCTCGGTCTGGTCGCTGACCCAACCGGAACTGACCGACATCGTCGCGATTTGCTCGCCGACGGCGGCGACCGATCCGACGCTCACGATCCACCCGGGCGACGTGAACCAGACTTGTCCGGCGACGGGATATACGCGCCTTCCGGGAGTTCAAGAGACCTTCCTCGGAAATTCGCCCAAGCCGCGCCTGTCGATCGGCATCGGCGTGAACTGGGTCTCCCCGTTCGGGCCATTCCGTATCGACATCGCCAAGGCCCTGCTCAAGCAGGAGGGCGATGACACCAAATTGTTCAGCTTCAACGTAGGAACCCAATTCTGATGAAAATGATTATGCAAGCAACCGTCGCAGCCGCACTTTTGGGAGCAGCCGCTCCAGCCGTTGCACAGAATGTCCCGGCGGCCATCATCGCCGTCGTCGATCTCGAGCGGGTTACCGCCCAGTGCAACGCCTGCAAGACGGCGAATACCGCGCTACAGAGCCAAGCCAATGCCCTTCGCGCGCGCCAAAAGGCGCTGGCGACGCCGCTCGAAGCGGAAGGCAAGACGCTCCAGACCGCGGTCAATGCGCTCGGCGGCAAGGCGCCCGACGCCGCCCTGGAGGCCCGGATCAAAGCATTCCAGACAAAGCAGCAGCAAGGTGCCCAGGAACTGACCCGCCAGGAGCAGCAGATCCAGCGCAATCAGGCTTACATCCAGCAGCAGATCGTTACCAAGCTCGGACCGGTCTACCAGCAGGTCATGCAGAAGCGTGGGGCGAATGTGATGCTCGAGGCCGGCACGACACTCGCCGCGGGCGCCAGCCTCGACGTCACCGCCGACGTGCTGACCGCACTCAACATTTCGCTGACGACCATCGGAACGACCGCTCCGGCGGCGCCAGCAACCCCTCAGGGTCGGTGAACGAAGTCTCACAAGGCGCCGCCGCCACCGCGCTCGATATCGGGCGGGTGATGGCGGCGCTGCCGCATCGGTATCCGATGCTGCT
>JBDTMX010000094.1:0-11166 GCA_039934055.1 Sphingomicrobium sp. | reverse complement strand
GCGATCAGCTGGGTCACCTGGCTGCCAAAGTCGACAATCAGGATGGTTTCGGCGGGATGGAGGGTCATGGTCCGCCGATAGCCGTTTCGCCGGGGGAGTAAAGTTAGGCAGCCGCTTTGCGCTGGTCAGCCTCGATGCCAAGCAGACATGACTTGGCGTCGAACCAAATCCTGAGGCGGGAATTGGCAGTTGGCGGCGTCATAGGATTGCCGTGACGAGAAGATCGCCCAGCGTTCCGCGTCAGCGCGTCGCGCATTCATATGCGGAGGATGACACGGGATGGTTGCAGATGATCGCCCGGTTGCTGGTTTGGTCGACTCGGAACAGTCCGCGCCAAATCGGCGAATTCCCTTCAAGGGGCGAACAGTGAATTCATCCGCCGCTCGGCGCATGCTGAACAAGGTGCCGCTCGTCACCCTGTACTTCTGGATCATCAAGATCCTCGCCACGACGGTCGGGGAAACGGGCGCCGATTTCCTCAATTTCAACCTTGGTCTCGGACTTAGCCTGACGTCGCTTCTGGCGGCGGCGTTTCTGGTCGGCTTCTTGGTTTTGCAATTGCGCCAGGATCGCTACGTCCCATGGATTTACTGGGTGACGGTGGTGTTCCTGAGCATCGTCGGCACGCTGATTACCGACAATCTGTCGGACAATTTCGGCGTCAGCCTCTACGCCTCGACCGCGGCGTTCGGTGTCGCGCTCGCGATCACCTTCATTGCCTGGTATCGGCAGGAGCACACGCTTTCGATCCATGCCATCACGACCCGTCGGCGTGAGCTCTATTATTGGGCGGCAATCCTCTTCACCTTTGCGCTCGGCACCGCTTCCGGCGATCTCGTGTCCGAGCAAATGGGTCTCGGCTACGCCTTCGCCGGCCTGATCTTCGGCGGGCTGATCGCCCTGATTACGTTTGGCTATTATGTCTTTGGCTTGAACTCAGTGCTCGCCTTTTGGGCGGCCTATGTTCTGACTCGTCCGCTGGGCGCTTCGATGGGCGACTTCCTGACCCAGGCGCCCAAGGACGGTGGATTGGGATTCTCGACGATGCCGGTGAGCGGCATCTTCCTCGTGATCATTATCGGTCTCGTTGCCTATCTGACGATCAGCCGGATCGATCTCGAAGAGGCGACGGAGACGCCTGCGCCAGCGTAACGTCCTGACTGATTGCTGCGCCGTCGCTGGGCTCCACGGCCCGATGCTCGCCGTGCGCGAATTGCTCGGCGAGCTTGAACTTCTGGATCTTGCCCGAGCCGGTCAGCGGCCATTGGTCGACCCACAGCCAATGCTTCGGTGTCTTTTGCGGCGACAGCCGCTCCCGGATGAACGCCTTCAGCTCGGTCGGGTCGGGCCGGCGGTTGCCTTTGGCGCGCATGAAGCAGGCGACCTCTTCTCCGTAGACCGGGCACGGCACGCCGACTACCGCAACCTCGCCGACATCCTCATGCTCGAGCATCGCATTTTCGATTTCCGCCGGGAACAGATTCTCGCCGCCGCGGATGATCATTTCCTTGACCCGCCCGGTGATCGCCACATAGCCGCGCTCGTCCATTCGGCCGAGGTCGCCGGTGTGCAGCCAGCCGTCCGCGTCGATCGCCTTCGCGGTCGCTTCCGGATTGTCGTTGTAGCCGATCATCACATGATAGCCGCGGGTGCAGATTTCGCCCTGCTCGCCGATCGGCATCACCGCCGCGGTCTGCGGATCGAGGATCGCGACGTCGATGTTGGGCAGCGGCTGGCCGATCGTGCCGGTGAGGTCCGCCAGCGCATCGTCGTGGCGGGCCATGGTGATCACCGGCGAGCATTCGGTTTGCCCGTAAACGATCTGTACCGTCGGTCCGAACGCCGATCGCACCCGGTTGATCAGTTCCGGCGCGACCATCGCTCCGCCCGACATGATGCGCTGGAACGAGGAGACGTCGCGGCCGCTGCGGACCGCTTCATCGACCAGCGCGACTAGCATCGTCGGCACCCCCAGAAGAAAGCCCGGCCGCTCGCGTTCGATAACCCTGACAATCATTGCCGGATCGAACATCGGAGTCAGCAGCATGGTCGCGCCGGCGTCGAGAATGCCCATCACGCAAACCGCGCAGCCGGTGGTGTGGAACAGCGGCATGTTGTGCAGGAAGGTGTCGCCGGCGCCGAGCCCAAGGCGAACCATGGCGTCGCGGGCGTTCTGGATCAGCCCGTGGTGGTGCAGCAGTGCGCCCTTGGGAAAACCCGTGGTGCCCGAGGTGTACTGGATTTGCGTGACGTCGCCGGGGGAAACGTCGGGCAGCGTGCCGCGGTCCTCGCCGTCGAACAGCGCCGCGTGATCGGTCAGGTCGATGCGATGCCGGATCGCCGGCAAATCGGCGCAGGCCTCGTCGGCGATGGCCTTCATCGGGCTGCCGCGGAACTCCGCGACATAATAGAGCGCCTCGGAGCGCGATTGCTCGAGCACAAAGTGAAGCTCGCGCTTTTGGAAGGACGGGTTGACCGTGACCAGCGTGACACCGGCCATCGCCGAGCCCAATTCCATCAGCACCCATTCGGGAATGTTGTTGGCGTAAATCGCGATCCGCGCGCCCGGCGCATGGCGGCTGGCGAGCGCCAGGCCGAGCCGTTCGGCGTCCGTGAGCAACTCGGCGTAGGTCCAGCAGCGCCCGATTGCGCCGTCGTAGCCGACTTGCTTGAGCGCGATGGTCTCGGCTTGCGCCTCGGCCTGGCGGCGCAGCATTTCGCCGATGGTCATCGGCTCGACCGGCGCGTCGCGGAAGGCCGGAAAGAAGGATTCGGTCAGTGCAATTCGAACCATGCCGCATCCCCCACAAGAGCGAACCTCGCCCTTGTGCCCACGCGACAGTGCGCCGCACCGGGGCCTGCGTCAAAAGATTGTTGCGATCAGGAACTGGCGTGGAGCGCTTCCGCGCAACTGGTACGGAGCTCGGCCAGCCGGGCCATGGTCGCCGGTCCGTGGGGAGGGTCCCGCCCCACCGCTTCGGCCAGGGCCGTCAGTGTCTGGATGGCGATGTCGAGATTCTGCAGTTGGGTGCCGTGCCGGGTGACCAGCGCGGGATCGTTCGCCAGCGCATCGCCGAGGAAATCGAGCAAGCGGGCAACACGCCTCAGATCGTTGGCGATCGGGTCGGCCGGTCGAGCTTCGGGACGGGCGACTGCGGCGATCGGCACCGCGCCGGACTTGACCACCGCGACCGCGCAATCGACGCGCCGCTGCTCGCGATTGACTGGATTGGCCATCCAGTCCTGGACCGAGATGTTCGACGAGAAGTGGATCCCGCACCGGCGCTCGGTGCACCAGGGCACATGACCGTGAACCTGCAGCCGCCCGCGGGCCAGCGTGATCGCCGAGCCGACGTCGGGCTGCAGCGATGTTTCGACCTGCGCGCCCCCCGCCGACAAGTCGCGGATCTTGACCGGAGTCGCGGCCTCGGCCGCGTGCAGCGTTGCCGCCATGAACAGGTTGGTGCGGGCATCGGCTCGCGCGTCGGCCGCTTCATCGGTCACACTGCCTGGTGAGTTGTCCCGCATGCCGCCCGTTCGTTTGCGCCGGCACCCGTCATGACGCGAACATGCTTAAGCAGCACCTGCGATCGCACCCATTTCGGATGCAATTCGATCTAGAAAACCTTTCTCAGCTCCAGCTCGATGGTGCGGCCGATCGGATCGCGATACCCGGGTTGGTACTGAAGCGGCGTATTGCCCGCGGAATCCCGAACCTGCTGACGGTCGTTGGTTGCGTTCAATATGTTGAGCGACAGCCGCGTCCCGCTCGCCCAGGCGGAGTGCGGCAGCAAGCGCCGAGCATCGGTGAACGCTCGAAAGTTGACCGCCAGGACGGGCGAGAAATGCAAGGTTTCGGCCGTCACCCCGCTGATCCGGCTTTGAAGCGTGCTCTTGCCGCGCCATGTGACGCCGATGCGCGCGCCCATGCCGCCCGAGGTCAGCGCCGCGGTCCCCTCCAGCTGGTGGCGAACGCGTCCGCCGCCGATCCCGATCGCGCCGCCCTCGAGCAGATCCACCGAACCGAGGCCGGGACGGACCAGGATTTCGTCGGAAAAGACGATCGTATGGCTGGCAGACAACTGCAGCCGCGTCGGTGGGCCCGAGCGGCTGGCGCGAGCGGTCGGCGGCGGCTCGCGATCGGCCCCTTCCTCGCCCGGTTCTGCCGCCGATGAGTCGCTTACCCGGACGGCTGACCGGTTTCCGCCGGCGATCGCAGCGTTGAGGCTGAAGCCGTAACGCAGTCGCTTTTCACGATGCGAGTCGAAGTTCACGGGACGCAAATCGACCGTGGTCAGGACGCCGAACGCGTCGCGAATGAAACGGTCGGGAAAAGCGAGCGTCACCGCCGCGCTCGCCTCGGGCAGCGATGACACGAAGTGGCGCTGGTCGGTGTCGGTATATTCGGCGTTGAGCTGGAGGTTGAGCCGGGGAACCAGGCGCAATAGCCCGGACAGGCGGTGGATTTCCGTCTTTTCCGGGCGAAGCGAGGGATTGCCGCCGGTGATCAGCACGACATCGGCGGTCTCGCTCCTCAGCGGATCGAACATCCGCACGTCGGACGTGACGATTACCGGGTTGCCAAGCGTCTGGATCGAAGGCGGCCGGCCCGTCACTTCGATCTCGCCGCGCAGCCGCAACAGGGGGAGCGGCTCCCAGGTCAGTCCGAGCGCGTGCTGGTTGAGCGTGCCCGCGTCGGAATAATGAAAGCAGCTATACTCGGCCGTCGCACTCAGATCCCCGACCTGTGGCAGAAAACCATTGTCCCGACTGGTGAGCGGCACTTCGACCGCGGCGCGGATGGACTGTTCGGAGCGGTGAAACTCGCTATTCCCGGTGAGCACGGAAATGCTGCTGCGCGACCGCAGCCGGTTCCCGGCGAGCCGCCCCTCGATCACGGCCTGGAGGTCGCCCGCCGGCAACTTTGCGACGGGGCCGGTGAACGACAACTGCGCAAGATTGAACACCGACCGCGCAGTGAATCGATCCGTCCCGATCGTGATCAGGTCCGATAGGTCGGCGCCGAATGGGTTGAAGCTGCCGTCGAGCGAGATCGCGCTGAACAGCGCCTGCCCGTCGCTGCGCGTTTCGTCCTTGGACTCGGAATGGCTTACCGCACCGACGTAGCCGCCTTGCAGGCGCCCCGGCAACACGATACTTAAGCATGTGCTTAACGATTCGCCCGTCTCGAAATCATTCGCGCTCGACCGCGCCTTCCAAGCGCTATCCGACCCGATCCGGCGCGGGATGCTGGCCCGGCTGAGCCGCGGCCCGGCGTCGGTATCCGAGCTCGCGGCACCGCTGTCGATCAGCCTGCCGGCCGTGCTCCAGCATCTCCAGGCATTGGAAGCCAGCGGCCTCATCGCCAGCCGCAAGACCGGCCGCGTCCGCACCTGCCGGATCGAACCCAAGGCCTTATCCGCGGCCGAAGCCTGGATCGCCGGCCAGCGCGCGATCTGGGAAGGCCGCCTCGATCGCTTCGAGACCTATGTCGATCAATTGCAACACAAGGAGAATGACCGGTGACCGATTCAACCGACCTCAAGCTGGAACGCGTGCTCGACGCGCCGCGCGAGCTGCTGTGGAAAGCGTGGACCGACCCCGAGCATATCAAGCGCTGGTGGGCGCCGCGGCCATATCAGACTCCCGAAGTTGAGATCGACCTGAAACCCGGCGGCATCTTCGCCACGCGCATGACCGGCCCCGACGGCTTCGACTACAAGGGCACCGCCTGCATCCTCGAGGTGGTCCCCGAAGCGCGGATCGTGTGGACCAGCGCGCTGCGCGACGGCTACCGTCCCAACGAATTTACGGCCGACGGCTGCCAGGGCTTTCCGTTCACCGCAATCCACACCTTCGAAGACGCCGGCGGCGGCAAGACCCGCTACACGGCGACGGTGATCCACGCCAATGCCGCCGACGCCGCGGCGCACGCGGCAATGGGCTTCAACGACGGCTGGGGAACCTGCGCCGACCAGATGGCCGAAGTCGCGCGCGACTTGGGCGTCCGCGCGTAGCCGCAAAAAATGCGCGGGAACCGTGAGGCTCCCGCGCATCTTTTTTGCGTCAATATTGAGCGCAATTAGCGGCGACGGTTGATGTCGACGTTGCGGACGTAGCCGCGATAATCGACGTCGCACTTGAACGACAGGTCGGGCTGGTACGAGTAAGCGAGCGCACCATAAGCGCCGGCGCCATACGGCCCGTAGCCGGCCATTCTGCCGCTGCTGGCAAGCCCGCGAACGCGCACGTAATTGTTGCGCGGAACCGCCTGCGTGACGCTGATCACGCGTCCGGTGTTGGTGTTGGCACCCACCAGCGCGCCGAGGATGCCGCTGATGCCGCCGCTCCGCGTGCTCAGCCGGCTCTGCACCGCAGCCGCGCAGCGCTGTGCGGCGACCTGGGTGTTCATGCCGCCATACTGGTTGCCGTAGGCGTACGGATTGCCATACCCATATTGCGCGGCGGACGGAGCCGCCGTCGCGAGGGCCGCCAGGCCCATGCCGCCGGCGAGGACTTTCGTCATGATCGTCATGGTCAATCTCCTTGAATTTCAGACCTTCACCCGCACAACGCGTGGACGGCGCGTTGTGGTCCCGCTTTCGTCGCGGCGAACCGGCATCCGGTCGCGTGTCGAGCACGCGTTCATGAACGAAAAAGTGAAGCTATTCCAACGGCTTGGTCAAAAAAATGCGCGGGAACCGTGAGGCTCCCGCGCATCCTGTTACCGAAAGGAATTCGGCTTAATAGCGGCGATAGCCGTAGTTGTCGTAGCCGTACGCATTGGGGTTGCGGTCGATCTTGAGCGTACGGATGTAGCCGCGATAATCGACCTCGCAAAGGAACTTGAGGTCGCCGGCCTGCTGGGCGTAACCGTAGCCGCCGTAGCCGCCGTAGCCGCCGCCGTAACCAGAGTTCATGCCGCTGGTGGCAACGCCGCGAACCTTGAAGATTCCGCCGCTGTGCATGTCGGCGTGGGTAATGCCGAGCACACGCCCGCCACCATAGCCACCGCCATAAGTACCATAGCCGGCGCCGCCGTAACCGCCACCGTAGCCGCCATAGCCACTGTTGCCATAGCCTCCGTAGCCACCGTTGAGGCGCTGCTCGACCGCGGCCGCGCACTGCTGGACCGCGACCCGGCTGTTCGAGTTATAGCCGTTGCTTCCGTAGCCGCCGAACACCTGGTTCAGCACTTGGCCGACAACATTGCCTCCGGTCCCCGGATAGCCGTAACCGTAACCGTATTGAGCGGCCGCGGGGGCCGCACTGGCCAGCGCGGCGATTGCAACGCCACCCGCCAGGATCTTTGAAACAGCCTTCATGGCCACTCTCCTTTGAATCGAAGTTTATCCAAACCGGACTCGCCGACACAACGCACGGCGACCGACTGGGGTCCTAGGTTAGCGGCACTGCACGACGGCTGAATGTTGCGTTTGCTGCCGTTCATGAAATCGGGACAGGCCACTGGTTTCAAACGATGAAACCAAAATTCAAGTCACTTGCGCGAAGCTCCACGCGGCCCGCGCCAGGGTCGGCACCTTAGCGGCGATCTCGGCCGCGTTGGCATGGCTCGCCGTGCCGTCGATCAGTCGCTTCTTGATGCCCTGGACGATCCCGGCCAATCGAAACAGGTTGTAAGCGAAGTACCAGTCGAGCTTGGCCCCGATCGGCACGCCCGAGCGGTCGGAATAGCGCTGCGCGATCTCGTCGAGCGACGGGATGCCGAGCGCCGCAAGGTCAAGCCCGCCCAACCCTGCCCCGCCATCGGCCGGCATCACCCATTGCATCGCGAGGTAGGAGAAATCCGCAACCGGATCGCCTAACGTCGCGAGCTCCCAGTCGAGCACCGCCGTCAGGGTGCCGTCGCCGTCGAAGACCACGTTGTCGATGCGGTAATCGCCGTGGACGATCGACGTCCGCGACTGCTCGGGAAGAGTCTCCGGCAGGAACGCAATGAGCCGCTCCATCTCGGGCACATAATCGGTTTGCGAGTCGCGATACTGGCGGGTCCAGCGCGCCACCTGCCGCTCGAAATAATTGCCCGGCTTGCCGAAATCGCCGACCTCCGCGGCTTCCGGATCGATCACGTGCAGGTCCGCGAGCGTGTCGACCAACTGGTCGTACATCCGCCGCCGTGTCGCGGGATCGAACTCTGGAAGCGCGCCGTTCGCATAAGGCCGGCCCTTCGCCAGCTCCATCACGTAGAAGATCGCGCCGATGACATCCGGGTCACTGCACAGCGCTAGCGGCCGCGGCGCCGGGAAACCCAGCGGATGCAATGCGGACAGCAAACGATACTCGCGGTCGACCGCGTGCGCGGACGGCAGCAATTGCCCGAAGGGCTTGCGGCGAAGGACATAATCGCCCGACGCGGCGCTGATTCTGTAAGTGGGATTGGACTGGCCGGACGGGAATTTCGTCAGCTCAAATGGCGCTATAAAACCCTCGACATTCGCCTCGAGCCACGTGCCCAGCACCTCCTTGTCGAGGGCTGCGTCGCTCATGCGTGCTTCTTATATTCTTGTCTCGCGATCGCCCGCCGGTGCACTTCGTCGGGACCGTCGGCGAGGCGCAGCGTGCGCACCGAAGCCCACGCGCCGGCCAGCGGAAAGTCCGACGACACGCCAGCGCCGCCATGCGCCTGGATGGCGTCGTCGAGCACCTTCAGCGCGGTGCGCGGCGCAGCGACCTTGATCATCGCGATCTCGCCCTGCGCCGCCTTGTTGCCGACGCGGTCCATCATGTCGGCGGCCTTGAGGCACAGTAAACGCGTCATCTCGATGTCGATCCGCGCGTCGGCGATCCGTTCCTCCCACACCGATTGCTCGGCCAGCGTCTTGCCGAATGCGGTCCGCGACAGCAGCCGCTTCGTCATCGCCTCGATTGCTTCCTCGGCGACGCCGATCATCCGCATGCAATGGTGGATTCGGCCCGGACCCAGCCGCCCCTGCGCGATCTCGAACCCGCGGCCCTCGCCGAGCAGCATGTTCGACGGCGGTACGCGTACGTCCTTCAATTCAACTTCCATGTGCCCGTGCGGCGCGTCGTCGTAGCCGAACACAGGCAGGTGGCGGACAATGGTGACGCCGTCAGCATCAAGCGGGACGAGGATCATCGATTGCTGCTGGTGGGTTTTGGCCGCGGGGTCGCTCTTGCCCATGACGATCGCCAGCTTGCAGCGCGGATCGCCCGCCCCGCTCGACCACCATTTGCGCCCGTTCACGACATATTCGTTGCCGCGCATTTCGATCCGGCACTGGATGTTGGTCGCATCGGACGATGCCACTT
The DNA here is from genome assembly GCA_039934055.1 of Sphingomicrobium sp. Lineage (GTDB taxonomy): Bacteria > Pseudomonadota > Alphaproteobacteria > Sphingomonadales > Sphingomonadaceae > Sphingomicrobium. The sequence goes on along the minus strand of JBDTMX010000094.1, from coordinate 1,875 downwards.
CGGGCTCGGTCATCAGGAACGCCGAGCGGATCTGGCCCTCCATCAATGGCCGCAGCCATTGTTCCTTCTGCTCGGCCGTTCCGTAGCGGTGGAGCACCTCCATGTTGCCGGTGTCGGGCGCCGAGCAGTTGAACGCTTCCGACGACCACAGGATGCGCCCCATCTCCTCGGCGCAAAAAGCATATTGCAAATTGGTCAGCCCGGGGCCTTCGAACTCGAAGCTGTCGTCGACGTGCGCAGCTCCGTGGCTCGGCGGCATGAACAGGTTCCACAGGCCGGCATTGCGCGCGAGCCCCTTTAGCTCCTCGATCACCGGCAGGACTTTCCAGCGCTCGCCTTGCGCCTGCTGGGCGTCATAGTCGCCGCAGCGCGGGCGGACCTCGGCATCCATGAACGCCTTGACCCGGTCGCGCCACTCGACATCGGCTGGTGACAGGTTGAAATCCATGGCGCGGCTCCGAATGGCGTGGCAGCTATATCAGCCGCAGTTCGAAATGGGGAATGGGCATGGCAACAGGGCGTCTCGGCGGCAAGGTCGCGATCGTCACCGGCGCCGCGTCGGGCATCGGCCGCGCGGCCGCCGAGCTGTTCCGAAGCGAAGGCGCGATCGTAGTCGGCTCCGACATCGCGGCGGCGGACGACATCGTCCAGGCCGACGCCGGCAGTGAAGCCGACGTCAAGCGCCTCGTCGACCACGCGGTGTCTCAGCACGGTGGGCTCGACATCGTCTTTGCCAACGCCGGCATCTCGGGTGGCCTCGCATCGATCTTCGAGCAGACCGCCGAGGATTGGGTGGAGATCCTGCGCGTCGATTTGATCGGGCCGTTCCTGGCGATCAAGCACGCCGCGCCCGCCCTCAAGGCCCGCGGCGGCGGGTCGATCATCTGTACCGCGAGCGTCGCCGGACTGCGCTCGGGCGCCGGCGGAGCAGCTTATTCCGCGGCCAAGGCGGGGGTCATCAACCTCGTCACCACCGCCGCCCAGCAGCTCTACGGCACCAACATCCGCGTCAATGCGATCTGCCCCGGCCTGATCGAGACCGGAATGACCGAAATCCTCTACCAGATGGCGCGCGATGCTGGGCGCGCCGACCGCATCGGCGACTTGAACCCGCTCCGGCGCGGCGGCGAGCCGATCGAGATCGCCCAGGCGGCGCTGTTCCTCGCCTCGGACGAATCCTCCTACGTCAACGGCCAGGCGCTGGTAGTCGACGGCGGCTTGTCGAGCAGCCATCCCACCGCCCGCCGCTTTGACATCCGCGCGGAGTAAGGCGCGCCCGTGATACCCGACCACTACGCTACGCTCGGCCTTTCGCCTTCGTCGGAGGATGTGGTCATACGCGCCGCCTATCGGGCCCTCATGCGCCGTTACCATCCAGACGGAAATTCCACCGCTGCGGCAGCGGCCCGGACCCGCGCCATCAACGCCGCTTATGCGGTCCTGAGCGATCCCGACCGGCGCGCCGAATATGACCAGTCGCGCGCCGCCGAAGCCTGGGTCGACATTTCGGCGCGGCCGCTGACCGGGCTGCCAAGCAGGCTGTTCGCGGCGTCCGCGATCCTGTTGGTGCTGGTGCTGGTACTGCTGGTCGTCTGGTCCCCCTTGCCGAAGCTCGAGCGGCCCGACCGGCTTGGTCATGCACCAGGGCCCAAGGTGGCGGCTGCCGATCCCCCGTTGCTCCCCGAGGTCGCCCGGTTCGCGGATCAGCCCACAGCAGCCGACGAACCCGCGCCGAAGGTGCAGCTAAATCGCCCGCCAGCAAGCGCGACGCCGCCAGCGACGCCGTCGCCGCGCTTGACCGCGCCCGTCAAAGTACCGCCGCCAGCACCGAGGGTCCGCCCGGCGCCCCAGCCCCAGCTCGCGGCTGCCAGGCCG
>JBDTMX010000093.1:0-5394 GCA_039934055.1 Sphingomicrobium sp. | reverse complement strand
GACTTGGCGTGGTACATGGCGATGTCGGCGGCGCGCATCAGCGATTCGATGCTGGTGCCGTGGTCGGGGCAGATCGAGATGCCGATCGACGCGCCGATGTCGACGCTGTGCCCGCCCAGCTCGAACGGCTCGGAGATGGCGAGCGCGATCCGGCGCGCGACTCGCTCGATGTCGCTCGCCGACTGGATTTCCGGAAAGAACATGGTGAATTCGTCGCCGGCGAGTCGCGCCAGCAACGGCCGGCGCTGCAGGCTCTCGCCGAATTCGGCGGTGACGACGACCCGAAGACGGTTGGCGACCATGATCAGGAGCTGATCGCCGCGGGCGTGGCCGAGGCTGTCATTGACCAACTTGAACCGGTCGAGGTCGACGAACAGCATCGCCGACTGCGCCCCTTCGCGCAATTCGCCGAGGAGCTTGTCGGCTTCCGAGCGGAAATGGAGGCGGTTGGGAAGCGACGTCACCGGGTCGTACATGCCAAGCGCATGGGCGTTTTCAATCGACGCGCGCACCTCGGCGAACAAGGTGTCCACCGCGGCGGCGATCTTGGGCATAGTCTTGCGCACGGACGGTGGTGCGGGGGAAACGAGGTCGCCGTCCTCGACTGCAAGCAGGCGGTCGCCGAGCGCGGCAAGAGCGCGGGCGCTTTCGCTGTTAGGGCGTTCGGAGGCGATGTAGCTGATCAACAGGCAGAAGGCTCCGGCGACGATCGCCGCGAGGATTTTCTCATCGAATTCAGTGATATAGAGCAATGCGCCAAGCGAGAAAACGAACGAAGCAAAGCCGGCCGCGCCCGAGAGAAGCGCGTTACTGAATTTTTGGGCCGTGCCTTCTTTCATTGCTGAGTTTTGCGCCCCGCGAACGTCAATGCTCGCCTCCAACTCGGCGATTAAATCAGAGCGGTTAAGAAAAAGTGCAGTCCGCGGCGCTTGGCGGCGGCCGTTAGCGGCGGCGGATAATGATGTAGAGGCTGCCACCGCCGCCATGGCGGGGATGTGCCGCCCGAACCGCGGCGATCCGCGGGGCATGGCGCGACACCGCCAGCCAGTCATGGACCGCGGCGCGGATCCGGCCGCGCGCAATCGGCGGAGCACCGGGCCGGGCGTGGCCGGTGATCAGCAGCAGCACCCGATCGCCGGCCTCGATCGCGCGTTCGAGCGCAACATCGATCGCGGTCCACGCAGTGTCGAGATTATGGCCATGGAGGTCGAGCACGCGGTCAGGCCGAACCGACCCCGACTCCAGCTTGCGGTCCCAGCTGCCGTCGAGCGTCGTGCCGGGCCGTGGCCGAGCGGGTTGCACAACTGGCTTGCGCGCCGGCTTTGGCGATGGCTGGCGCGGTTCGGTTGCGGCCTTCGGCGCCTCCGGCTCAGCGGGTGGCGGAGCCTGCCGCGACAGCGGGCGGATGGTTGCGGTGACTCGTGCCCACAGTGCGGCTTCCTCAGCGCTGAGCGAGCGCACGCGCAACGCTGCCCTTGGGCAGCAGGATCAGCGCTTCGCCGGAGGCCGACATGCCGCCCGCCGTCCGCGTTGCTTCGGGTCCGGCTCCCCAGAAGGTGTCGAAGCGGTTGGGCCCCTTGATCGCGCCACCCACGTCCTGCGCGACCCACAGGCCGCCCGCTTCCGGGCGATCGAGCGCCAGGAACACCGGCGCACCCAGCGGCGTGAACGCCGGATCGGCGGCGACCGTGGCTTGCGGCGTGACCGGCACGCCGAGCGAGCCCAGCGGCGGCCCATCGAGCTCCCGGAAGAAAATGTACGACAGGTTCTCGCGCATCAGCGCCCTGCCCTGGTCGGGATTGGCCCGCATCCAGTCGACGATCGACTGCATCGATGCGCCGCCCGGAGGAAGCACGCCGCGTGCCCGCAGCAGCCGGCCGATGGCGACATATTCGCGGCCATTCTGGTCGGCATAGCCGATCGGCACCACGCTTCCGTCGGGTAGCCGGACCTGGCCCGAGCCCTGGATCTCGAGGAAGAACAATTCGACCGGATCGGCTGCCCAGGCGAGCTCGAGCCCGCGGCCGGCGAGCGCCCCGTCCTCGATCTCGGCGCGGGTGAAATAGAGCACGCACTGGCCGGTCGGGTCGATGCGGCCGCGTCCGCTGCCGCCATCCGCCCGGGTACAGCGGATGAGGTCGGCCGGAGCGCGGTAGATCGGCACCTGGTAGCCGGGCGCGGCGGTGCGCGAGCCGCGAATCTCGGGCTCATAATAGCCGGTGGCGAACGCCTTGCCGTCGCCGACCCGCGCCCAATCGAACCGGTAATAGAAAAAACCCGGCGCAAATCCGGGGGCAAGCGTGGCGGCTTCGGCGCAGACCGCGCTCCAGTCGCCGGGCTGCGCGAGGCCCGAGCGGTCGGTCCGCCAGGTGAGCGCGCTACAACTCGCCCGGAAGGCGCCCAGCGCCCGACTCGCTTCGTCCTGGCGCAAGACCCTGGGCGCGGCCAGCGCGACCCCGGCGGCGAGCGCATTGGGCGGCATCGGAGTTGGCGTCGGAGTAGGAACGGGTGTCGGCGTTGGGGCCGGAAAAGGCGTCGGGGTCGGGATGGCCGGCGCCGGCTCGGCCGGAGGCAGCGGCCGCGTCGCGCAGGCCGACAGCAGAGCGAGCGAAAAGAACGCGAGACCGCGAACTGAGCGCCTCACTCTTCCTCGTCGGTTTCGATCAGGAGCCAGTTGGGATCGCGCGCGGCAATATCGCGTCGGAAGGTCCACAAGTCGCGCGTCTGGACCGCGTCGCTCAGCGATCCGGCGACCACTTCGCCATCCTGGTTGCGGGTGACCGCGGCGATATCGGCTTCGAACCGCACGGTAACATCGGCCACGCTGCGCTCGAGCGCGGCCTCGGCAATCACCGCCTGCTCGATCGCCACCAGGCGGTTGTCGAGGGTCAGCCCGTCATTCTCGCGTTGGGTGGCCGCGGCGCTGAACGCCTCGAGCACATGGCCGTCGACGTGCGCCTTGACCGCGTCGAGCTCGCCTTTCCAATAGGCTTCGAGGACCATCCGGTAGGCGGCCTTGGCGCCTTCGAGGAAATGGGCGACGTCGAAGGCCGGGTCGGCGGCGAGGATCGCGCGGACGCCCGGCCCAGCGGTCGGCAAAAAGGCCATGCCGTCGGCCTCACTGGCACCCGACGGGACTATCGACGGCTGGCTGACGCGCGGCTCGAGGATGGTGTCGGGGTCGGCCGGCTTGAGGATCGGCTGCTGCTCATGGCCGGTGCGCTCGCCGAGCACGCTGTACAGGCGCAGGCCGATGAACAGTGCCACAAGGGCGAGGATGACGATGACAGCCAAGCTTGCGATCCGATCCCTGTGAATAAGCCTTGTGAATAGGCCTTGTGAATAGGCCCGCAACATAATGCGCGCGCCGGTCAGTTCAAAGAGTGCCAGTTTCCACCAGCGAGTTCAAACCATGCCTGGCGCTTCCGTCGCCATTGCGCCCTTATTATGCGGCTGCTAGTCGCCCCGGCAACGCGCAGCCCCCATTTGCGGGTCCGCGAGAAACCCAAAATGTACCCGAAATTGTTTAAGGACGAAGCAGCATGGCCGACCAGGATCCGATCAGTCGCGGAAATGGCTCCGGGGACCCGGACAACGACCCGCAAGTCGCGACAATAACGCAATATATCAAAGACTTGTCTGTCGAAAGTCCGAGCTCGCCTCAAGCCTTTCAGTGGCAGGCCCAACCCCAGCTCGAGGTCCAGTTCAACATCAACGTCAACAAGGCCGCGGACGACGTCCACGAAGTCGTACTCAAGATCGAGGTCGCGGCGCGCTCCGAGCAGGGCGTCCACTTCCTCATCGACCTGAGCTACGCCGGGCTCTACGGGCTGCGCAATTTCCCCGAAGAAGCGCTGCCGCCGTTCCTTCTGATCGAGGCCCCGCGCCTGCTGTTTCCGTTCGCGCGCCAGATCATCTCCGACGCGTCGCAGAACACCGGCTTCCCGCCGTTGCTGCTCGACCCGATCGACTTCGGCGCCGCTTATCTCGCGCAGCTCCAGGCCTCCCAGCAGGGTCAGGTCGGGACCGACGGCGAACCTCCCGCCGCTGAACCGGACAATGAGCCAAGCGACGAGACCGGCGACGCCGCGGAGCCGACCGACGCGTCCGGCGACGCCTGAGCCTTCCAAAACCCGTGGCCAAGCCGGTGAACCTGATCAAGGCGACAGGAACGATCGGCGGTTTGACGCTGGTCAGCCGAATCGCGGGATTTGCCCGCGAGATGCTGATGTCGCGGGTGATGGGCGCTAGCTGGCAGGCCGACGCGTTCTTCGTCGCCTTCCGGCTTCCCAACACCTTTCGCCGCTTGTTTGGCGAAGGCGCCTTTTCGGCCGGCTTCGTGCCGCTCTACAGCCAGCGGCTCCACGGCACGGGCGGTCCTGAGTCCGCCAAGCATTTTTCGGAGGAGGTGCTCGCCGTCTTCGCCCCGACGCTGGTGCTGTTCACGATCGTCTTCGAGATCATCATGGGGCCGTTCGTCGGACTGTTGTCGGGCTACCATGGGGAGAAGCTGCAGCTGGCGACCTTCCTGACCAGCATCACTTTCCCCTATTTGATCCTGATCAGCCTGGTGTCCTTGTTCTCGGGTATCCTCAATTCGCTCGCCAAATTCACAGCGGCGGCGTTCGCCCCGGCGCTGCTCAACCTGGCGATGCTGTCGGCGCTGATCTTCGTCCCGACCGGCGGCCACATCACCGCTACTGCGCTGGCGATCGCGGTGACCTCCGGCGGAGTGCTCCAGCTCGGGCTGCTGATCGCCGCCTGCGCCCGGGCCGGCATCGTTCTCAAATTGAGGCGGCCGCGGATGACCCCCGGCGTTCGCCAGTTCGTGCGGGTGGTGATCCCGGCGACGCTCGGCGCCGGCGTCTATCAGATCAGCGCCTTCATCGACACGTTCTTCCTGACCCGCATCGGCACCGGCGCGATGAGCTATTTCAACTATGCCGACCGCCTCAACCAGCTGCCGCTGGGCGTGATCGGAGCGGCGCTGGGCACCGCCATCCTGCCGCAGGTCAGCCGCTACGTCGGCGCCGGCGAGAACGAGCAGGCGGCGCGGGTTCAGGGCCACGCCACCGAGCTCGCCATGCTGCTGTGCCTGCCCGCCGCGCTGGCACTGATCGTCAGCGCTGGGCCGCTGATCTCGGCCTTGTTCCAGGGCGGGCGGTTCAATGCCGCCGACGCGGCGATCACCGCCATGACGCTGGCGATCATCGTCATGGGCCTCCCGGCCTACGTGCTGGTCAAAGTGCTGACTCCGGGCTTCTACGCCCGCCAGGACACCGCGACCCCGGTCAAGACCGCGGGCGTCGTGCTGTTGGCGAACATCGGGCTCAACTTCGCGCTCATCCCGCCGTTCGGGATCGCCGGCCTCGCTTCGGCCATCGCCATCTGCTC
>JBDTMX010000092.1:0-9147 GCA_039934055.1 Sphingomicrobium sp. | reverse complement strand
CTGGATGCCCGAGGAGGTGCCGCTGGGCGAGGATTGCCGCGACTGGGCGCAGAAGCTCACCGACCACGAGCGCAATTTGCTGACCCAGATCTTCCGCTTCTTCACCCAGGCCGACATCGAGGTGCAGGATTGCTACCACGACAAATACGGCCGCGTGTTCAAGCCGGTTGAAGTGAAGATGATGCTCGCCGCTTTCTCCAACATGGAGACGGTCCACATCGCCGCTTACTCGCACCTGCTCGACACCATCGGCATGCCCGAGAGCGAATATGGCATGTTCCTCCAGTATAAGGAGATGAAGGACAAGCACGACTATCTCGCCACGTTCGGCGTCGACAGCGACGAGGACATCGCCAAGACCCTCGCCATGTTCGGCGGCTTCACCGAAGGCCTGCAATTGTTCGCCAGCTTCGCCATGCTGATGAACTTCCCGCGCTTCAACAAGATGAAGGGCATGGGCCAGATCGTCAGCTGGTCGGTGCGCGACGAGAGCCTCCATTGCGAAGGCATCATCCGCTTGTTCCACGCCTTCTGCGCGGAGCGCGATTGCTACACCCCCGCGGTCAAGAAGAGCATCCGCGAGATGTGCTACCACACGGTCGATCTCGAGGACGCGTTCATCGACCTGGCGTTCGAACTGGGGCCGGTCGAGGGGATGAGCGCCGACGACATCAAGATGTACATCCGCTACATCGCCGACTGGCGCCTCGGCCAGCTGCACCTGCCGCCGATCTACAAGGTCAAGGAGCACCCGCTGCCGTGGCTCGCCCCGCTGTTGAACGGCGTCGAGCACGCCAACTTCTTCGAAACCCGCGCGACCGAATATTCCAAGGCCGCGACGCGGGGGAACTGGAACGAGGTGTGGGATAATTTCGACCGCCGGCAGAAGGCCAGGAGCGACGCCGCGAATGACGGCGCGGGCGCGGAGGCCGAAGCGCAGGACGAAGGGGATATGTTTACGCGGGCCGGGGTCGCGGCGGAGTAGTTGCGCAGCGGGAGCGTCCGGGGGACGCTTCCAACCGCAACTACCCATTACAACAGTTCCTTGACGTTTAATGACAATTCAACAGGATAGCTGCTGCCGAATCAAATGTGCCATCCAGGCGAGCTGAGTGGCCACGCCAGAATGAGGCAGTAATTCATGGAAGCGAGAGTCGAGAGTGTGCGCCTCGAAAACTTTCGTGGCTTCCGTGATCACACGGTTTCACTTCTCCCAACCACTGTACTCGTCGGCCAAAACAACGCCGGCAAGAGCACACTTATTGACGCACTTCGAATTCTCGCCATCGCGATCAGAAGAGCTGGGACGGCGCGATACGAAGGAACACCGGAATGGCTCGGTCAAGCCGCGACCGGCGTGGGATATCGCTTACTATTTGATACCATCGATTTCGATTTCACGAACCTTCAATACAATCATGACCGGGCAGAGCCCGCTGTCCTAACGCTCACTTATGATAGCAATGTCAGCGCGAAAGTCTGGCTTCGTGAATCCAAATCGGAGAGCTTTGCGCAAATATACGACTCCGATGGCGCTCTTGTGACTTCCCACGGCGCAATCAGCCAACTAGGAATTCCGTCAATCTATGTCATGCCGCCAATCGAGAGCTTTCATGGGCATGAAAGGAAAATATCCAAAGCCAGAGTGCACGAGTTCATGTTTGGTCGATTATCTGCGCGGCATTTTCGCAATCAGCTCAGCGAGCGTGTGCCAGAATACAATCAATGGGCAAAACTCCTGGAAGATACTTGGACTGGTGTAACGATAAAGACCTTCGACGGCGCGGACGGAAAATTTGGCGAAGAGCTTTCGTTAATCGTTCGGGACGGACCTAACTCGAATGAGATCGTGTTCGTAGGTGGCGGCCTCCAAGCATGGATGCAAATACTTTGGTTTTTATGCCGGGCTCCCAGCAATGGGGTCGTCGTACTCGACGAGCCCGATATTTTTCTTCATGCGGACATGCAAAGAAAACTTATAAAAGTCTTAGGCCTGCGGAAGTATCGACAGACCATCGTGGCAACACACTCCTCGGAGATTATCTCCGATAGCCCGCCCGAAACTATTTGCGTTGTGAGGAAGCGCGAAAAGCGGTCTTGGCGCCCGCTCACCCATTCAAAGTTACAAGGTGTCATCGACACCCTTGGCAGTCGCCACAATATTCAGCTGAGTAAGCTTGCATCCGCTAGAAGAGCGGCAGTCTTTGAAGGAGATGATCAAAAATTTCTGTCCGACATTGCCATAAAGACTAGCGCTAATTGCTTCGATAGGTTCATGTCGGTTCCTTCGTTCCAGCTCAACGGTGTCGATAATTGGCATCAGGCGATCGGTGCGGCCAAAGTCATCTCTGCTGCCAGTGAAAGCACAATGCCTGTGCACGTTATCATCGACAGAGATTTCCGCTCTGACGCGGAGGTGAGTAAGCTAAACCAGGAGGCTACCAAATATGGATTGGTCCTCGCGATTTGGGAGAAAAAGGAAATTGAAAACTACTTCATCCATTCTCCTGCCATCGCGCGCCTTATTTCACGACGCGGCAAAGCGAAGGTTAGTGCGAAAGAAGTCGAGGAGTTAGTCTCCGAGGCTTGCGAAGGACTGAAGGAAGAAACGATTGGCTCAATCGCAGACGGTCTCCATCAGACGAAGAAGAGCGACGCTCACTCGACCGTGCATCAAAAGGCCGAGAAGGCATTTCGAGCGATGGCTAAGGCTCGCGGAGTACGAAATGTAGTCTCCGGAAAACGCCTTGTATCGAAGCTGTCCGAGGCATCGAAGAAGAAGTACGGGGTCTCGTTCGGGGCCATGGCCGTTTGCAAGGAGATGCGATCGGACGAATTTGACCCTTACATAGTTGGGGTCGTTAAAAGCTTGGCGCAGGCTTCCCTCGCGCCAATCTAGCGATCACGCGGATTGCGGCGACAGTGACGCGCGGCGGGTTACATCTGCAGGGTGTATTGTGAAGGGGACCAGGTGGAGTAGCTGCCGAACGCGACGATGATCACGACGATGGCCAGCGCGAAGGTCAGGATCCCGATGATCACGGCCCACTGCTCGCGCTCTTCCTGGTCGATGACGACCTCCGCTTTGACGACCGGCGGCGGATCGCGGCGGATGCGCGATCCGCGCGGCATGGGCGGCCCGGGAGAACGGGGCGACGCCAGGCGGACGGACGGCTTTGTGGTCGGGTGCGGAAGGGCCATGGGAAGCGTGCCTAAAGCCAAGCTGTTATCATCCGGTTAGCAATCGAGCCGCCGAGCGCAGCGGAGAGATTGTGGAGCAATCACGAGGCAGCGCGTATTTCAGCCGCCCGCCCTTGTTTACCGTCCGGCAACCCATCCCTGCCAATCTCACCTTTATGCGCGCAATGGCAATCCTTCTCTCGGCTGTGATGTTCGGCGGTGTCGGCGGCTACGCCTGGTCATCGCTGACCGCGCCGGCCGCGCGAGCGCCCGCTGCGCGCAAGGCAACGATGGTGGCATTGCCGGCATCGCCCGAAGAGCGGCCCGCTGTGCTGGACAAGGAATGGGCGTCAAGGTCCGACGACGAGCGTGCGCCAGCAACGACACCGGCCGCGAGCGCCGCACCGGATCGATCGGTCTATTATGCCGGCTGCAACGAGGTCCGCGCCCGCGGCAAGGCGCCGCTCTACGCCGGCCAGCCCGGCTATCGCCCCGAGATGGACGGCGACCGCGACGGCATCGCCTGCGAACCCCACCGCAGCTTTTAGCCGGCGCGACTCCCTCCCTCGTCACCCCGGGCTTGCTACCGCACTCACAATACCCTCTTATGCCCGTGCCGAATCAAGCGTGTAAGTAACGGGGGTTACAATGAAACTGTCCATCAGGATCGCGGCCGCGATTGCGGTCGCGACCGCCAGCCTTAGCACTCAAGCCATTGCCGGCGGTCCTCCGGAACTGACGGCCACAGAAATGACGCAAGTGCAATCCCATCGATATTCGGTGCCGCCCGATGTGGCTTTCAAAGCTACCCTCGCGGCCCTTCAGACCCTTGGCTACGTCGACATCAACGCGAGCAAGGACGCCGGAACGATCAGCGCGGTCACGGAAGCCAAAGCGAAGACGATCTACAATTTCTTCTGGGGCTTCGGGAAGAAAAAGTGGACCCAGAAAGCATCGCTGCTGATCGAGGATGAGGGTACGGGATCACGCGTTCGGCTCAATATGCTCCTGAGCGAAACAAAGGCGCGCGGAATATTCGGTACGTCTTTCACCGACGGCAAGGTCGTCAGGTTTGCGGGGCCGTATCAGGATTTCTTCGCAGTGCTTGATGCGGAGATGGCCAATCGCGGTGCCGTTGCTCGCGCAGTCGCAACCCCAATTGCGATCGTGACAGCGAGCACGAACGCAAACGTCAATGCGCAGGCCATTGTCGATCTCGGCGGCGGTGTGAGGCTGGTGCCGGCTAAGACCGCTTCAGGCTACTGCATCGAGGCCGCACCGGGCTATGTCGGCACCGGCTCAACGAGCCGGCCAGCTACTAGCGATGGGCGCCCACTCTGCACCTGAACCCTCGATCAAACTACCACTTTGGAAGAAACAACTTTCCTACAGCATCCCATTTGGTTCATAGAGCAATTCGCGAAAGAACCGGACGGAAGAATCACATGGGCAGGCCATCGACCCGGCGGGTCGACGCGATCATGTTTTCGGCGCGCTTTGGCGAGAGCGAGGCCGAGTTCGACGCGCGCGTCGATGGGCTCAGCCGGCTGTCGGACGAGGAGCTCGCGGCGATGGGCATTACTGCGCGCGCGAAAACCAAAGCCCCGAAACTCACGAAACTCACGACCCCCCGGATTCGCTCACTCGCGGGGCTTTCGCCGCGATTAGGGAGGTGATTGCTTGGCTCCATTTTGCTCCGCCGTCCCACTCGGCTGCGCCGCCTTGCCCTGAGCTTGCGGCGCCGCCTTGCCCTGAACTTGCGGCGCCGCCTTCGCCTTCGCGGCAGCCGCCGCTTTCGCTTCGGCCTCCTTCGCCTCGCGCCGCTGCTTGGCTTCCTTGTAGAGCTGATATTCGGTCGGCTGCGGGTCGGTGATGAACATGCTGCCGATTTCCTGGCCCTTCGACAGCCGCGCGGCCATCTCGGCGGCGGTCAGCGCCGCGCCGATCAAATTGATCATCGGGGCGTCCATGCAGCCCGCCGGCCCGACGGTGGCGCAGCTGTTGTCCTTCATCCGATCGGGCCGCTTGGGCCGGCCGCCGCTGCGCATCTCGCGCTTGGCCTCGAGCACGTCGGGGTTGAGCCGATAGCCCTGCGGCTTCTGCGCGCAGACCACGATCTCGCGGGTGTCGGCGGTCGGCGCGACGGGCGTGCACCGGTCGGAAGCCTTGGCTTGCTCGTCGGCCGGATTGACCGGCGGCTTGGGTTCCGGCGGTTTGGGCGGCTTGGGCGGGTCCGGTGGCCCATAGGCCGGCCCTTTGGTCGTTGGCGTGCTGGTCGCGGGCGGGGGAACGGCAGTGGGCGCAGCGCTCGCAGGGGCCGCAGCCTCGGCGAGCAAGGCGATCGCAACAAGCAGGCCGGCGAACATCCCGCCTCCCTGTCCTCCGCGACGTTGCGGCGCAATGAACATGTGCGTGAAGCCGGGCTGAAAGTGACCGCTGGTAGTCTAGCACCACGGCCTTCTGCCGCCGGCGTACCAGCGCGCCAGGCCTTCATCGACCAGCGTGTCGCCGACGCTGCGGCCATCGACCAGCACGATCCGCAGCTTGCGCCCATATTTGTCGCGGTCGCGGTCGATGGCTTGCAGGCTGACGGCGCCGTTATTGAGCAGCTGCCGCAAGCGCCGCGTCGCCTGGTCGCCAAGCTGGGCTTCATAGGCGCAGCGCGGCGGATGGGTCTCGGGCGCGTCGATGTCGGCCACGCGGATCTTCTCGCCGCCGAGCCAGATGGTGTCGCCGTCGACCACGCAATTGGTGCCGCCGCCGGTGTGGCACAGGCCGAAGCTGGCGCGGATCGGATTGGAAGCAGCCGCCGCCGCCGCCGTCGCGGCACCCTCGCGCGGCCACAAGCCGTCGGTCCAGCCGGCGCCATAAGAGGTGCCGACCAGCGCCGCGCCGATCCACAGCGGCACGGTCCACGCCCTGCCGCCGCGCTTGCGCGACCACCGTTCACCCATCTGACCACTCACCCCGAAATGAGCGCCAAAATTTACCTGAACAGGCTTGCCCCGCCACAATCTGGGTTAGCCGCCGCGCGACCGGCGGGGCGTCCGCCACCTTTCGCAACGCCGCTCGTTCCACGTTTATGAGCCGCGCGTTCGTCAAGGAGGATTCGGCCGCTCCCGAAGCCGTGCTCGAGCGGCCGGTGAGCGCCGCTCCCAACCGCGTCACGGCGCGCGGGCTCAAGCTGATCGAGGACGAGCTGGCGCGGATCGAGGCGCTGCTGCCGCCACCGCCGGGTGACGGTTCGCCCGAACCCGCGGACGTCCAGGCGCAGCGCCGCGATGCGCGTTACTGGAGCCAGCGGCGGGCCTCGGCGCAGGTCGAGGATGCGCCCGGCAGCCCTCAAGCAGCGGCCTTCGCGACCCGCGTGACCATCCGCCGCGATGGAGTGGAGCAGGCGCTCGACATCGTTGGCGAAGACGAGGCCGACCCGAGTGACGGCCGCATCGCCTGGACCAGCCCGCTCGCCCGCGCCCTCGACGGCGCCGAGGCCGGCGAGACGGTCGAGCTCGAAGCCGGTGGCGGCGTCCATGCGATCGAAGTGGTAAAGGTCGAGGCGCTCCAGGAAGGAACCGAACGATGAGCGATCTCGCCGCCATGATCGAGGACCTCTCGGACCGCTGGATGCAGGCGTGGGTGCGCAACGACCGTGCCGTGCTCGAGGAAACCCTGGCGCATGATTTCGCGTTGATCGTCTCAGCCGCCCCAACCCACCAGACTGACCGGGCGACGTGGCTGGCGACCGCCGGCACGCGCTATACCTGCTCTCAATTCCGCTATCGCGATGTCCAGGTGCGCGACCTGGGGCCGGTTGCGGTGATGTCCGCGATCGCCGAGTTCACCGCCGAGATCGATGGCGTCGACCGCTCGGGTCCCATGTTCCTGACCGACGTCTGGCGGCGGAGCGAGGATGGCCGCTGGCAAGTGTGCGCCCGCTACAGCTCGCACGCCGAGCCGGCCGGCATTTCGAGCGAGACGCTGCGAGGGTTGAAGGGCGAAGATTGAACGGAAGCTCACTCAACTCGACTCGCGCCTGAGTCGCTTCGTCGCAAGCGGTGAATCCAAGTGACTCGAAAGCCGTTGCGACGGCATGGCATGGAACGCGAACCCTGCGAGCAGAGTCATCCGCGGCGCCTGGTACCTGCCCGAGCGCCGCCAGCTCGACCTGATGTTCACCAGCGGCCGGCGCTACGTCTATTCGGGCGTGCCGATGGCGATTGCCAATGGCTTCGCCGAAGCGGAATCCAAGGGACGGTTCTACAACGCCGAGATCCGCAACCGTTTCCCCTGCCGCGAGGCGGAGCGCGAGGTGAGGCGGGAGCGCATGTCGGCCTGAAGCTATCGACTGCTCTACCGGCTCGGCGAGCGGCAACCCAATCTTAACGCTGCGGGCGCACAATGCCGCGCATGATTCCGATGCGCACCAGCTCGATTTTCCGGAGCCGCTGGATGGCCTTGCTGTGGGCCGCCGGCATCATCTGGATGGCGGTCGACGTCGCCGGGCCGCCGGACGCACCGACCAACAACGCCGCCGCCGCCGATCGCCCGACCGACGTAACCGGCGCCACCATCAGCGACGACGACCTCAAGAAGTTCGCCGATTTCGCGAACGGGAAATAGCGCCCGCTTCGGTTAAAGGCCTTCGCCGCCCTTCTCTTCCTCGAACAGCTCCACCGCGACATCGGCATTGGCCGACAGCCGCACGACATCGCCCTCGATGTCCGCCACCAGCCCGCGCGAAATGTAATGGTGATGGCCTTCGTGGGCGCCGAAGCCGCTGTCCTTCTTGGTCAATTTGATGCGGTCGCCCTCGACATGGTCGACGGTCCCAACCGGCACGCCGTCGGCGCCAATCACCTGCATATGCTCGCGAATATCCTCAAAGCCGCTCATCATTCTCTCCTTCCACGGTCAAACGCCTAATATCGTCACAAGGGTGCGTCAGGCTGCGCCGGCGACCTCGATCTGCGCAATGTGCCACCGCAGCTGTTTTTCGGTTGCGCCAGGAACATCGTTGACCCGCCGCAGCGTCGCCGTGCCCGATCGGCTGAACTCGCCGCCGCCCTTCATCCGGCCGTAGAACACGACCGGCACCGTCACGTAGATCGACCCGGCCGCGCCTTCGGTGTCGCCGGGCTTGCCGACCTGGGCGTGGACCTCGGATGCGAACTTGAACTGGGCGGAGAAGGCGGCCGCGGCGGCGCCATCGCCCCACAGTCCGGCCGCCTCGGAGAAGCGCTTTTGCTCGATCAGTGCGCCATAACTTTGCATGACCTGGCCAGCCGCTTCCGCACTCTTGTAGTTGATCGGGGCCCGGGGCTCCTCAAGTGGCGTTCGGTCATCGGGCAGACCCCCGGGCACGCCGGGCGCCGGTGGGCTGAGCGGCGTCGCATCGTTGACGGCTGGCGCCTCGGCGGGTGCGGACTCGTTGGTCGCGACATTGGTTTCAGTGGGGGCGCCGCAGGCACTCAGCAGTGTGGCAGCCAGCATTGCTATGTTTCTTCTGTCCATTGGGCGTCCTTTAATGCGCAATCGAGCGATGCGGAACCGCTCCCGCACCAGTGCGTTCGTTTCGCCACAAGAACAGCCCAACCGGGCTCAACAGGGAGAGATTTGATGGCCGACAATGATGGCGGTACCGACCGCACAACAATCGTCGAAACTGGCGGTGGCGGCGGCGGTGGCGGCGTGCTCGCCGTAGTACTGCTGATCATCGTCGTGCTGGTGCTGTTGTTCCTGTTCCGCGGCCAGCTCGGCTTCGGCGGCAGCAAGACCGACATCAACATTCCCGACAAGATCGACGTCAACGTCAATCACAATTAATCGATAGCGCGGCGGAGTCCGCTCGGACTCGCCGCACAAACGCACGGGAGCGAGTCCCCGTGCGGTAACGGGCATGGCTCCATGTGGGCCGTGCCCGTTTGAACTTGCGCGGCGCAGGCTCTAACGGACGCGCATGCAAGCGAA
>JBDTMX010000091.1:0-8068 GCA_039934055.1 Sphingomicrobium sp. | reverse complement strand
GCGGGATCGAGCAGGAACATCGTCGCCTGCTCGCCCGGCAAACCGACGAAGCGCACGGTCGGCGGGATGACGAATGCGACCCCGGCCGCCTTCAGCCGCTCGGCCAGCGCGGCCCACGCGTCCATCGCCAGCACCAGCCCGAAATGCGGCACCGGCACTTCCTCGCCATCGACCGGATTGCTCGCCGTCCGCCGCGGAGCGTCAGGCGCGAGGTGGGCGACGATCTGATGGCCATGCAGGTCAAAGTCGATCCACTGCTCCGAACTCCGCCCCTCGGGGCAACCCAGCACCCGCCCGTAAAATTCCCGCGCCGCGGCGAGATCGTCAACCGGAAAGGCCAAATGGAATGGCGGCAAGCTCATCGCTTACTTCTGTCATTGCGAGCGGACCGAAGCAATCCAATGAGCCTTTTGGGCAATGCTTTCGACTGGACAGCGGACATTGCAAATCGGACCCTTTCAGCCCACGGCTAACTGAGAAGTGGAGTGCGAATTGGCTTTACTCTTCCTCGCCATGGTTCAAGCAACCAGTTCGGTCCCATCCGAAAACATTGATTTGCCAATCCGGCAGCAGTGCAAAGCCCAAAGGTCGACAAGTGACGAGGTCGTGGTGTGTGCCCGCCGCGGTGACGGCTCAAGCCCCTATCGGATCAAACAAATGCCACCCGCTCAATCAGACATTCCAAAGGCCGAACTGCAGCTCGGTGACAAATTGAGCGCCAGCGCAGATATGGAAAGCTACGGCGTTGGCGGCTTTCCCTCAAATCGCATGATGGTTCGGTTGAAAATCAAATTCTAAGCGGACCACAGCCCCGCTTCCAAACCGACCCACCCCCCTCCTTTGTGGATTGCTTCGCCGCTCCGCTCCCCGCAAAGATGAAACCCGATGAAGCATTTGCCGCTCGTCCCGCTTGCCGCCCTTGCCGGAGCGGCGTCCGCCTTCGCCTTCCAGCCGGTGAATTGGTGGCCGCTGCTGCCGATCGCGTTCGCCGGCCTGTGCGAACTGTTGTCCCGGGCGACGACACTGCGTCGAACGCTGGCGATCGGCTGGGCGTTCGGCTTCGCCCAGTTCCTGATTGCGATGAATTGGATCGCGACCTCCTTTACCTATCAATCCAACATGCCGGCGTGGCTGGGCTTGGTCGCGGTGGTGCTGGTCGCGCTCTATCTTGCGATTTACCCGGCGCTTGCGACGGGGCTGGCGTGGCGGCTGGGCCGAAGCAGGCGATTGACATTGCTGCTCGCGCTCGCCGGCGCCTGGGCGGTCACCGAATGGCTCCGGGGCGGTATGTTCACCGGCTTTCCATGGAACCCCGCGGGGGTGATCCTCGCCGACACGCCATTGCTGCAGGTGAGCGCGCTGATCGGCACTTATGGCCTATCGTTGCTGGTCGTCCTGCTCGGCGGGGCGCTGTGGCTGTCGACCGAGCGCAAATACTTGCCCAGCCTGGCCATCGCGGCAGCGACATTTTTCCTGTGGGTGCTTCCGGCATCGCGCGTGCCGGACGACCCGCTGGCGATCAAATCGATCCGCGTTGTCCAGCCCAACATCGGCCAGCAGGACAAGTGGCGGCCTGGCTTCAGCGAGGAAGCCGCGCGACGCCTCGCCGCACTCTCTATGAAGCCCGGCGGCGATCATCCACGCCTCCTGTTCTGGCCCGAAGCCGCGGTCACAGATCCGCTCGCGGATGCCCGAACCGACGAGCACGGTGCCTTCGCCGCGTTCGAACGCAAGCGCGCGGCGGCATCCCTCGGGCCCGGCGAATTTCTCCTGACCGGCGGGATTGCCGTCACCTCAAGGGACGGGCGCCACGTCGATGGAGCCGCCAACAGCATCTTCGTGCTTGGCCCGGGCGGGAGAAATGTCGCCCGCTACGACAAGGCGCATCTCGTGCCCTTCGGCGAATATTTGCCGCTGCGGCCGTTGCTGTCCTCGACCGGGTTGTCGCGGCTCGCTCCCGGGGACCTCGACTTCGCGCCCGGGCCCGGCCCACGCACCATCTATCTCGGCCGCGGCTGGCGGAAAGTCGGGATGCAGCTGTGCTACGAGATCATCTTTTCGGGCCACGTCGTCGACTGGACCAATCGCCCCGACTTCATCTTCAATCCTTCGAACGACGCCTGGTTCGGCCGCTGGGGACCGCCGCAGCATCTCGCCCAGGCCCGTCTGCGCGCCGCCGAGGAAGGCTTACCCGTCATTCGCTCGACTCCGACCGGGATCAGCGCGATCATCGACGCCCGCGGCCGGATCGTACAATCGCTGCCATGGCGCACCGCCGGCGTGATCGACGGCGAGCTTCCGCCCGCTGCGATCGCCCCCACCCCGTTCGCTCGTTTTGGTAATCTCATCCCGCTGCTGCTCGCCTTGGCGATGATTATCGCCGCCATTGCTCTCGGAAGCGCCCAACGCTATCGGCGCGCGACATAAGGTTTCCCTTATATCGTTGAATCCGCTTCTCCGGCGGCGGCATTGCGAGGACCCGATTTCACTCATGCGCAGCAATTATCTCTTCACGTCCGAGTCCGTTTCCGAAGGCCATCCCGACAAGGTCGCCGACCAGATCAGCGACGCGATCGTCGACCTGTTCCTGGCCAAGGACCCCGAGGCCCGGGTTGCTTGCGAGACGATGGTGACGACCCAGCGGATCGTCATCAGCGGCGAGATCCGCTGCCGCGAGGCGTATGACGAGGAACTCTATTCCGACACCCATGGCTGGGCCCCGGGCGCGCGCGATGAGATCGAGCAAGTGGTGCGCCACACGATCAAGCGCATCGGCTATGAGCAGGCCGGATTCCACTGGCAGACCGCGAGCTTCGAGAACCATCTCCACGGCCAGTCGGTTCACATCGCCCAGGGCGTGGACGCTTCGGGCAACAAGGACGAAGGCGCCGGCGACCAGGGGATCATGTTCGGCTTCGCGGTCGACGAAACCCCCGAGTTGATGCCGGCGACGCTGTTCTACAGCCACAAGATCCTCGCCCGCATGGCGGCCGACCGCCATTCGGGCGTTGCACCGTTCCTTGAACCGGACGCCAAGAGCCAGGTCACCTTGCGTTACGACCAGGGCAAGCCGGTCGCCGCGACCGCGATCGTCGTCTCGACCCAGCATGCCAAAGGCTACGACCAGGGCGAGCAGGAAGCCGAGCTCCATGCCTATGTGAAGCAAGTGGTCGCCGACGTGCTGCCCGCGCAATTATTGTCCGGCGACACGGTCTACCACATCAACCCGACTGGCAGCTTCGAGATCGGTGGCCCCGACGGCGACGCCGGCCTCACCGGCCGCAAGATCATCGTCGATACCTATGGCGGCGCCGCTCCGCACGGCGGCGGCGCTTTTTCGGGCAAGGACCCGACCAAGGTCGACCGCTCGGCCGCCTACATGGCGCGCTATCTCGCCAAGAACATCGTCGCCGCCGGCCTCGCCACGCGCTGCACCATCCAGCTCGCCTACGCGATCGGCGTCAGTGAACCCTTGTCGATCTACGTCGACACCCACGGCACCGGCAGCGTTGGCGACGAGGAATTGGAAGCGGCGATCGCGCGCATCACCCAATTGGGCGGCCTGACCCCGCGCGGCATCCGCACGCACCTGAAGCTCAACAAGCCGATTTACGAGCCGACCGCCGCCTATGGCCACTTCGGCCGCAAGGCGGACGGCGACTTCTTCCCATGGGAAAAGCTCGACCTGGTCGAAGAGCTGAAAGCCGCAGTGGCGGCCTGAGGGCCGGCCCATGACCGCTCACAAGACCGGCGATCCCACCACCCTCAATCGACTTTACGGCCGGTCGATGGGCCACAAGCTGCGGCCCAGCCAGCAGCAGCTGATCGATACGCTGTTGCCGCAGATCGCCGTTCCAGCGGACGGCGAAATCACCTCGCAGAGTCTATTTGGCGATGAGCGCCCGCTGCATCTCGAGATCGGGTTCGGTTCGGGCGAGCATCTCGCGGATCGCGCCGGCCTGCTGCCCGATCACGGCTTCATCGGCGCCGAGCCGTTCGTCAACGGCGTCGCCACCGCGCTGGCCCACGTCCGCGACCGCCATCTCGCCAACGTCCGCCTCCACATGGGCGACGCGCTCGACGTCCTGCGCCGCCTGCCCGACGGATCGCTGAGCTTCGTCTATCTGCTCCACCCCGATCCGTGGCCCAAAGCGCGCCACGCCAAGCGGCGGATGGTCAACGACGGTCCGCTCGACCTCCTCGCCGCAAAGCTGGCATCCGGTGCTGAGTTGCGAATTGCAACTGACCATCCGGTCTATCTCGAATGGGCGCTTCTGACCATGCGCCGCCACCTCTCCCAATTCGAGTGGCTGGCGCAAAAGCCGTCGGATTTCCTGATGCCCCCCGGTGGCTGGCCCGAAACCCGCTACGGCGCCAAGTCCCGCCACGAAGGCCGCCGCCCTTATTACCTGCGCTATCGCCGAACCTGAGCTGACGGCTCGAGCCGCAGCAGACGCGCGCCGGGACCGTCTTCGAGCAGGTATATGGCCCCATCCGGCGCTTCGCCTACGAACCGGATCCGAGCGCCCATGTCCCATTGGTCCGCCTTGCGCGCCGTATCGCCGTCAAATGTTATCCGGATCAGCGCCTGGCCGCTGAGCGCACCAATGAAGCCGCTGCCCTTCCAATGAGGGAACTGCTTGCCGCTGTATATCACCAGGCTCGTCGGAGAGATTGACGGATTCCACCACAGTTTCGGTGCCTCTAAGCCGTCGTTAGGTCGATGATCGGGAATGGGCACGCCGTCATAATTGTCGCCGTTGGAAACGATCGGCCAGCCGTAGTTCCTTCCGGGCAGGATCAAGTTGACCTCGTCGCCGCCCTTGGGGCCCATTTCGGTCTCCCACAGCCGCCCCGCAGAATCGAAGGCGAGGCCGTAGGGGTTCCGATGGCCCAGGGTCCAGGTTTCGGCGGGCGTCGAGTTGGGCTCCGGCCATGCCACGCGCCGGCCCACCGCACGCTTCGCCGCCTCCGTGTTCGCGGGCGGGTCGGTAACGACAACGCCGGACGCGCCGGCCCGGCCTGCCCAAGGATTGCCGGGCGCGGGTTGGCCGTCGAGCGTCAGGTGCAGAATCTTGCCAAGCGGCTGATTGGGGTCCTGAGCAGGCGTGAAGCGCTGGCGCTCGCCCGAGCTGAGGAATAGCGAGCGTCCGTCGGGGGCGAAGACGACGATTGCGCCGAACTGGCCGCCGCGCCCGCCTTCCGGGTCGCGCCAGATCACGCGCAGATCATCGAGCCGCAGACCGCTGCCGTCTTGGACAAACCGAGCGCGGGCCAGCGCGAGGCTGCTGCCGCCGTTGGCGGACGGCTCGGCATATGTAAGGTAGACCAGCTTGTCCGCCGCAAACGTCGGGGAATGGATCACGTCGAGCAGCCCGCCCTGGCTGGTCAGCACGACACTTGGAACGCCCGCGACCAGTTGCTTGGTGCCCGTCCTGACATCGACCAACCACAGCTTCCCGGGTTTCTCGGTGACGAGCGCGCTATTCGTGCCCGGCAGAAAGTCCATCGCCCATGGCGCGTCGAACGTCGCCACTTCGCTGACCGTAAACGGCCGGGCCGCAACCGCCGCCGCCGACGGCGCCCGGCTGCACGCCGCGAGTACCAGCAAAAGTCCCGCTTGCATTAAGCGCAGGGTCATTCAGAGGGGTCCTTTAGTCATTCCGTGTCCGGCACGGTGCCGGTTCAATATAAGGCCCCGCATGCAATCCTGCAGCCTTCTTTCGCTTGCCACCGCGGTTCCGCCGCACGTGATCGAGCAGGCCACGGCCAAGGCCATTGGGCGGCGCGCGTTCGGCGGGCGCCCGGCGCTGTTCGAACGGCTGTCGGGCGTGTTCGACAATGCCGGCATCGCCAAGCGCCACCTGGTCGCGCCCCTCGAGTGGTACGAGCAGTCGCATGGCTGGCGCGACCGCAATACGGTCTACCTCGAAGCGGCGGAGAATCTGTTGGTTGAAGCGGCGTCGTCGGCGATCGCCAAGGCCGGCCTGGCACCGGACCAGATCGACGGCATCGTCACGGTCTCGACCACCGGCATCGCCACTCCCAGCCTCGATGCCCGCGCCGCTTCCCGGCTCGGCCTGCGCAGCGATGTCCGCCGGGTCCCCGTGTTCGGCCTCGGCTGCGCTGGGGGAGTCAACGGCCTGGCCCTGAGTGCGAGACTCGCCGCTGCCGATCCGGGCAGCCACTGGCTGTTCGTGACCGTCGAAACCTGCTCGATCTCGATCCGGCTCGATAGCGACGATCCGGCAGCAATCGTCGCCACCGCTCTGTTCGGCGACGGCGCGGCGGCCGCGGTCGTGACCACCGGCCACCACAGCCTCGCCCGGATCACCGGCTCGGCCGAGAAACTGTGGCCCGATACATTGCGAATCATGGGCTGGGACATTGAAGATCCCGGTCTCGCCGTCGTGTTCGATCGCGCCATCCCGCCGTTCATCGAAGCCGAGCTGGCGCCCGCGGTGGACGAAATGCTCGGACAAATGAACGTCGAGCGCAGTTCGATCGACCGCCTCTGCTGCCACCCCGGCGGGGTCAAGGTGATCGACGCCATCGAGGCCGCGCTCAAGCTTCCTCAAGGCGAGCTCAACCTCGAGCGCGAAGTGCTCCGCGACTTCGGCAACATGAGCGCGCCGACGGTCATGTTCGTGCTCGAGCGGCTGATCGAGCGCGGCTTGCCGCAGCGGGTGCTGATGACCGCCTTTGGCCCCGGCTTTACCTGCGCGGGCCTGCTCCTCGAAGCAGCGTGACCTCGGCCACATGACCTGGATGGCGATTGCGATCCTGACCGTGGTTACGGCTCAGCGCCTGTCCGAGCTTTGGCTTTCGAACCGCAATACGCGGCATTTGCTTGACCAGGGCGCGGTTGAAGTCGGTCGCAGCCATTATCTGCTGCTGGTCAGCGTCCACGTCGCTTGGCTGGCGGCTCTGTGGTGGTGGGCGCCAGGTCAACCGATCAACTGGACCTTGGTAGCGCTGTTCGTCTTGCTGCAATTCGCCAGGGTGTGGGTCATTGCCACGCTCGGTCCCCGCTGGACGACCCGGATCATCGTGCTGCCCGGCGCACCGCTCGTCAGGGCCGGCCCCTACCGCTTCGTCGACCATCCCAATTATCTCATCGTCGCGCTCGAGATCGCGATCCTCCCACTGGCCTTCGATCTGGCCGGGGTCGCGCTGATCTTCAGCATCCTGAACGCCGCCATCCTGACCGTCCGGATACGTGCTGAGAACCAGGCGCTGGTGCAGTAAGCACCGCTTGCGCGGGACGCTCCACGAGCCTATATCGCACCCCTCTCCTCGACATCGTTACCGACGTTGAGGCTGGCTTCCCCCCGGAGGCCGGTCGCAGAGCTGTTTTGGAATTTGAAGAACCGCATGGTTGAAATTGCGCCGCTCACCGCATTGATCGAGCCGGAGGTGGAAGCCCTCGGCTACACTCTCGTGCGCGTGGCGATGATTGGCGGCAGCACCGACCCGACGCTTCAAATCATGGCCGAGCGGCCCGCAACGCGGCAGCTCGAACTGGGCGATTGCGAAACAATCTCGCGGCGGCTTTCGGAGGTTTTTGACGCCCTGGAAGCGGATGGGCGCGACCCGATCGAGGGCGGCTACCGGCTCGAGGTCAGCTCGCCCGGCATCGACCGGCCGCTCACGCGCCTCAAGGATTATGCCGATTGGACCGGGCACGAGGTGCGGCTCAAGTTTGAGGAGCCAATCGACGGATCTCGCCAGGTTTCGGGTGCGATCGAGGGTGTCGACGGCAACATCGTCCACATCTCGACCACCAAGGGTCTCCGCGACATCCCGTTCGAAGCCATTGCCTCGGCCAAGCTGCTGCTGACCGACGAACTGATAAAAGCTACCGCACCGCTCGACGCCGAGGGTGCCGATCTCATCAAGATGGAAGGTTAGAACCACATGGCTACCGCTGCTCCCGCAACTGCGGGTCCCGCCGCCAACAAGGCCGAACTGCTCGCGATCGCCGATGCGGTCGCGCGCGAAAAGCTGATCGATCGCGGCATCGTCATCGAGGCGATGGAAGATGCGATCCAGCGCGCTGCCCGCGCCC